>NZ_JBXWOX010000011.1:0-134800 GCF_059611125.1 Ruegeria sp. CDSB029
ACAGGTCCAGAAGTTCCTGGTCGAAGTCTTTTGCCGTCATGCGAGTCATGGTCAATCTCCTGATGAGGTGGCGGTTCAAGTCGTAGGGTATTTTCAGATCAAAAGGTCATGGTTTGTTTGAGGCTTAAGGCAGATCTGCTAGGATATTGCCGACGCGGTTTCCTTTTCTGTGCGCTGATCGCGCAGTACGTTCTTTTGGACCTTTCCCATTGTGTTTCGTGGCAACTCTTGGACGAGTTCGTAGCGGCGAGGATGTTTGAATCGCGAAAGCTTGTTTCTGATGATCGAGTCGATCTGTTCCACCTGAAGCTGTGCTCCAGGCTCGGCAACCAAAGCAGCAATAATTGCTTCTCCAAATTCGGTGTCGGGAATGCCAAAAACTGCCGATTCCAGGATGCCGTCGATGTCGTTCAAGACGTCTTCAATTTCTTTGGGGTAGACGTTGTAACCACCAGTTATGATCAGGTCTTTTGACCGACCAACAATCGACAGATAACCATCCTCGCTGCATTGACCCAGATCACCGGTGATGAAGAACCCGTTTTCCCGTAGCTCTTCGGCGGTTTTCTCGGGCATTTGCCAATAGCCTTGGAACACATTGGGCCCTCGTACTTCGATCATTCCAACCTCGCCCCGGGGCAGCGGTTCTCCAGTTTCAGGATTGGTAACGATCAGCTCGGTGCCGGGAAGCGCCAAGCCGACAGTTCCTGCGCGACGCTCACCGTCATAGGGGTTCGAGGTGTTCATGTTCGTCTCGGTCATTCCATAGCGCTCAAGGATGCGGTGGCCGGTGCGCGTTTCGAACGCTAGGTGGGTCTCGGCCAGCAACGGGGCTGAGCCGGAAACAAACAGACGCATGTTCTCTGTAATCTCTTCGGTGAAACCGTCATCCGCCAGCAATCGGGTATAGAAAGTGGGGACACCCATCAGAAGGGTCGAGTGGGGCAATTCCTCCAAGATCATACCAGTGTCGAATTTTTCCATCAGCCGCACTTTGGAACCGGCGAGTAGTGATGTGTTCATCGCCACGAAAAGCCCATGTGTGTGAAAGATTGGCAGCGCATGAAGCAGGCGATCAGCGTCGGTGATACCCCACAAATCCGCAAGGGCTTGGGCATTGGAAAGCAGGTTTCGGTGGCTGAGCATCGCGCCCTTGGACCGGCCCGTTGTACCTGATGTGTAAAGAAGCGCTGCGAGGTCTTCTGGCGCACGATCCACGGTCTCAAATACACAAGGCTGTGCGTCCGCTTCGCGGCTCAGGCTTGGATTTTCGCCACCCAAGGTCAGCAGTTTTGCACCAGACCGGGTCGCCATTTGTTCGAATTCAACTTTGTCGTTGCTGTCGCAAACGATTAACGCAGGTTGTGCGTCAGAGATGAAATAGTCCAACTCTGCCATGGTATAGGCAGTGTTAAGGGGCAGGTAGACAGCACCTGCCTGAACCGAAGCGGCATAGAGCGCAATCGTATCAGCCAGCTTGGGGGCCTGCACGACGATGCGATCCCCAGGAGAAACTCCGCTGTTCTGCAAGACATGCGCGATCTGGGCGGTGCGCTGCAGAAACGCGCCATAAGAGACTACCTGGCCATTATCGAGTTCCAGGAATGGAGCCGTGCTGCCCTCGTGGCGGGCAAACAAACTGTCGTAAAGTGTATTAGTCACGCTGTATTTTTCCTAGGCTTTACCGCAAGCGTCGCAGTTGAAGCCGCGCGAATTGAACGCGAGGCTTGGATCGTGGCACGTGTCGCGAATTCTTCGTGGTAACGTTCTGTTTTGTTCAAATCGTAAAGGTAGTTGACCATCGCACCTCCGGACTGGGCGCGTCCGTTCGGCGAGGGATCGGCTTCGGCATGCACTTCATGAAGCTCGGCGCCATTGCCCAGATGAAAGCGGGCCACAGGGTCCAGTGGCATCCCATCTTCGCGCTTGGCGAACATCAAGTATCGGGCAGCCATCGCGCGCGTGTCCTGCGGTGCTGCTGTTTCTGCAAGCACGGCCTCGGCGGCATGCCCGTGTTCTGGGTGGTCTGTTTCACCAGCCAGCCACCGGTTTAGCCCCGGTATCGGCGACAATGTCACAAAGGTATCAAGCCCGCGAAGCTCTCGCGAAAGCTCGGTCACAACCTGCTTTATCAATAGATTCCCAAAGCTGATGCCCGCCAAACCCTTTTGGCAGTTTGAAATGGAATAGAACGCCGCGACCTTTGCCTGCTCGGCTTCGATCGGTTCTCGTGCTTCGGATAGAAGCGTATCTATTGCATCCGGGATTTCAACGGTCAGAGCGACCTCGACAAATATCAGCGGCTCATCTGGCATCGAAGGGTGGAAGAACGCAAAACAACGACGGTCCGGCGGGTAGAGCCTTCGCCGCAAATCGTCCAGATCGTTGATCTGGTGTACCGCCTCATAGGCGACGATCTTGTCCAGAACTCGGGCAGGGGTGTCCCAGCTGATTTGCTTGAGGACAAGAAAGCCCCGGTTGAACCAGCTGCGCAACAAATGGACGAAATCGATATCAGTTCGCTTGAGTTCGAGGTTGGATTTGAGAAAGCGCAGCAGATCGACGCGCATGGCCACAAGTTCTTGCGTCGCACCAGACGGCTGGTTCAAACGGCGTAACAACTCTTGCCGCCTTGGCTCTGAAAACTCATTAAGCTTCTGATAAAGCTCGACACTTCGATCATTGACGTAGAGGCGCGCCGTTTGGGAAAGCTGATCGGCGTCTAGCTCTAGATGGTCATTCAAATAGGTAAAAAAGTCTAACTTCTCGGGATCATCCAGAGTGTGGTAGCGATCAAGAATCGTAGATGCCAGTGTGAAACCCGATACTTCACCCTCTGCGGACAGAAGCGCCTCACATAGCTCGGCAATGGATCGTTGGTCATCCTTGCCACGCCTTTTGTCGGGACGGTCCAGCAATTGGTTTAGTAGATCACCCAGAAACCAATTCCGCTGCATTTCAGGGCTCCATCTGGCTGCTAAGGTACTCACCTGTTCGGCGGTAGTGATCGATCAAGTGCCGAGTTGCGCTGTCTGCGTCGTGATTTAATGCGGCGTCCAGGATTTGCTGATGTTCGGCGGCGATGTCTCGCTTTTTGTAGCTCGACCCGCCGGCCGCCAGATAGCGGTAGCGAATGTTCAGGTCATATAGCTGCGAGCAATACCGCAGCAGCAACGGCAGTTTCGAATTGTCCAACAAGGCCATATGAAACGCCTTGTGAGCGTCCTCAAAGTCTCGCGCCCCGTTCTGGCTGGCCTTTTTCATATGATGGTGACGCAAGACAAGCCGATCTTCCCAGGCCGCATCCGCATTGGTGATGGAAGCGCGCAACGCGGTTTCTTCAAGGTTGCATCGAAGCAGAAGGATTTCCTCAAAGTTACACTTGCTGACTGGCGCTGCCCGAAATCCACGCTGATCAATCCGTTCGACCAACATGTCTGAAGTCAAAAGGCTAAGCGCTTCACGAACCGGACTAGCGCCAGTGTCCAAAAGCCCGCGAAGCTGTTCGATCTTGAGTTTTTGTCCGGGCGGCAATTCGCCGGTCAGGATCATTTCGCGCAGCCTTCGATACGCTCCATGAGTGGCTGATGTCTCTTTGCCCTCAGTATCAAGCATGGCGTCCATATCCGACTGTTCCTATTTCGCGGCAAATACTCTTGAGTGCACTTAACTGAAGGCACTCGTTCCAGTCGATAGACCAACTGAAAGGTTAATCGAGCCTTCGTTGATCAACCAGCGCCGAAGTACAAAGCTACGCGCCCCGCTTTTGTGCATAGGATCGTCTTCCGCCAGCTTCCGGGCGGATTCAAGGCTGTCGGCTCGATAGATGATCAGGCCCATTCCTTGCATATGCTCGCCGGTTTCATCCGACATCGGCCCAGCAAAAGCCAACTTTCCCGCGCGTTCAAGATCCGCCTGATACGCCAAGTGATCCGGAAGGGATGCTTTTACGTCTTCTGGCGCTTTGGTCGGTGTGCTGAGTGCAACATAAAGCTCCAGTGCCAGTGCGCCACGGCTTTTCGCTTCTGATTTATAATCTGCCCAAGCAACCATCGCGGATCTCCAAAAAAAATCGATATTATTTGACATATTGCAAAATAGTCGGCAAAAATCAAGCGAACTGACATGGATGGTGAAAATGAAATACCTGGTGGGAGAAACCTCGGAAGGCACTGCGGTCTTTGCTGTGAACGGTGAAAACGCAGTGAATTTAACGGCTTTGGACGCTACCGTCGGTTCCGATCTGATGGGTTTTATAGCCAAGCCTGAGCTAGCCGACTCACTGTCTGACAAAATCGCCGCCGCAGACAGTGTGCCTGTGTCGTCTATCAAGCCAGCATTGCCGGTGGTCGCGCCCGGCACGATCATTTGCATGGGGTTGAACTACACGGACCACATCAAGGAAGGCGGATATGATATTCCGGAGTATCCGACGCTTTTCATGCGCGGGAAAAACTCGATCATGGCGGCGGGGCAGCCCATGGTGCGGCCTACCTGTTCTGAGAAGCTAGACTACGAAGCCGAGCTTATGCTGATCGTTGGAAAAAGAGGTCGGCATATCTCGGAAGAGGACGCACTGGATTATGTCTTTGGCTACACCGTGTTCAACGACGGGTCGCTGCGGGATTATCAGCGCAAAACCGTTCAATGGACGCCGGGCAAAAACTTCGATGATACGGGAGCGATCGGTCCTTTCACCGTAACGCCGGACGAACTGCCCGAAGGGGCTTCCGGTCTGAAGATCGAAAGCCGCGTGGGCGATGAAATCTTACAAAGCTCGAACACGGCCAACATGATCTGGGGCGTTCGTCAGGTCATTGCGACAATTTCGGAATACACCACTCTGGAACCCGGAGACCTGATTGCGTTGGGCACACCACCGGGTGTCGGTCACGCCAAAAAGCCCAATCCCCGTTGGCTGAAGCCGGGTGAAACCGTCGAAGTCGAAATTGAAGGCATCGGAATCTGCGCCAGCCCGATCATCGACGAAAAGGACACCGAGTCAAAGGTGGCCGCAACATGAGCGCACCAACCGGGGCAGAGCTGGAGGCACTTCGCGCCAAGGCGCAGCAGGATCATCGCGATCTGCGCGATCGCATTCCACGTTTGTCGGATGACGCGATTGCCTTGATCCTGCGCGAATCCAGATCGCACTACGCGTGGACCAACAAGCCTGTTTCTGACGACATACTTGAAGAGATCTACGACATTACGATCAACGGCGCGACCAGCATGAATACGTTGCCCGCGCGCTTCGTTTTCGTGAAAAGTCCCGAAGGGAAAGAGCGGCTTGCAAAGTCTTTAAAGCCGAAGAATGTGCCAAAAATGATGGATGCTCCGGTCACGGCGATCATTGCCTATGACATGGACTTCTGGAAGGAACTGCCCTTTCTTTTCCCGCACGAAGATCGTCGGTCATTGTTCAAAAGCAAGCCCGACTACGTGGCAGACACGGCCTTTCGAAATGGCACGCTTCAGGGCGCTTACTTCATGATTGCGGCCCGGGCGGTCGGGTTGGACGTCGGCGCCATGTCAGGTTTTTCGAACAAGATCGTCGATGAGGAGTTCTTCGCGGGCACGACGCTCAAGTCCAATTTTCTTTGCAATCTGGGCTACGCGGACGAGACCGGATTGTTCCAGAAGCTTCCACGTTTTCCATTCGAAAAGGTTTGCTCTTATGCCTGAGGAAGTGACGCTGTGGCTATGAAAGTAAAACCTGTCGTGACTTACCGCACGACAGCTCAATGCCCGACTCATGCGCGCACTGAGATACCAATTCGCGATCTTGATGTTGTTGTCGATGAACCCGTCGAACGCGGCGGGACAAATCTTGGTCCGTCTCCGACCGAAACCGCAATGGCAGCCCTGATCGCCTGTACAAATGTCATCGGGCACAAGAACGCACATCGGTTGGGAGTTGAACTCGGCACGGTGACAATCGACGCGAAATGCAGGTTGGACCGGCGTGGCGTGCTGATGGAAGAGGAGATCGATGTTCCGTTTCCGGAAATCGAACTCACCGTGAATTGTGAGACGCCCGCCAGTCAGGAGGAACTGACGCGCGTGGGCGAGGAGACAGCCAAGTATTGCGCGATCGCAAAACTGTTTGAAGCGGCAGGCACGGACCTGACCGTCAACTGGGTCAAAGCAAAAAAATAAAAAAGACCCAACTTTCTGGGAGGAGAGAAATGAAAAACTGGACCAAACGCAGCCTAGTGGGCGCTGCTCTGGCAAGCATCATGGCGATGCCTCTCGCGGCAGAAGAGACCATCTCTGCCGTCGTAATTGATGGCTATCCCGACCGCGCTTTGTGGGTGAAAGAATTCACCAACTACTTCATTCCAGAAGTGGACAAACGGCTGGGCGAGTCCGGCAACTATAAAATGAACTGGCAAGAGAACTACGGCGGTTCAATCGTTAAGCCGAAAGGCGTTTTGGAAGGGATTCAGCTTGGCCTTGGCGACATAGGTATCGTCACAACCATCTTTCATTCTTCTAAGCTGCCCAGCCAGGGCATATCCGGTTCGACACCCTTCGTGGCATCGGACTCCCGTGCCGTGGCCAAGGCAGTGGATGAAATCGCGCGCGAATATCCTGCGATGCAGAACGAGTTTGCTGCACAGAACCAAGTTTACCTTGCCACGGGCGTTGTGCTCGACACCTATCAAATTTTCTGCACGGAACCTGTTTCTTCGGTTGCCGATCTTGAGGGCCGCAAAATCGCGGGAGCAGGCCTGAACTTGCGTTATCTTGAAGGGATCAAGGATGCCGCCGGTGTACGCGGGGGGCTAACCGATTTCTACAACATGCTTCAAACCGGCCTCGTCGATTGCGGCATGCTTTGGCCCGAAGCCGCAAAGACGTTTAAGATCGCGGAAGTGGCACCTTACATGCTCAAGGCTGATCTGGGAGCAGTGAATTCCAAGACCATCACCGTCAATGCCGACTACTGGGCTAGCCTCCCGGACGAAGTCAAAGACGTGTTGGAGGCCGTCGCCATCGACTACCGTGACCATGTCGCCGGCATCGCGATGGACCGCGCCGCTGCTTCGCGGGATGCGTATGTTGAAGCGGGTGGAACAATTGTTGAGGTTTCGGACGAAGACCGTGCCGCTTGGGCAAACGCCATGCCGAATGTCGCGCAGGAATGGGCTGCGACGCTGAACGACAATGGCGAGCAGGGCACAGAGATGCTGGCCGCCTACCTTGGCAAGCTTCAGGACGCCGGATTCATCGGTGTACGTGACTGGACGGCTGAATAACTGTCTGGCGATCCACGAAAGGGGCCTTTCATGCTGAAGACCGCAGTTGCTGGCCTGTCGCGGGTCGCCAATTCGCTCGCAATCGCCGCCAACGCCTTGGGTACGCTTGTCGTCCTCGCGTTGGTGGTCATTCTGAATGTCGATGTCATTGCGCGTGGCCTGTTTTCAGCCCCTTTGCGCGGGACCTACGAAATGGTCCAGTTTTCAGTCGTGATGATTGTTTTCCTACAGTTGGCCGACGTCGTCAGAGTGGATCGGCTGACGCGCTCAGACGGGTTCCTGAACCTGTTGCACCATCGCCGCCCGGGTCTGACAGCCAGCCTGAGGCGCATCATCAACGCCATTTCGGCAATCTTTATGGCTTTGATTGCGTATGTAACCTTCCCAGAATTTCTTCATATGTGGGAGACACAGGACTACTTCGGAGTACCCGGTCTTTTCACATTGCCATGGTGGCCGGTCAAACTGGTCATCGCGTGCGGTACTGCGCTTGCCTGCGTGATCTTCCTGCTCAAGGTCGTCACGGCGCAGGACCGCCCGCAGCTTGTCCGGACCCCTGAACATGACGAGGCTGCAGAATGACGCCGATTGAGATTGGCCTGATCTCGGTCGTTGCCATCGTCTTTTTGATCTACGCAGGCGTCTACATTCCGATAGCTCTGGGCGTAGTCTCCTTCGTGTCGATCTGGCTGATGCGAGACAACTTCACGCTTGCGCTCAACCTGCTGAAGGTTGCGGTAGGCGACAGCGCGATGGAATACAGTTTCGCGACCATCCCACTGTTTACCTTTATGGGGCTTATCGTCTCAAAAGCGGGACTAGGCAGGGACATTTACGAAGTCATGACCATGCGGTTTCGCAAGGTCAAAGGCGGTATCGGAATGGCGACCGTCGGAGCAAATGCCGTGTTTGCGGCCGTTACCGGGTCGTCCATTGCGTCTGCATCCGTGTTCACCAAGGTCTCGGTCCCGCAAATGATGGCGCAGGATTACAACCCACGCTTTGCTGTTGGCGTGGTAGCTGGGTCTTCGGTTTTGGGTATGATCATCCCACCATCGGCCATGTTGATCATTTACTCCTTTGTTGCTGAACAATCTGTGGGGGACATGTTCCTGGCAGGGGTCATTCCGGGGATCATGCTGGCGATAGCTTATGTGGGTGCGATCTGGTTTATGGGCCGTTTCACCCCTGCATTTGTGGGCGGCCGGGTCGTCGAAGACACCGAATGGATGTCCGGGCGCGAGATCGCATCCAAGACCCTTCCCACATTGTTCATTATCACGGTAGTGCTCGGTGGCATTTACACAGGATGGCTAACCGCTGTCGAGGCGGGTGCCGCCGGGGCACTGGTTACGCTCGTGATCGCAGTCGTACGCAAGTCTATGACACCAAGAGCGTTCTGGGACGCGTTGCTGGAAACTGGTCATATTACAGCGGCGATCTTGTTCCTGATTACAGCAGCTTCGATTTACAGCCGCATGCTGGGACTGGCCGGGCTGCCCAATCAGTTGCAGGACTTACTTGCGGGGAATTCAGCGTCCTTTTGGTCGATCATGCTGCTCTACGTCCTCTTGATGCTTTTTCTGGGAACTTTGCTCGATACGGCGTCCATCATTCTGATCGTCGTCCCGCTGTTCCTGCCCATGGCCGAAGCGCTGGACATGTCGTTGATCTGGTTCGGGATCGTCACCGTAGTCGGAGCCGAAATCGGACTATTGACCCCGCCTTTGGGCATATCTTGCTTCGTCATCAAATCGACGATCAATGATGACCGGATATCACTCAAAGACGTGTTCATGGGCGCGCTTCCCTTTGCGTTCGTGATGCTGATCGTTCTGTTTATTCTGATCGAGTTCCCGATCCTCAGCCTTGCCCTGATTTAAGGAGGCCCAGATGCGCTCTGTCACCAAAGACAATATCACCGACGTGTTCATGGGATACCTGTCCAAGGACACCGATCCGCGGATGCGAGAGATCATCGGGTCTCTGGTCAAACACCTCCACGATTTCGCGCGGGAAACCAACCTGACACATGACGAATGGCGCGCCGGGATTGCATTTCTGGAGGGCTGCGCTGCGGTGGAAACCGAGGACAGGCATGAATTCGTGCTCGCCTCGGATGTGCTGGGCCTTTCGTCATTGGTGGACATGTTGCATTCTAGTTCTGATGCAACAAGTTCATCAGTGCTTGGCCCTTTTCATGTCTCTGGCGCGCCGCCTCTGCCATTCGGCGGGGATATGAAGCGCCACTACGGTGGACCTGTGCTGCTTGCTGAAGGCGTAATCCGGGATACCGATGGTAATCCGATTTCCGGTGCAGAACTGGATATCTGGCAAACCGCACCGAATGGAATGTATGCAAGTCAGGACGAAGAACAGGACACCTTTTCTTTTCACGGCCTGATGACCACGGGTGACGACGGTAAGTATGCATTCACGACCGTCAAGCCAGTTGAATACACGGTACCGTCAGACGGGCCTGTCGGAGACATCCTGCGCGCCTGCGGCCGCCATCCCTGGCGACCGTCACACCTGCACTATATCGTCAAGGCTCCGGGGTACCGATCTCTGGTGACCGAGATCTTCCCCGACGACGATCCTTATCTGGATCAAGATACGGTCTTTGGTGTTCGGGATGATCTGGTGATGACCTATGCCGAAAGGCCAGTTTCGGAATTTCCGGATGGCATGGAGCTTTCTGGTAAGATCACTGAACCTTTCTTCCACGTGAAATTCGATGTGAAGCTTGCCAGATCCTGAACGATATTGAGGAGGCTTGAGGTGCTGAAACATATCTTCATTTTAGGTGCCGCGCTGTTTTGCAATACCGCCATCGCAGAAGAGCGCCCGATCTTTGACGCGCATATTCATTACAGCCACGATGCCGTCAAACTGGTTCCTCCCGAACAGGTGGCCAAAATCCTTCGGGACGCGGGCGTCCGTAAAGCCCTGGTCTCCAGCTCGGATGACAATGGCACTCAACTATTGTTGGCCGCAGCACCAGATATCGTTGTTCCGGCACTGCGCCCTTACCGGCGCCGCGGTGAAATCAACACCTGGATGCACGACGAAACTGTAATCGACTATTTGGAAGAAAATCTGGCCAAGAACGACTACGAAGCCATCGGCGAGTTTCACGCTTACGGAGACGACATTAAGACGCCGGTCATCCAGCGCATGATTGCACTGGCGAAAGAGCGGAACCTCATTCTACACCACCACGGCGATCGAGAGGCAGTTGACCTGATCTTCGAAACCTGGCCTGAAGCTCGGGTACTGTGGGCCCATTCTGGCTTTGACGACCCGGCGA
The DNA here is from genome assembly GCF_059611125.1 of Ruegeria sp. CDSB029. NCBI lineage: Bacteria > Pseudomonadati > Pseudomonadota > Alphaproteobacteria > Rhodobacterales > Roseobacteraceae > Ruegeria > Ruegeria sp. CDSB029. Next base: position 10,573 of record NZ_JBXWOX010000011.1, read on the forward strand.
GTGTTGTTGACGCGCTGGATACCTATCCCAGGCTTTGGGCCGATTTGGCATTTCGTTCGGACATGGCCTCACGAGGCCGTATCGACCCGAATTGGAAGGCTGCGTTCGAAGCCCATCCCGATCGGTTTATGGTCGGTACGGATACATTTGCGCCGGAACGTTGGTACTATGTCGGCCCCCACGCAGATCTTTCGCGTGAATGGTTGGATTTGCTGCCGGACCAGATTGCGGACAACATCGCCTATGCGAACGCAGAACGTTTGCTGGCATCAGAATGATCCGCTGCGCCGTCTGGTTCATGATTTGGTCCAGCGCGGCCGCTGCTTGTGAGGCGACGGGGCAACGCATGAATTCGGACGCTCAAAACGCGCCCGAGGTGTATCTGTCCGTCGATGAAATTCCGTTGGCTCAACCGTTTTCCGTACTGGTTTCTATTTGTAGTGAAACTGCCGTGGGCCAAATGCGTGTGAATGCAATCATGCCCGCTCATCGACACGATATGAACTATACCCCCAAAGTTACCGCCTTGGGCGGCGGAGCGTTCCGCGTTGATGATATGCTGTTTCACATGCCGGGTTTGTGGGAACTGCAGGTCGATGTCGACATCAATGGCCAATCAATTTTCTACTCGTCAGAAGTTACGCTGAAATGAAGCTGTGGGTTACAGCTGCGCTTATTGCCTTGACAGGTGCAGTGCGTGCAGAGGTCTTGTTATCTGCAGGCGAAATTGAACAAACGCTTTCCTTTGGACCGTGGCCACCATCCTTCCAGTCTGACCCAAGCAACAGGGTTTCGAACAATGCCAGAGCGATCGCGCTTGGAGAGGCCTTATTCAACGATCCGGTGTTGTCCGTCGACGGTGCACTTTCTTGCGCAAGTTGTCATGATCCTGAACAGGCATTTACAACGCCAGAGGCGCGGGCGCTCGGCCGTGTACTGTTAGATCGAAACACTCCATCACTGCGGAACCTGGCCGGACTCCGCTGGTATGGGTGGGGTGGCAAAAGCGATAGCCTTTGGACAGCCAGCCTGCATCCGATCATCGAAGAACAAGAGATGGCCCACAGTGCCGATAGCCTAAAAACCGCTATCTCAGAAAGTACCTACATTGATGAATTTGAAGCCATATTTGGCGACATACAGGTTCAAGATTCAGAGCTTGTGCTGGTGAACATTGCCAAAACTCTATCCGCCTACTTGGAAACTTTAGCTACGGACTGGACACAGTTTGATGAATTCCGTGATGCATTGGAGAACCAAGATTTAGCAGCGGCTGCGAGCTACCCCGAAGCTGCACAGCGAGGTCTTCAGCTGTTCATAGGGCGTGGAAACTGTGTGTTGTGCCACAATGGTCCGAGATTTTCCAACAACGAGTTCCATGACGCTGGCGTACCATACTTTCTGAATGAAACCGAGGTCGACGAAGGGCGGTTCGGTGGACTGAACTTTTTACTCTCAAGCCCCTATACTCTGGACGGCGACTGGAATGACGATCCGGATAAGCAAGGTGCTTGGGCGGTTCGAAATGTACGTCGAAGCCACGCTGATTTTGGAACCTTCCGCACGCCCAGCCTGCGCGGAGCGGCTGAAACCGCACCGTACATGCATGACGGCAGCCTAAGTGATCTGAACGCAGTGATCCGGCATTACAGCAAAATCAATACGGAAAGGCTGCACGCCGACGGTGAAGCCATTCTCTCGCAATTGAATTTGTCTGAGCAAGAGATTGCAGACTTAGTTGCGTTTTTGATGACGCTGTCCAAGGCGCCTTACTAAAGCGTTTGTGTTTAACGCTCGTGAATGGGCTGTTTGGCAAGCTGGTTCGGCGACTATCGTTTGCAGTGCCGATGAGGGGGTTCTGCTCGCTCCGGGTCAGAATTGCTTGACGTTTACGTCAGAAATGGATGACGTGATCGGCCGATTTGTTGAGGTTTTGGATTTCGATTGAGTCAAGTATCAGTGACGTTCCACATCTGTTGAACGTCACACGAACCTGACCCAACCGTCACAGTTGGATCAGAGTTGGGATGAATGTTCGACATCGGAAGGCACCCCCAACGTTGGACATCAGTAGAGTTTGACCTTTGCGTCATCAACCAACACGCCGCCCGCATTTCATACTCTCGCAGACAGTTTGGTTTGATCCGACTTCCCTTTCGGAAATCAGGGCTGATTTGCAGACCAGACGGCGAAGCCGCCTGTTACTAGGAATCTGCGACGGGGCGAACGCGGGAGGAAGACGGCCGCGCCCTCACCCTGTCGGTGAAAGGCGTTTGGCTTGTCCAAATCCCGCTGGCTCAAAAATGGAAATCGGTGAGGAAGAAAGCTTGCCGCCATTTGCAGCTGTGCCATTCTATCGAACTGCAATAAGTAATGGCCACAAAGCTGCCGTTCGCTGCCTTTGCGGCATGGTTCGCTTCAAATGGCAGCTACGCGCACATGTCGGTCGTTGCAAAGTTGGATGCTTATTGAGTTTCCTAAGTTGCTTTTCTCGTTTTGTGACACCACTGTCAGCCCTGTGTACGAGCGCAAGTATTTTTTATCAATTTTGTGGCAAGGCATCGTTAAGGATCGCCGCTAGCGTGTATAGATCGGACAGAATGATGAACGGTTGGTTTCCAGAAAAGTTGTTTAGGTATCGCGGAATAACTTCCAAGCACTTTGATGAAGAGCTTGAGCAACTTCGGGATAACAGGGTTTGGTTGAATTTCCTGGATACTCAAAATGATCCATTTGAGGGATGCGTTAGTCACCGGGTAGGTACTTACGATGAGTTCACGTCTAGGCACCGTGAATTGCGCGATCTGCTGGCAAAACAGTTTCCGGATTTTGAGCTTTTGCCGGAGACTATTTCAGAGCAGGACTTCAATATCTGTAATATCCAAAGCCCCCTGTTTCACGAGACAGTTAGACAGCAAGCTGTAGTCGCATCCTTTAGTAAAGGGTGGCAGAATACACTGATGTGGGGGCACTATGCAGACGCCATCAAAGGAATTTGCTTGCAGTTGACTGCAAATCCAACGGCTGGTGTTGAAGGGCCGCCCTTCTTTCCTGTGCAGTACTGGAAAGAAGAGCCCCCTGAGTTTTCGTCATTTGACTTTTTCGTCCAAACGCGTGTGGCGATGAGCTTGAGCGGACTTACAGAAAGTGAACAACGCTCCAAGATAGAAAACCTTGCCTACGAAAAAATAAAAATTGCAACCACATCAAAAAGCTATGACTGGGTCTATGAGGAAGAATTCCGAATGGCATCATTTTTGGGGGTGCCGGGATATTACCAAGTGCCAGGTATGAAGCTGACAGGCGTTATTTTCGGGCCACGGGTAGAGGCACCAACATATTCAAGAGTTATGAACGCGCTTGGCGAAGGCATTGACTACTTTAGGATGGGCTTGCGAGCCAATGCTTATGGCTATTTACTTTTTCCAATAACTACACCGGCGAAGCAGGCAATCATTTAGGTGTGGGCTATGTGTGGTTTGTAACTTGCTGCACCGGCGAGACATCAAAAGGTGACCAAAGGCGGTAATGGGTTCCAAGCCACCCACTTAAACCTGCTACAGAGAACGACTATTCAGAGCCCAAAGTGACCAGTGGTACGCCGGGCTTGAATGGCGACAATGCGCAGTAAGCTGACCTTGCAAAGTTCAACTTTCGGCCAATTCTAATAATTCGGGGAGGTGCTGAATTTCTGCGCCCGAAACGATGACCACTGTTGTGTCCGTGGGACCCGCCGAAGCCGCGTGACGTAGTGTCGCGAGAAGCACGCCAAACGAAGTCAGAGGGCCGTTTCCCAAGATCACAGACCGGAGCAACGGTTGGGCAAATTGTCGAAATCCTCCGGTGGCAAGTTCACCAAGTGAGCAACACCGGAATCCTTCACACTATCCGCAGCAGCCATTACCCGACTGAATTGGTGGACAGGGCACGTTGGCATAAGAGCAATAGACGCAACAGTCGCCTTCCAACGGCTTCAAGACTGTTCTGCATGACTTGCATTCATAGAACCACTGGCAGGCATCCGTAGGCATTTTTTCGGTTTCACTGTGCCCACAGTTTGGGCAAGTCAGTGTGCTTTCAAGCACTACAGTTTGTTCCATCATTGTCTCACATCTGCGTAATCAGGAAATCGTTGATTCGAGCCTCATAGAACACGACAACCCAAGCCAATCCGGTCATCGCGGTCGTTCCCCAAAGCCACCACTTCAACTTTGGCAATGACCCGCGCTGATAACAAACCAGCCAAGACACCGCGACAAGAGTGGTCGAAATCGCCAGAACATAAAAGCTTGCTGCTGCTATCTTCCCAAAGATCGCTAACCAGCTGCCGCCCAGTCCTAGAAGCATCATTGTCATGGGCATTACGCAGCAGGTCGCGACGCCAAGCGCGGACAGAGATCCTATGTAACTGAGGCTAAGGTATTTCTGCATTTTTGTTCCTGACGCCTTTTTGTGCGGAATTGTCTAAGCGGCGATTACTGGTATAACCTCTGTAGTGACTACAGGATCAAGACGGAACATCTCACATGTTTGCGATTGGGGAAGCATCCCGTCAAAGCGGTGTCGGCATTGAAACGATCCGCTACTACGAACGCGAAGGGATCGTGCCTAAACCGGAACGCGCTTCAAATAACCGGCGGATGTACTCTACGCACGACATTGGACGGCTTCGGTTTCTAAAGAAATGCCGTGACTTGGGCTTTCCGCTTGCCGATGCGAGGACACTCCTGGAATTATCCGAAGGCGATAGCGAAGACTGCCAATCCATTAAGGAATTGGCTGAGCACCACGTTTTCAATGTGCGCGAAAAGATAAAGGAACTTGAGCGTTTGGAAGTGGCGTTGACTGAACTCACAGCCAATTGCGACAGCGGGAATGTTTCATGCCCTATGCTTTCTCAATTGCGTACACTGTAGCCGGACGTTGGGTATTGCGCCCCTTTGGCCCGCGCGTTGTGTTCGGTCAGAATCCGGGGTAGCTTCGCCACGTGAAGCACCTTCGGCCAATAACCACGACACTTCTTACGGTTTTTCTGATCCTTGTAATGGGGCTTGGGAACGTCGCGCATGCGCTAGCTAATGAGTGCGTTGGCGGGCATTGTATTGATCATATGGCGACAAGTGTTGAGGTGCAACACGCTAACCACGGGCTGGTCGCTCCTAGCGAAGACGGGCAGCATGAACCGGGCAGCTCAGCGCATGAAGGATGCAACCCATTCCTGTGTAACGTTCTCGCGCTCACGACGCAGGCATTCGAAACCAAACCTAACCAAGCAGCGGTCGTGTTGGCACTACAGGCAACAAACCTCTCGACGCTCAATGAACCGGACAACCCGGACAGGCCACCTAACGCTTAAAGCAGATTTCCGACGCTGTTCACGGCAGTGAACACGTTCCAGTGTGCTGCGATTTATTTGCGGCACCGCTCTGTTACACAAGGTTAGGACCAGTATATGAACCGAAAATATCTCCTGATCGGCACTTGCGCCGTGGTAGCCGTCGCTGCCTATATCACTCTACGCCCCGCCCCAGTTGAGGAGGCCGCGCAATCTGCACCTACTGAGGGCAACGCGATGGTGGCAATTCAGATGCCGCCTATCGAAGGAAATGCGGCCATAGGTCAACGGATCTTCGAAAACGCGTGCGCCGCGTGCCACGGCAGCAATGCGGTTGGCGTTGAAGGCGCAGGGCCGCCGCTGATCCATGTTATTTACGAACCCAGCCATCATGCGGACGAGTCCTTCCAACGCGCGGTGGCAATGGGCGTCAGAAGCCACCACTGGCAGTTTGGCGACATGCCTCCGGTTGAAGGCTTGACTCGTGGCGATGTGGCTATGGTCATCGACTGCATCCGCGAAATCCAGCGCGCTAATGGAATAAATTGAGGAACCTCTTAATGAAGAAGCTCACCACATTTGCATTGATTTCCATGCTTGCCACAAACGCTTTTGCCCATTCGAGCGTGGACACCACCACACCCGAAAACGGCGCGACAGTTGCCGTAGTGCCCTCTGAGATCAGTTTCAAATTCGCGGATGATATTCGCCTGACAAAGGTCAACATGATCCATCAGGAAGCTCACACCGTTACGCTCGACCTGGAAGACCAGACAAGTTTTGGACGCGCGTTCGCGCTCCCGCTTCAAAGCATGGGTGAAGGCACCTATCGCATTGAATGGCGGGGCTTGGGTGCAGACGGGCACGCCATGCAGGGCGAGTTCACATTCACAGTGGACTGACCATGCTCGATGTATGGGGAATAGGCGCTATACTGTCCAAGCTGATGCTCTATGTCGGTATTGGTGGTGCGACTGGTCTGTTGATCATTCGGGCCGTTTTTGCCGACTTGGTGTCACCTCTGAGCGATAAGACGCGTGTGCAGGTTGCGCTGCTAGCGGGGCTTGCGCTTGCGGGCTCTGTCCTTGGGTTCATGCTGCGCGGTGCAGCTCTTACGGGCGGAGCTGATGGTATGACCGATCCAGAAATGCTCGGTCTGCTGTGGCAGACCCCGGTTGGCGACGTTCTCGTCTATCGGGTTGTCGGGGCGGTTCTGATAATCTTCGGGATATTTATACCCCTAGTCGGCCAATGGGTCGCACTTGCAGGCGGATTGTTCGCGCTTTGGTCATTTGCTCAGGTCGGGCATGTCCCCGCGTTGGAGAAAACCGGCGTCCGTTTGCTATTGCTCCTGCACCTTCTGGGAGTTGCGTTTTGGATCGGTATCCTTGGGCCGTTGCGCGCCCTGTCCCAACGGCCAGAATATCTGAACAACGCGGCCATGTTGGGGCATCGGTTTGGGCAGGCGGCTTCGGTTATTGTCCCTGCGTTGATTTTGGCGGGACTGCTGATGGCTTGGATGTTGCTTGGCGATATGTGGGCGTTAATGACAACGGGCTACGGGCAAACTCTGCTAATCAAACTCGTGCTCGTGGGCGCGGTCCTGAGGTTAGCCGTCGCAAACAAACTGCGTTTCGTTCCGGCCATGCAATCCGGGGACAATAAAGCCGCCCGCCATTTGGTGCGCTCCATTGAAATCGAAGCTGTAATCATTCTGGTGGTCCTTGCGGCAACCGCGACGCTCACCAGCGTCTTGACCCTACCAAATTGAGGTATCCCATGAGCAGGCGAGACTTTTTGATCGTCACAATTTTCAGCTGCGCAACGAGTGCAAGTGCCGGTCATGAAATGGACGACCGGGATTTGACCAGTGGGCAGGCACTATACGCTGAACAATGCGCCTCTTGTCATGGCGTCAATCTCGAAGGACAGCTGGATTGGCAGACGCCTGACGACAACGGCATTCTGCCTGCACCACCCCATGACGAGACCGGGCATACCTGGCACCACGACAACCAGCTTTTGTTCGAATACACACTGTTGGGTGGCGAGGAGGCGTTAGCCGCGCGCGGTGTCGACGGCTTTGAAAGTGGTATGCCCGGATTTTGGGATACACTCACCGATGACGATATTTGGGACGTTCTTGCCTATATTAGGTCCACTTGGCCTGAGCGCGTTCAGGAAATTCAAGCGAGCCGCAACCCACCGCATGACTAAGGATGACAACCTTCGCCACATGGTCGGTGCGGTGACACTTCAATTGCGCGGCGACTACAGTGCCATAGTCCGGCAGGATTAGGTCGAAGAACTGAGCGCGCCCAAAACACTAGGCGCGCCCTTGATTGCCGACCTTGGCGCTAGCGCAGCGAATTAGTGCTTTGTCCCGCGAGGCAGCCTTTAGTACTTGTTACACTGAACGGCCATCACTCAACCAGAGATCGCTTCACATAACACCGCTTCAACGACGTTCGCGGTTTGTTACAGCGCGGCAAGTCACCCGATGGTTGCGAAAACTTGCCATTCGATGCGCTGGTTACTGATAGCTGGGATACGCAACAAGCGGGTCAAGGAAAAGGTTTTTCTTAACAAATTTTGTCAAAAATGCCGTGGTGAATTTCGTTTGCAGTTAGCCTGCAAACAAAAACAAAATATTACATCCAGACAAATGCCAAAATGATGATCGTGCTTTCGGTTTGTCCAATCAGCTTTGAGCATCGATAACTTGGCCTCTTCGTCTCGGGAGCTAACTCGCTTTCGAAACCTCTAAACCTCCCCCTTTCACAAGCAGATCCACAATTGTGTCGACCCCGCTTCTGTGACGAAGTGACGAGAACAAGAAGGGCCGTCCTTTACGCATTCTTTGCGCATCACGTTCCATAACCTCCAGCGAAGCGCCAACATGCGGCGCAAGGTCGGTCTTGTTGATTACAAGGATGTCCGATTTCGTAATCGCCGGTCCGCCTTTCCTGGGGATTTCCTCGCCTGCGGCGACATCGATCACGTAGATGGTCAGATCCGCCAGTTCCGGGCTGAATGTGGCTGATAGATTGTCGCCTCCGCTTTCAATCAAAACAATGTCGAGATCCGGATGACGTGTCTGCATCTCGGCGACGGCGGCCAAATTGATCGAGGCGTCTTCGCGAATTGCTGTATGCGGGCAACCGCCAGTTTCGACGCCGATGATCCTGTCCCGCGGCAGGACCTGCATGCGCATCAGCGCTTCGGCATCTTCCTGCGTATATATGTCGTTGGTAATAACACCCACCGAACAGACATCGCGCAGCGCTTCAGATAAGGCGGCGGTTAAAGTAGTTTTTCCGGCTCCTACCGGGCCTCCAATACCTACGCGAAGAGGGCCGTTTATACTGGTCATGTGCGGAAAATCCTCGAATATTGTGTTTCGTGTTTCATGGCCGCAATGTCCCCCAAGAACGCAGTAGAGCTTAACTCGTCCAGACTCGCCTTTTTTGCGTTTTCAGCAATCTGGGCACACAGCGGTGTCAGTTGGCGGATCAACCTCTGAGCATCGGTCTGTCCAAGTGGCACAAGGCGCGTGGCACAGGCGACAAGGTTGCTTGCGAATGCTTGCAGAAACATCTTGGTCGTCAGCAGCAAGGGAAGGTTTTGTAGTCTTGCAGCCCGTCCAATCGAGACGGGGTAGGTGAAGTGCCCAAGGTCCAATTCCCAGACACCTTTGGTGACATTTCCGAAGGCCTGTCCCAGCAACTCGGTTTCCATGAGCCTTTCGGATGTCGCGCAAAAGGCCCGCGCCGTGACATCGACGTTGATCAGTTCATCTTTGTCCAGCGCATTGAAGGCCGCCACAACGAACAGAGCATCATTCCAACCAGAGCCATATTCTAGCACATCTGAAATCCAGGCTTCGGTATCCTGAGAATTCGCGACGGTTCCCCGGTCAATCGCGGATTCAAGTCCGTGAGAGTAGGCAAACCCCCCCACAGGATAGGCAGGGGACAACCATTGTGTCAGCGTCAGGATGTCGGCGTCAGTGGGTGTGGCCATGGGTCCTGCCGTGGCCATAGGCGCCGCCTTCAGGGGTGAACGGCTCGTGCACTTCTCGCACGGTAGCCCCGATTTTAAGAAGCATATCTCGGATTACGTGATCAACCTGGATCAACAGGCGAGCCTTTTCGATCTGGCAAGGCGTGTGGCGATTGCCGATATGCCACGCGATGCGCGTCAGATCCGGGGCTTTTACCTCCAGCAATGCTTCGGGCGCAGCCTGTATTTCCACTTCGCGACCATCGTCCAGAACCAACGCGCCGCCGTGGTTCAACGAAGTCGTTTGTGCCAGGTCGATGAGAATCTGTTCACCACTTTCGCAGGTCAGAACCTTGCGCCGCAAAAAACGGTCTTCATAGGTCAGCGACAGGGCATCTGCAGGCTCGCCGTGTAGATGATCAGAATACCGCCGTGCTGTACAAAGGAGGATGGTCATGCCAGCGCCCCCTCTGTGGAACGGGTAGCTATTACCAGATAGAACCCGCGAAAACGTGTTGTACGATCCGGTCGCGTGACAGGCCGCGTTTGCGCAGTTCTTCGTCGCTCAGCGATTGCAGGAACTGGATTTGATCGGTGCGCGATCGTGCTTCTGCCAATCGAGCAAGAGCCGAATAGATCGACGAACCAATTGCCGAGAACAGACCGAATACGGAAAAACCGGAATGCTGTTGATTTTCTGTGTGTGCCATTGGGACCCTCGTAAAATTGCGAGACGTTGGTCCTCCCTTCCGTTCTAATATCTGTCATCTTTCACTCGCTTAGTAGTAGGCGATTGGTCATGCCCGGGATGCGTTTGCTGCAATGCAGCGTAAATTTTAATCAGAACATAAAGTATCGCTGTGCCATCGGTAGAACTTCGGCAGGCTGACAGGTAAGCAATTCGCCATCCGCGCGCACCTCATAGGTTTCCGGGTCAACATCGACATGCGGTGTCGCGTTGTTCAGCAGAAGATTCCGCTTGCCAATTTCTCGTGTGTTTTGGACGGCGACGGTTTGCTTTGCCAATCCCAGTGTATCACCGATCCCATCCACATGGGCCGCCTGCGAGACAAATGTGATCGCCGAGTTTTCCACCGACCGTCCGTAAGCGCCAAACATTGGGCGACTATAAACCGGCTGCGGTGTAGGGATCGACGCGTTGGGATCGCCCATCTGCGCACAGGCTATCGTGCCGCCCAGCAGAACCATCTCGGGCTTAACGCCGAAAAAGGCCGGGTTCCACAGGACGAGGTCAGCGCGTTTGCCTTCCTCGATACTACCAATCTCGTGGCTCAGGCCATGTGCAATGGCCGGGTTGATGGTGTATTTCGCAATATAGCGGCGGACGCGAAAGTTGTCGTTCTCACCGGTTTCCTCGGGCAGGCGCCCGCGCTGTTTCTTCATCTTGTCTGCGGTTTGCCACGTGCGGATCAAGACTTCTCCAACTCGACCCATGGCCTGACTGTCAGACGCGATGATCGAGAAAGCACCCATGTCGTGCAGGATATCCTCGGCTGCGATTGTCTCACGCCGAATGCGGCTTTCTGCAAAGGCTACGTCCTCGGGAATAGATTTGTCGAGGTGGTGACAGACCATCAGCATGTCCAGATGTTCCTCGACTGTGTTCACGGTGAAGGGCCGCGTCGGGTTCGTCGAAGACGGCAGAACGTGGTTCTCGCCGCAGATCTTGATGATGTCCGGGGCATGGCCTCCGCCAGCGCCTTCGGTGTGGAAGGCGTGGATCGTGCGGCCTTTTATGGCGGCCACGGTGTTTTCGACAAATCCAGATTCGTTAAGCGTGTCGGTGTGGATCATCACTTGCACATCCATCGCATCAGCCACCGATAGGCAGCAGTCGATAGCGGCAGGGGTCGTGCCCCAATCTTCATGCAGTTTCAGGGCGCAGGCCCCAGCACGGACCTGTTCCTCAAGCGCTGCGGGCAATGAGGCGTTGCCCTTGCCTGCAAAGGCCAGATTCATGGGAAAGGCATCTGCCGCCTGCAACATCCGCCCGATATGCCAGGGGCCGGGGGTGCAGGTGGTCGCCAGCGTCCCATGCGCCGGACCGGTGCCGCCGCCCAGCATAGTGGTCAGGCCGGAATGCAGCGCATCTTCGATTTGTTGTGGGCAGATAAAGTGAATATGGCTGTCGAACCCGCCCGCCGTCAGGATGCGGCCCTCGCCTCCGATTGCCTCGGTCCCCGGACCGATGATAATGTCTACGCCAGGCTGCGTATCGGGGTTTCCCGCCTTGCCGATCTTGGCGATCCGCCCGTTCTTAAGCCCCACATCCGCTTTGTAGATACCGGAATGATCGACAATCAGCGCGTTGGTAATCACCGTATCCACGGCGCCCTCGGCGCGCGTGAACTGAGATTGCCCCATTCCATCACGAATGACTTTGCCGCCACCGAACTTGACCTCCTCGCCATAGACGTCTTCGCGGTGCCCGGTTTCGCTGAAACGCGCGGCTGTTGCACGCTCAACGATCAGGTCTTTCTCGACCTCAATAATCAGATCGGTATCCGCCAATCGTACTTTGTCGCCGACCGTGGGGCCAAACATAGAGGCGTAGTCACTCCGACTGATTTTGCCCGGCATTTTTCAGAGCCCCCATGATATGCATATTGAAACCGTAGATGTGGCGGCGCCCGTCGTAGGGCACCAGCATAACCTCGCGAGTCTGACCCGGCTCAAATCGCACGGCAGTACCTGCTGGGATGTCTAATCGCATCCCTAAAGCTGCATAGCGATCGAAATCCAAGGCGGAGTTCGCTTCGGCGAAATGGTAATGGCTGCCGACCTGAACGGGTCGATCACCGGTGTTGGCGACAACAACAAGACGACTGCTGCGTCCGGCATTTAGCGTCAGTGAACCCTCGGCGGGTATGATCTCACCGGGGATCATTTTGGCAGTTTCATAATCACTGTGACAGCGATGACCGCGATCAATGCCAGCCCAGCTGCGAGCAGGGCATAATCACTGCCATGGGAGTGAACATGGGTATCCGAATGGGCCATGGCAGGGCCAGCCAGAATAAGGGCGGGAAACAGCATGCGATACATTGGGAACTCCTCTGAGGTTTAGCGAATAGGGTTATGGACAGTCACAAGCTTGGTGCCATCCGGGAAGGTGGCTTCGATCTGCACCTCGTGGATCATCTCGGGCACGCCTTCCATACATTGGCCGCGGGTGATCACTTCAGCCCCGGCCTGCATCATGTCGGCAACCGAATGGCCATCTCGCGCGCCCTCGACCACGGCGTCGGTGATCAGGGCGATAGCCTCGGGGTGGTTCAGTTTGACGCCGCGGTCCAGCCGCTTTCGGGCGACCTCGGCGGCCATGGCGACCAGAAGTTTGTCTTTTTCACGAGGTGTCAGGTTCATGTCAGAGCATCCAGCATCGGGGTAATGTGTCTTTGTTCAACCGGCGCAAAATCGGCATCAATGTGCGGCGAAGAGCCAAGCTGTTGTCGGCCAGAATACGGGCGACCAGCAGGTCCTGTTGGATCAAGGTTGCGCCGGCAGTATCGGGTAGCATTTTGCGAATGGAATCCAGTCGAGTTCCGGCCGCTTTCGACGCAAAGACGATCAGCGCCATCGCACCCGCGCCATCTGCAACATTTGGCTTCGAAAGGTGAGAGTGCCAATTCCCCGAGAACCGTATCGTATCCAGAAACGCCAGCGCCCCTGCGTGTCGAATCTCTATCTGATCGCGCAAGCGGATGTCGGTCAGTGTCTCGCCCATGGCCGCGCGACCGAAGACCAGCGGCTCTACCATCAGCATCTCGGCATCCGGCGCCATATCGATCCTGAGGCGGCGGTCCAAAGCACTGCCATTGAACAGAATAGTCTCTTGCGGCAACCAGTTCAGCCGGGCTCCGGCCTCAACTGTCAGATGATTGGTAATCTGGCCACATTCTTGCGGCTTGGCCTTGTAGGCGCGCTCGCAGGCTTGTGTTGTCAAGGTCAGCGCCGTTCCTTTCGCCGCCTTGCCGGCAAATCGAAATGAATCGCCGCCGGTTACACCGCCGGCAGTGTTTAAGAGAACCGCGGCAAGATCAGGTGTATTGGTTCTGGGGAACAGGCACTTAAAAGACCCGGACTGGCGAAACTTGTTCAGCACCGTCCTGTCGCCCAATTGCTTGGTGCTCAAGCTGACGGCGCCTGCAGCACGCGGTGGAACAGCACTGTGCGTGGGCAATATGGCTGTAACTTGGGTAATAAGGCACCTATAGAGCTTGGTTTGGTGGCACCTGTTTCTCTGTTGAAGGGGCGGAACACTAATCTACAGTGTCGAAATCTGCTTATTTCGACATCGCGCGTCTAAATTTTAGACAGCGACCCCGGTCTTGGATGAAAAAATAGGCGCATCTCGCCGATTTCCCAAATTGGGTAAATGGTAAGTTGCCAAGCTTGCTGCGATGCAGAAACCGTATGGGTACCACCGCGGAAACGACCCGGGGGTGTGTGACGGCTGCGCGAATTGGACCTCGAACACAACCGCCACACGGAACGCAACAACAGTTGCGGGGATCAGGTAGAAGAAGAGTGTGCCTTTGCGCAAGCCCTCTCTCCCGGCCCCGCCAGGAGGATTATATGAAATCGCTCAAATCCACGCTCGCCGGATCACTTGTATTTGCTGCCATGGCCACCGCCGCACTGTCGGCTGAGGACACGATCAAGGTTGGCGTGCTGCATTCGCTGTCCGGCACGATGGCGATCTCGGAAACCACGCTGAAAGACACAATGCTGATGCTGATCGATCAGCAAAACGCGAAGGGCGGCCTGCTGGGCAAGCAGCTTGAGGCGGTTGTGGTCGACCCCGCATCCGACTGGCCGCTATTTGCTGAAAAAGCGCGCGAGCTGCTGACCGTGCATGAGGTGGACGTGATCTTTGGCAACTGGACCTCGGTTAGCCGGAAATCGGTGCTGCCGGTCATCGAAGAGCTGAACGGCCTGCTGTTCTACCCGGTTCAGTATGAGGGCGAGGAGTCCTCGAAAAACGTATTTTACACCGGCGCCGCGCCGAACCAACAGGCAATCCCTGCGACAGACTATTTTCTGGAGGAACTGGGGGTCGAGAAATTTGCTTTGCTCGGCACGGACTATGTCTACCCCAGAACCACCAACAATATTCTTGAAAGCTATCTGAAACAAAAGGGTATTGCTGATGACGATATCTTCGTCAATTACACCCCTTTCGGCCATTCCGACTGGTCCAAGATTGTGGCTGATGTGGTCGCGTTAGGCGCGGATGGCAAGAAAGTCGGCGTGATTTCGACCATCAATGGTGACGCCAATATCGGATTTTACAAGGAACTGGCAGCGGCTGGTGTTTCGGCAGATGACATTCCGGTCGTGGCCTTCTCGGTCGGTGAGGAAGAACTGTCCGGTCTGGATACCACCAACCTCGTCGGTCACCTCGCCGCTTGGAACTACTTCCAGTCGGCGGATACCGAGGTCAACGCAGAATTCGTGGACACCTGGAAAGCCACCATGGGCGACGAGCGCGTGACCAACGACCCGATGGAGGCGCATTACATCGGCTTCAACATGTGGGTGAACGCGGCGACCGAGGCCGGTTCCACCGAGGTCGATGCCGTCCGCGGTGCGATGTATGGGCAAGAGTTCCCGAACCTGACTGGTGGTACGGCTGTGATGCTGCCGAACCACCACCTGGCGAAACCGGTTCTGATCGGTGAGATTCAGGAAGACGGCCAGTTCGATATCATCAGCGAAACCGAAGTCGTGCCGGGTGACGCGTGGACTGATTTCCTTCCGGAGTCGGCTGTGCTGGTCTCTGATTGGAAAGAGCTGGGTTGCGGTATGTACAACACCGAGACCAAGACCTGCGTTCAGACCCTGTCGAACTACTAACAGACCACGCAAGGCGGGTTTGTTTGCCCGCCTTGCCACAAAAGACATTCGGGTTTCACCACATGGTACGACTTTTCCTTGCGGGCCTCGCAATCCTGTGCGCCTGCCTGACTGCAAACGCTCAAGAGGTCGGTCTGCAACCGATCCTGCAAGAACATCAGGAGATCATCGCCAAAAGCTCGCGTAAGACGATCAAACCGGCGATTGATGCTATTGCGTCGAGCGGTTTGCCTCAGGCGCAAGTAATGCTTGAGACATGGGCCGCCAAAAACATGTGGATGCGCAAGTCTGACGGTCTGTTCTTCGCTGGCCAGAAAGGTGAGGGGCGGTCGTATGAACTGACCGATTTCGATACAGGTGCGATCGTCGGCACCTTCGAGAAGTCCGAGCTTAAGCAGTTGAAGCCCAACAGCGGTATCCGCGCGATGATTGGGACAGCGTTGGTGCAGTTCCAACTGACCGATCCCAACCGCGCGAAGCGGCTGGCGGCCCTGCAATCCATTCAGCGTGATCCCGAAAGCGCACTATTAGAGCCGCTGCGGGCTTCGATAGACGATGAACCGGACACGGAATTGAAAGCGCAAAAACAGCGGCTTGAACGATTGCTGACGATTGGATTTGATGAAGATACCGCAGCCCGCGTGGCCGCAATCGAAGAAATGTCCGGCGATCTGGGCGTAAATGTTCGTGCCGCTTTGAACCCTTTGGTCGTCACCTCCCGGCACGCCGCTCTCGAATTGCCCACGGACCTGAACGTCGCAGTTATTCTTGAAGTGGGCTCAGAAGTCTTAACGTCCAACGAAGCATATGACTTGCTCGTTGCGGGAAACCTCGCCCCACCGCGTGTTTCAGCGGATGATATCAGAGCGGCACTATCGACTAACATTGTCGGTGGTCGTGTAGGTAACATTCCCGTCGCGCAACTGAGTTCAGATGCAATGCGCGAGCGTGCGTATGCCTCTCTGGCAGAGGCCGGGCTTGTGCCAGCCTTATTCACGGACGCAGACATCGACGCTGCAGTAAACGCGCATGTATTCTTCGAGACCTACAGCGAGTCGTCTGCTGAGGTCACCGAAGCAGCCGAGAAAACTCTGGAACAGATCGAACTGAAGGTCGGCCTGAACCAAACACTCGACCTGACGCTGGACGCGATCTCACTGGCGTCGATCTATTTCCTCGCCGCCATTGGTCTGGCCATCACCTTCGGCGTGATGGGCGTGATCAACATGGCCCATGGTGAGTTTATTATGATGGGCGCCTATACCGGCTACGTGGTGCAACAGTTTATCCCTGACCACACGCTTTCGATCGTCGTGGCAATCCCCATGGCCTTTGCCGTGACATTTGCCATGGGTGTCGCAATGGAGAGGTTGGTGATCCGCTGGCTATACGCCCGGCCGCTGGAGACACTTCTGGCGACGTTCGGTATCTCAATTGCCCTGCAGCAACTGGCCAAGAACATCTTTGGTACACAGGCTCGTCCGCTGACCGCTCCAGGCTGGCTCAACGGGGCGTGGGTGCTGAACGACGTGGTCGCGATCAGCTATATCCGCATCGCGATCTTCGTGCTGGCTATGATCTTTCTGGGGCTGTTCCTCTACATCATGAAACGGACCCGGCTGGGGCTTGAGATGCGCGCGGTGACGCAGAACCCGCGCATGGCGGGGTCGATGGGGATCAATCCGGGGCGGGTGAACATGCTGACCTTCGGGCTGGGCTCGGGCATCGCCGGGATTGCGGGTGTCGCCATCGGCCTCTTTGCCAAGGTCACATCAGATTTGGGCAACGATTATATCGTACAAAGCTTCATGACCGTCGTTGTCGGCGGTGTCGGCAACATCTGGGGCGCGCTGGCGGGTGCCGGAATGATCGGCTTTCTGCAGAAAGGGATCGAGTGGATGAACCCATCGAACACCCTCGCGGCGCAAACCTACATGATCATCTTCATCATCATTTTCATCCAGTTCCGGCCAAGGGGCATCATCGCCCTCAAGGGCCGCGCGGCGGGGGATTGAGCCATGGAACGCAGCTTTATCTCCAAGAACCCATCCGTGCTGGTCTTTCTTGCCATCCTGTCCCTGTTCACCCTGAGCGTGACCATCCTGTCCGAGGGTTTCGGGATCGGCGTAATCTCGACCAGTTTCGTTAAAACACTGGGCAAGACCCTGTGCCTGTGCCTGATCGCAGTGGCGATGGATCTGGTCTGGGGCTTCACTGGCATCCTGTCGTTGGGCCACTTCGCCTTTTTCGGGCTGGGCGGCTACATGATCGGTATGTGGCTGATGTACGAGCGTACACGCCTGATCGTGGTAGACTCGCTGGCACAGGCCGAAATTCCACCGACTTCGGCCGAGGTGGTGGACGCCATCGCTACACAAGTCTTTGGCGTTGTCGGATCGTCGGAATTTCCGTTGATCTGGGCGTTTTCCCACAGCCTGACCCTGCAGCTTGTTCTGGTTGTGTTGGCCCCCGGTTTGCTGGCGCTGATCTTCGGATGGTTGGCTTTCCGGAGCCGTGTCACCGGTGTGTATCTGTCGATTCTGACGCAGGCTATGACTCTGGCGCTGGCCCTGTACCTGTTCCAGAACGACAGCGGCTTGCGCGGCAATAACGGGCTGTCCGGCTTGCAGAACCTGCCAGGTGTCACCGCCTCGCAGGACGTGGTGTCGATCTGGTTCCTCTGGGCTTCAGCACTGGCGCTGGGTCTGGGCTATATGCTGGCCGCATGGATCGTGTCAGGCAAGTTCGGCTCGGTCATCCGCGGCATTCGCGATAACGAGGCACGAGTGCGCTTCCTTGGCTACTCGGTCGAGGTCTACAAGCTGGCCATCTTCACCCTGACTGCTTGCATCGCAGCCATTGCCGGCGCGCTTTACTATCCGCAAGCTGGCATCATTAATCCCGAGGAGATGGCCCCCATCGCCTCGATCTATTTGGCCGTCTGGGTCGCCATCGGTGGACGAGGCCGCTTGTACGGCGCGGTAATTGGCGCAGCTTTTGTCAGCCTTCTGAGTACGTGGTTCACGGGCGGGCAGGCCCCGGATATTTCGCTTGGGTTTTACACGATCAAATGGGTCGACTGGTGGCAGGTGCTACTGGGCGTAACTTTCGTGTTGGTTACGTTGTTTGCCCCGCAGGGCATCGGAGGATTGTTCGACTTGTGGACCGACCGCCGCCACCCGGACAGGCATGGGGCAAATTTGGGACCGGGTGACGGCGCCCTGCGAGAGAAGGAGGCCATGGAATGAACACTTTGCTTGAGGTTAGCGGTGTTTCGGTCACGTTCGACGGTTTCCGAGCTATCAACAACTTGTCGTTCCAGATCGGCGACGTTGAGCTTCGCGCAGTGATCGGCCCGAACGGGGCCGGTAAGACTACGTTCATGGACATCATCACAGGTAAAACCCGGCCCGATGAAGGGCGTGTCATCTGGGGAGAGAAATCCCTATCTTTGTTGGGACTTTCCGAAGCAAAAATTGCGCAGGCTGGGATCGGGCGGAAGTTTCAGAAACCAACGGTTTTCGAAGACCAGACCGTGCACGAAAATCTGCTGATGGCGCTTCAGAACAAACGTGGCTGGCTTCACGTGCTTTTCTATCGAACCACCACTGAGGATTTGCAGAAAGTTGAAGATCTGGCTGTCGAAATCGGTCTGCATCAAGACCTAAGCCGCAAAGCTGGTGAACTGAGCCACGGTCAAAAACAATGGCTGGAAATTGGCATGCTGCTGGCCCAGGAGCCACGACTCTTGCTGGTGGACGAACCTGCCGCCGGCATGACACCGCAGGAGCGCGAACACACCACCGACTTACTGGTACAAGCCGCCAAAACCCGTGCCGTTGTCGTGGTGGAACACGATATGGAATTTGTCCGACGCCTGAATTGCAAAGTCACGGTTTTACACGAAGGGTCCGCCTTGGCTGAAGGCAGTCTTGATCACGTGACATCTAACCAGGACGTCATCGACGTTTATCTAGGGCGCTAAACAATGCTGAAGCTGACTGATCTGACTTTACATTATGGGCATTCGCAGATCCTCAACGGGATTTCCATGGAAGCCAGACAAGGTGAAGTGACTTGTGTCATGGGGACCAATGGTGTCGGGAAAACCAGCCTGATGAAAGCAATATCAGGTACGCATCTGCGCTCGGGTGGCAATCTGGATCTGGACGGGAAACCTTTGGGTGTCCTGCCTGCTCATCAAATGGCGTGGAAAGGCGTGGCTTATGTTCCACAAGGTCGTGAAATATTTCCTTTGCTCACAGTTCGCGAAAACCTTGAAACGGGGTACGCCTGTCTGCCAGCCAGCGAGCATTTCATCCCAAGTGAAATTTTTGATATGTTCCCGGTCCTCAAACAGATGCAAAACCGTCGCGGAGGTGACCTTTCTGGCGGTCAGCAGCAACAGCTGGCGATCGCGCGGGCACTGATCACGCGGCCACGCCTGCTGCTGTTGGACGAGCCGACCGAAGGAATTCAGCCCAACATCATCCAACAGATAGGCGAAGTCATCCGGCACCTCAGAACCACGAGCGGAATGGCAATCATCCTGGTGGAGCAATACTTTGACTTTGCCTATGACCTTGCCGACAGATTTATCGTGTTGCGACGCGGAGAAGTCTTGATCAACGGCACTAGGGAAGACGTGACACGCGATAAGTTGTTGCAGGCCGTAACTGTCTAAAGCAGATGCTTGAAATGGGTTTCAGGATTGAAGAATGAAACGCAAAACTTGGTTATATTTAGGCTCGGGATTTGGTTTGATCCTCTGAATACGTTCAATTGAAACTGTATTCTCTTCTGAAATCCCGTCTTCGGTGTCTCCTTCCTTGAAGGGCAAGTATATTTGATCACATGACGGACTTCATTTCGTGCTGAAGTTCGACGTAGACGCTTTCCCAGCTTTCACCGTATTTCGAGTAATGACGGCTATCTAGAAGTACCCATGTTGTGGAAGGCTTTTGAGTCGCAAATGGCAAAACCTGTGCGCAGAAGAATTTCCGCATGATTCAAAATCAATAGCTTAGCTGTCATTGAGTGGCAAAACTATGTGTCGCCTGACAGTTGGACGTCAGACGAAATTGACCTTTGCGTCATAAACTGACCCAACACCCCCTTTTTCGTACTCCCGTAGACTGTTTCGTTTGATCTGGCTTCCCTTCCGGAAATCAGGGCTGATTTGCAGATCAGACGGCGAAGCCGCCTGTTCCTGCTGATCTGCCACGTGGCGAACGCGGGAGGGGGCGAGGCAATGCTAATCGGCAGGGGTGGTGCGGCCCGCAGGCACGGCCGAGGACACGGCGGGTCTAATAGGGTTGCCCGAGGGGGAGGGCCGCGCCCTCACACTGACGGCCAGAGCGTTTGACCTGTCCAAATCCCGCTGGCCCACGAAAGGAAAATGGTGGGGAAGAAAACCCCACCGCAATTTGCGATTGTATCATTCTGTCGAACTGAAAAAGTAACAGTCTGGCCACCAAGCTGCCGTTCGATGCAGTTGCGGCATGGATCCTCAAAAATGGCAGCTATGCGCAGATAGAGAACTTTGCAAATGTTCGTGGGATGTTACTACCGAGCCCAAAGCCTCGGCGTAAATTCCATCACTCTGTCTGCCTTGCAAAATGGTTACGCCCAAGGCTTGTTACGAAGACTAGTAGTATTCGGTTTTACACCGTTCCCTTCAAATAGCGTTGTTTTAATTGACACAATGTCTTGCATGCGATCCGCTAAACTACGTCATCTGTTTTAACGCAAGGATTTGATGTCATGCCAGAATCACTCAACCTGCATAGATTTGAAAACCTAAGTCCTTTCCAAATCAAAGACGAACTTATTAAGTTGGCGCAAAAAGAGGCGCGGCAGATGGCTTTGCCATACCTCAATGCCGGTCGAGGGAACCCTAACTGGATCGCCACTAAAGCGCGGGAGGCGTTTTTCCTTTTAGGGCAGTTCGCTATGACAGAAGCTCAGCGCCATCGTAATGAGCCGCAGGTCGGTTTGGCCGGGATGCCGCAAGGGCCAGGCTGTTATGACCGGCTAAAAGCATATTGTTCCAAATCGGTTGAAGGAAACGGCCCTCCAGGGGCGGGAACTTTGGTGGCCGTAGTGGATTTTGCGATTGAGAAATTTGGTTTTACACCGGACGATTTCGTGCTCGAGTTGACCGACGGTATTGTTGGCGACCACTACCCGATGCCCGACCGGTGCATGGAGCACAACGAGGCGATTGTCCACGAATACGTTATGTGGGCGATGTGCGCGGGGCACCGCCCGGATGCGAAGTTCGATATCTACGCAGTTGAGGGTGGAACCGCTGCAATGTGTTATATTTTCAAGGCACTCAAGAACCAGCGGTTGCTGAATGCCGGCGACACCATTGCGTTGGGCACACCGATTTTCACACCCTATCTGGAAATGCCGGTACTTGAAGACTATGGGCTGAACACCGTGGATGTATCTTCGAAAGAAGAGGACCACTTTCAACTGAACGACGATGATTTCGAAATCTTGTCCGACCCGAAAGTCAAAGCACTATTTCTGGTCAACCCGGGCAACCCGTCTTCAGTCGCTATCAGCCCCGAAGTCTCGACTCGGCTTGTCGAGTTCGTAAAGAACCGCCGCCCGGACCTGATCATTCTGACTGACGATGTTTACGGGACCTTCGTTCCGAATTTTCAGTCTATCTTGGGGCATCTGCCTGAGAACACAATCGGGGTCTATTCGTACTCCAAGTATTTCGGTTGCACCGGGTGGCGTTTGGGCGCGATTTTGGTGGCCGAGAACAACATCTTCGACAAGATGATTGCGGAGGCTACGGACGAAACCAAGGCCGTCGTCAACGCACGGTACGAAACGTTGACGCCTGATCCATCCTCGTTCAAGTTCATCGACCGGATCGTCGCCGACAGCCGCGATGTTGCGCTGAACCACACCGCAGGTCTATCACTGCCGCAGCAGGTGATGATGACTTTGTTTTCACTGGTCGAGCTTATGGACGAAGAGAAGGCCTATCAGAAATTCTGCTGGGGTATTCTGAAGCACCGCTTTGACGAGTTGGTCGAAGGGATGGGCATCGAAGTTCCAGATAACCCGCTGTTCGACAAATACTACGGTATCATCGACTTCGAATTCTGGCTCCGTAAATACGTGGGAGAGGAGGTGGTCGAGTGGATTAAAGAGAATGTCCACCCGCTAGATATATCCTTCAAACTGGCTCAGGATCACGGGATCGTTTTGCTGAATGGATCGGGCTTTGACGCGCCCAACTGGTCAGCGCGGGTATCGTTCGCCAATTTGGATGATAGTGCTTACCGCCAGATCGGAAGAGCGGTGCGCGCGGTGGCCACGGGTTACGTGCAGGCCTACCGTGCCTCGAAAGGACTGCCGTTGCACGGTTGAGATCTAGCAATAGCAAAGAGGAACGGATCAGCGTGATGGTTTGCACAAACGCTGATCCCACCCGTCCAGGTTAGGACCCCGGTTGTCGCGCCCATTTCCGGTTTGACTCACGGAACAAAAGCCACAACCAACGGTCCCCAGAGCGTTAGGAAGATGTTAGCCACGGCATAGGTCATGGTGAAAGCTGGTGTGGGAGTCGAGTTTCCGGCCTTTTCCAATAGTGTCGCAAAACCGGGATTGCCCGAGCGTGATCCGGTCACAACCGCACAGGCCTCAATCGGGTTTTTAATACGCAGGGCGAAATAGTTGATTGGGAACTGCACGATCATGGGCATCAATGTAACCACCACACCCAACAGCAACAGCGTGATCCCATATTCCTGAATCGCTTCTAGTGCGGGCTTGCCTGCATTGAGGCCAACGACACCAACAAACACAGCTAGTCCAAAGCTCTGAAGGAAATTCGCGGCCCCTCGGTTAATGCCGCCGATCTTGGGTCGCCGGATGCGCATGTAGCCGATGATCAACCCTGTAACTAGGCAACCGAGACCGGACCCCAAAGCCACTTTGGTTCCTGCGATGACAAAACTGATCTCTCCTATCAGAAAGCCGATGGCGACGCCGATCCCCAATGCAATGAAATTGGTTACCGAGGCCGAAGGCGGAACGTAGCCCGCAACTTTCGCAACTCGATTCAGATCGTCCTTGTGACCGACAATACTGACCTCGTCACCTGCGTGTATCTCGGTGTTGTGCAGGACAGGGACATCATGGCCCATGCGGGTGATCTTTGAGATGTGAACGCCGCGCCTTTGATCCGCTGTCAGAGCCTCGCTCAATTCTGCCAACGTTTTGCCGGTCAGTTTGCGGTTGGTGACCACTACGTTGCGACGTTCCTCTACAACCGTCAGTTCAGGAGGATACTCTCCGATTTCACCACTGGCGCTACCCTCGAACTGGGTCAAAGTCGCTACGAGGCCGGAGACGACCACAACGTCTCCGGCATTGACCACTGTTTCAGGATTCGGATCCACAGGAGCGCCATCGTGGAGTAACCGTTCGACGATCAGATCACCATCATAACCGCTTTCGATGTCTTTGACGGTTTTTCCGGCAATGGTTGCATCGGCATTTACCTGATAGGCTCGGGCGTCAAACCGGTTCATAGGAAGGAACTCACCTTCCTCTAGTTTGCGACCGCCGCCGCTGAGTTTCTGAGCCAGCTTAATCGCTTCTTGCCGCAGGTCGACACGCATGATGATTGGAATGACACTAACTGCCAATATTGGGCCGATCGAGCCGAAGATATAAGTAACCGAGTATCCTACGGCGATGTTGGTTTTTAGCTTTTCTGCCTCATCTGCGGCCAGCCCAAGCAGATCGATGGCATTTCCAGCGGTGCCGATGATTGCAGATTGTGTCAGGCCACCAGCGGCCAATCCAGCCGCCAACCCTTTGTCCAAGCCGGCCAACCGAGCCACAACAATAACAAAAAACAACCCCCAGAGGGTCATCATAAACGCGGCAAGTAACTTGGTCAGCGCAGTTCGGTTCAAGGCCGCAAAAAATTGCGGGCCGCCATTATAGCCAACCATAAAAATGAAGAGGGAAAAGAAAACATTCTGAACATCGGTACTGAGGTTGATACCGCCGATCTGGCCAATGAAGACCGCCACCAACAATGTACCAGCGATGCCCCCCAGTTCGAACTTGCCGACCCGAAACTTCCCTACGCCGTATCCCAGACCCAGACAAAGAAACAGTGCCATGATCGGGAAGGCGCGCAGTTGTTCTGTAATCAATTCCATTGTGAAATCTCCCGCGTCCCAACGGTGGTCCTTTCCGTTCAAGATACAGCGCCTTACTGTATTGAAAACAAGAAAATTTAGACGATGGGCATCGTGCGGACTTTTCGAAAGTACTCGGAATAAACTTTTTCAAGGGCAGGTGCATTTGGAACCTAAAAGGCAACTTTATGGAATGTAGTCACACCATTCACTCTTTGTTTTTGGGTGTGATTTTTGGCCATCCCGATGGATTTTTGTGTACCCTTCGGACAAGCTACAAATACTCACGTAAGTTGCAGCGAACGGCGGTTTTTTTTCTGACCTGATCTGCAGGAATGATGCCATAAGTTTGAACCACGGGCGACTGTGTACAGGATAGCGTCTTCATAAACGCACTTAAGTCTTCAGTCTCTTTCTCAGGCAATTCCAGTTCCGAGAGTATGGCGGCCTTGTGGACGTGCGACTTTTAGTGGGTCTATTGGAAGACAACCAACAAATTTACGCTGGAGAAAAGACGGTCATCCGGGCTGGCAGCTTTTTCCGCTGACCCGCCAAGTGTGCTTCAAATCCAATGTCCACTTCGGGCTTGATAGGGATCCAGCATGTGGATTTCATCAGGGCCAGCGGTCAAACGCGCCGCACAAATAGGCCGGACAAATGACCGCTACGCAAAACGATCAAAATCACAAAGAAAACCCTTGCAACACCGGAGCTGCCCACAAATTGCATTATCCGCAGGATAGATGTGTCCAGTAAACCGCCTAGATTGGCTTTTACAAAAGATTGCGAAACAACCGATAGTCGGCGACACAGCGCGAGTATTTGTGAAATTTTTTTCAAGTTTTGGGAATTGTCCTAAACTTCGTTGACCAAGCGCACGCTCCACCTATGAATAAAGCTGTGCAACAAAATGCGCGCACTGAAATTTCTTGCGTTCCTGATGCTGTGGAGGATAACTATTTCAGGAGCGACGAGCAATCGACCTAGGGAGGAATTCCATGAACTATAAGAAACTCAAGACAGTTCTTGCGTCAACTGCACTCGTCGGCAGCATCTCGGCCGCAGCTCCGGCGGCGGCTGAGGGGATCATGTGCGAACCCGGTGAGACGTATATCATGAACGTCATGGTCTCGGGCCACCCCTACTGGGTGCCTGTCTACCAGGGCTTCAAACAGGCGGCCGAGGCATTCGGCTGCGAAACGGTATTCTCGGGCACACCCGATTACGATATCACCAAACAAATCGCATCGTTCGAACAGGATCTGGTCAAGACCCCCGCCGGTATCCTGCTGCACCCCATGCAGTCGGACCCGTTCATCGAGCCGATCAACCGGGCCATCGGCAACGGCACCGAGATTGTAACCTTTGCCGCCGACAGCCCGAACTCGGACCGGACCGCGTATATTACGTCGGACAACCTGGCCGAGGCGAAATTTGCCGCCGAAGAGATTGTCAAGCAAGTGGGTGACAGCGCGGAATATGCGGTGCTGGAGAACCCGGGCCAATCGAACCACGACCTACGCGTGACGGCCCTGGTCGCATATATGGAAGAGAATTATCCGACCATGAACCTGGTCGGTCGTCAGGCCACCAATCAGGACAGCAACGCCGCCTATCGCGCTACTGCGTCGATCATTCAGGCCAACCCGAATGTGGCCGCGATCTGGATCCCTGAGGCAGGTTCAGCCGAAGGCGCGGTTGCGGCCAAGCTGGAAGCGAACTCGGACCTGCTGATCATGCATGCGGATGTGACGCCTACAACGCTGGAACATATCAAGGCGGGCAACATTCACATGTCGCTGAACCCCAACCAGGGTGTGCAGGGCTTCATGGGCTTCATGGCGGTGCACCTGGCCAATCGGGCGGATGTCTTTGACCCGTTCAACGACTGGCAAACCAGTGGTTTCAACCCGGTTCAGATCCCGTTCATGGACAATGGCTTTGCCGTCATCACCAAGGACAATGCCGACAGCTTTGACCTGAACGTCTATATGGAAGGCCGCGATCCGGCCTGATCCCCGAAAAGGGTGCTGCCTTGTAATCGAAGGCAGCGCCCATCCTAAACGAAACTGGGCGCGATGGTGTCATGCAAGACGATGTGATCCTGAAAATCTCGAACCTCAGCAAGTCCTTTGGCCCAGTCAAAGCCTTGCGCGGCGTCGACTTTGAACTGCGCAAAGGTGAGATACACGCCATCGCAGGCGAGAACGGGGCCGGTAAATCGACTTTGATGAACGTTATCGATGGCATCCTGCAACCCGATGACGGGCAGATCATGCTGGATGGCAAGCCGGTCAAGATCACCTCGCCGACAATGGCACAGCGTCTGGGCATCGGGTTTGTCCATCAGGAAATCGCCCTGTGCCCGGATGTGTCAGTCGCCGAAAACATCTTTATGGCCAAGACAAATGTCAGCAGGTCCTGGCTGATGGATTACAAAAAGCTAGAGCATGAGGCCCGCGACGTCTTTCGCCAGCTCAGCAATATTGATCCGGCCGTTTTGGTCAAGAACCTGTCGATCTCGAACCAGCAACTGGTCGAGATTGCAAAGGCGCTGACCCTCGATTGCCGTATCCTGATCCTCGACGAACCCACCGCCGCACTGACCGAGGCCGAGGCACAGACCCTGTTCGGGATCATGCGTGACTTGGCGGATCGAGGTATTTCCATCATCTATATCTCGCACCGCATGGTCGAGATATTCGACAATTGCGACCGGGTGTCCGTGTTCCGGGATGGCCAACATATCGTGAAGCAGAATGTGGCAGAGATTCAGCCCTCGGACGTGGTCAACGCCATGGTCGGACGGGTGATCGACAATTTGTATCCCGAGAAACAGACCAAAGACGAGAAATCGGACGATATCCTGTTGGATGTGCGCAACCTGACCGAGGCGACACGGTTCCGCAATGTATCCTTCAGCCTGAAAAAGGGTGAAATCTTGGGCATCGCCGGGCTGATCGGCGCAGGCCGCAGCGAGATCGCCAAGGGTATCTGCCGTTTGGAAGGCGACATCTCGGGAGAGGTCTGGCTGAATGGCGAGAAGCTTAACCTACGTACCTATCAGGACAGCATCGCCAAGGGCATGGTCTACCTGTCCGAGGACCGCAAAGGCGATGGCGTGTTTCTGGACCTGCCGATCTCGGCCAATATTTCGGCCCTGAAGCCCGACCAGGTAGCCAATGGGCTGGGGTTGATTCAATCGGCCTCGGAGGAGGCGCAGGCCGAAGCGCTGGGTCGAAAGCTGAACATGAAATACGGATCCCTCTCCGATCCGGTGTCGTCGCTCTCAGGTGGCAATCAGCAGAAGGTGGCGCTTGCCAAGATGTTGTCGGTGAACCCGCGGCTGATCTTTCTGGATGAACCGACCCGCGGGGTCGACGTGGGCGCAAAAGCGGAAATTCACCGCATTCTGCGGGATCTGGCGCGGGATGGCGTCGGAATCGTCGTGATCTCCTCGGAGTTGCCGGAACTGATCGGTGTGTGTGACCGGGTGCTGGTGGTGCGCGAAGGGCATATCAGCGGTCAGGTAACGGGTGAGGATATGACAGAAGAAAACATCATGCATCTGGCCTCGGTCATGGATGCGCAGGCCACGGTTGCATGAGCGGAGAAAACAAGATGGACAACACAGTGAATATGGCCCAGGCAAACCCGAGCGACAGCACCTCGCCGCTGAAACGGCTGTTTCGGATGCGTGAAACAGGGCTGATCGTGATCATTCTGGGGCTGTTCCTGATCATGTCCTTTGCCTCGCCCTACTTTCTGACCTGGGCGAATATGCGGGCCATGTCGATGGCCTTTGCGGTCGATGGCATTCTGGTGATTGGGATGACGATCCTGTTGATTTCGGGCGGGATAGACCTGTCGGTCGGTTCGGTCACGGCCTTGGCAATGGTGATCGCGGGCTGGCTGTTTCTCAGCGGAGTAGACCCCTGGGTTGCCTCAGCAATTTCCATCGCTCTGTGCACGGGGATCGGAGCTTTCATGGGGTTTTTTGTGACCCGCGTGGGTCTGCATCATTTCATCGTGTCGCTGGCCATCATGGTCATCGCGCGCGGCGCCTGCCTGTTGTTTACCGGAGGACGACCCTTGGGCCTCTATACCCTACCGCCGGAGTTCAAGTTCATCGGGCAAGGCAGCATCGGACCAGTCCCGATTGTAATCATCATCTTTCTGGTCTTTGTGATAGCCTTTGATTTCATGCTGCGTCGGACGACCATGTTCCGCAAGGTGTTCTACACCGGCAGCAACGAAAAGGCCGCCGCGTATTCCGGCATTCGGACCAAAAAGGTCATCTTCCTGACCACCACCCTGTGTTCGACCCTGTGCGGGATCGCCGGGATCATCTACATGGCGCGGTTCGGCTCGGCCCAGCCCACCTTTGGTCTGGGGCTAGAGCTGACGATCATCGCCGCCGCCGTGATTGGCGGGGCCAGCCTGAATGGCGGCTCGGGCTCGATCCTGGGTGCGATCCTCGGGGTGATCCTGCTGTCGCTGGTGTCCAGCTCGCTCGCCCTGCTGGATGTGTCGGTCTACTGGCAGGATATCATCCGCGGCTCGATCCTGCTGAGCGCGGTGACTATCGATCATTACCTCAACAAACGGCGGGGGTAGACCATGACGGATAAACAAAAGGACTTTGAACTGATCCGACAGATCCACACGGTGCTGATTTTGCATTTCATCGAAGGGCAGAAACAGTCTGACATCGCCAAGGCGCTGAACCTGTCGACGTCCAAGGTGAACCGGCTGATCACGCAGGGCCGCCGCATGGGTATGGTGAAGATCGACATCGAAACCCCGTTCCAGACGTTGATGGATCTGGAGCGCGAGCTGGCACAGACCACCGGTCTGAACGATGCAGTGGTGACGCCCTCGGTGTCGGGCAGTGTCGAGACGACGTTGCAACAGGTGGGACGCGCCGCTGCGGGTCGTCTGGTCGAGACCCTGCGCGACGGTGACGTGATTGCGATTACCGGCGGCAAGGCTGTCAGCGCCGTTGTGGAAAGCCTGGCCCCCGAACAATCCTTTGACGTGACCGTTGTGCCGCTGACCGGCGGGGTTCAGGGCAAGTATTACACGGACGTCAACCATCTGGCGACGCAGATGGCGGAACGTCTGGGCGGTCAGACGATGCTGATGCATGCGCCGCTGTTTGCCGAAAGCCAGCAACAGCGGGACATGCTGATGGACGTCGCTTCGATCCGCGACGTACTGAATCTGGCACGGCGTGCGAATGTGGCGCTGGTCGGGATCGGTTCGATAGAGCCGGAATGTTCAAGCTATTACGACCTGCATCCCGTACCGGATGCGGATCGCAAGATGCTGATTGGGATGGGTGTCGTGGGCGAGTTTCTGGCGCATCTGATCCACAGCAACGGCGCTGTATCGAACTACGCTCTGAACTCGCGTCTGGTCGCATTGCCGCCAGGTGATCTGGCCGAATGCACAAGGGTGATCGGTGTGACCGCAGGCCCGCTTAAGGTGCAGCCGATCACTGCGGCGCTGAACGGTAAATTTTTGGATTCACTGATTGTCGATGAAGAGACCGCCAAGGCGGTTCTGGAAGAAATGGAAGGAACGCAGAATGTCGCATGACATGCTGACACGTGAAATCGGCACGTCCGGGATCGAGGCCTCGGCCATCGGGCTCGGCACCTGGGCCATAGGCGGCTGGATGTGGGGTGGCACAGATGAGGCCAAATCCATCGCCGCAATTCAGGCCTCGGTCGATGCTGGCGTGACCCTGATTGATACCGCCCCGGCCTATGGGCAAGGCGTGGCCGAGGACATCGTGGGCAAGGCGCTGAAAGGCCGTCGTGATCAGGTGGTACTGGCCACCAAATGCGGGCTGGTTTGGCACACGCAGAAAGGCAACCACTTCTTCGACTATGACGGCCGACCGGTGCATCGCTATCTGGGCAAGGATGCGATCATTCATGAGGTCGAACAAAGCCTGACCCGTCTGGGGACCGACTATATCGACCACTACATCACCCATTGGCAGGACACGACGACACCGGTGGCCGAGACGATGGAGGCGCTGGAGATGCTCAAGCAGCAGGGCAAAATTCGCTCCATCGGGGCCAGCAATACTTCGTCGGACGACGTTCGCGCCTATGTCGCCGCCGGTCAGCTGGACGCCATTCAGGAAGAATATTCGATGGTCAAACGTGACATCGAAGGCAGCCTTCTACCCGTCTGCCGCGAGAACGGGGTTTCGGTGCTGAGCTATTCCTCGCTGGCGCTTGGCCTGTTGACGGGCAAGGTCGGCCCCGACCGGGTCTTTACCGGCGATGATCAGCGCAAGGACAACCCGGGCTTTTCGCAGGGCAACCGGGAAAAGGTTGCTGAGTTGATGAAAACCATAACGCCGATTGCCGAGGCGCACGGCGCGACGCCAGCGCAGACAGTCATCGCCTGGACTGTTCAGCAGCCGGGCATCACCTTTTCACTGTGTGGGGCGCGGGATGCGATGCAAGCGGCTGAAAACGCACGGGCGGGCCAATTGCGCCTGTCGGCTGAAGATATTGCGACAATCGATCAACAAGCAAAACACCACCTGAGCGATCTGGACGCCTGATCCCGGATCAAAACCAAAACACAAAGACCATTGAAACACTGTTTCAATGAACAGGAGAGTTATGTCCGATCAACGGGAACAGAACCTGGCCAGCCTGCGCAGCGATGCGGCCTTTGACGCGGTCGTCATCGGCGGCGGCGTGAACGGCATCGGCGTCTATCGCGATCTGTCCCTGCAGGGTTTGCGCGTTCTGTTGGTAGAACGGAACGACTTTTGTTCAGGCTGCAGCGCCGCGCCGTCCCGGATGATCCATGGCGGGCTGCGCTATCTGGAAAACGGTGAATTCGATCTCGTGCGCGAGTCCTTACGCGAACGCGATGCTCTGCTGGAAAACGCACCGCATCTGGTGCGCCCGCTGCCTACGATGATCCCGATCACCTCTCGGTTCTCCGGAATGCTGAACGCGGCGGCCAGCTTTGTGGGCTGGAAGGGAAAACCTGCCAGCCGGGGCGCGGTTCCGATCAAGCTGGGGCTGTCGCTATACGACTGGGTAACGCGTAGCCGCCGGGTTTTGCCGCGCCACGGGTTCAACTCGGCCGCGCAGACGCGGCAGACCTGGCCCGATCTGACGCCCAAGGCCACACGGTCGGCTGTTTATCACGACGCATGGATCAGCCACCCGGAACGCCTGTGCATCGAAATGCTACGCGACACCGCACGGGCCAATCGCGCCTCAGTCGCGCTGAATTATGCTGAGCTGGACCAGCGGGACGGCACCTATCACCTGCGGGATGTGCGCACGGGTGTGACCCTCCCGGTTCGGCCAAAGATCATTGTCAACGCCACCGGCGCGTGGCTGGACGACACGATCCGCACCCTGGGCAATGGGCTGGACAAGCCGCTGGTGTCTGGCACCAAGGGCTCTCACCTGATCATCGACAACCCTGACCTGCTGAAGGCACTTGGCGGACATATGGTATATTTTGAGAATACCGATGGCCGGGTGTGTATTGTGTTCCCCTATCTGGGCAAGGTTCTGGCCGGGTCGACGGATATCCGGGTTGAACGCGCCCGGCGGGTGCGCTGCGAAGATGAGGAACGGGACTACATCCTTGAATCGTTGCGCCTTGTGTTCCCTGACCTGACGTTTTCATCCGACGACGTCGTGTTCAGCTATAGCGGTATCCGTCCCCTGCCTCACAGCGATCATGATTTCACCGGGCGGATTTCCCGCGGCCATTACACCAGGCGCCTGGATGGAGAGGTGCCGCAATTCTGCATGATCGGTGGCAAATGGACCACCTTCCGCGCCTTTGCCGAACAAACAGCCGATGAGGTGCTGGCCGAATTGGGCAAAACCCGACGCCGGTCCACACTTGGCAGTGCCATAGGTGGCGGGGCCAGTTTTCCTGCACAACCGGCAGTTCTGGAAGAGGAATTGGTGCGCCACTACCAACTCAGCACTGAACGTGCCGCGCATTTGGTGACTCACTACGGTACGCAAGCCCGACAGGTGGCCCAAGGCAGTCCGGCGATGGCGGACACGCCCCTGGCCCCCGGTTGCCCTTACACTCGCGCAGAAATCCGACTGCTGCTGCGTGAGGAATATACTCAAACGCTCTCTGACATCGTGCTGCGTCGGACATCGCTGGCCATTACCGGCGGGATATCGATGCAGGTCATCGACACTCTGGCCGATCTGCTGGCGCAAGAGCGAAACCTGTCCAAACAGGACCTAAAACATCAGCGCAATGTGCTGATCAATGAATTGGCGGAGTTTCACGGCGTATCCGCCAAGACGCTGACCGCCAGAAATATCGAACGGAGTGAAGAATGCGTATTAGCAGCAAAGCCCGCATGAACCGAATGTTCACCAATGGTGGATGTCTCGACGTTGCAGTTGATCACGGGGTCTGTAACG
Source organism: Ruegeria sp. CDSB029 (assembly GCF_059611125.1). Taxonomy (NCBI): domain Bacteria; kingdom Pseudomonadati; phylum Pseudomonadota; class Alphaproteobacteria; order Rhodobacterales; family Roseobacteraceae; genus Ruegeria; species Ruegeria sp. CDSB029. The sequence continues at coordinate 43,419 of NZ_JBXWOX010000011.1, forward strand.
AGCCCAGCTTTATGGTTGGTCTGGAAGACATGCCTGCCGTTATGAACACATTAATCGAGGCAAAACCGGATGCGATCCAATGCGCCTATGGGCAAGCAGATCTGTTGCAGAACCGCCCGGAAAAAGACAAGCCAGCGCTGGTCATGCGGATCGACATGGGTAACCCGTACAATGATCAACGCCACAGCGTGATGTGGTCTATACTGCAAAACGCTGATGAACCCATCATCGGTGCGCTGGAAATGGATGCGGCGGCCGTCGTGGTGAACTTGTTCATGCTGCCGGATGAACCCGAACTGTTTCGTCAATGCGTCGAGAACATCTCACGCGTTCGGGCTGCGTGCGACAAATACGGGATGCCGCTGATGATCGAACCTCTGGTCATGCTGCCAAATGACATTCGCGGCGGCTATCAGGTAGACGGAAACGCGGAAAAGATTGTGACTCTGGTGCGTCTTGCCTCGGAAATGGGGGCAGATATCATTAAGGCAGATCCAACCGAGAACGCGCAGGATTTTCACCGTGTGATCGAGGCGGCCCGGGTTCCGGTTCTGGTTCGCGGCGGCGGCAAAGAGGATCTGAAGACCGTTCTGGAAAAATCGGCGGCCTTGATGGCGCAAGGCGCGCAGGGCATGGTCTATGGACGCAACATCTATCAGCATGACAACCCAAAGGCGGTTGTGTCGGCCCTGATGGCAATGATTCACAATGGCGCAAACGGCGAGGAAGCCTGGGATATCTACAACCGTGGCTGAGAAGAGCACATTTTTTCTGGGGCTGGACGCCGGGAACACCGTAATCAAGGCCGTCCTGTTTGATCAGGACGGGCATCAGGTTGCGGTGCACGCGCTGGACGGGCAGTCCTCGACGCCCGAGCCGGGATTTGTCGAACGTGACCTGAATGAGCTTTGGGCCAACGCGCGTGACGCAATTGGCGGCTGTATCGCCAAGGCTGGCATTCAGGCGGATCAGATTGCCGGTGTTGGATGTGCGGGCCATGGCAACGGGCTCTATCTGCTGGATCGGGCAGGGAGCCCGCTGATCGGTATTCAATCGCTGGACACTCGTGCCGCGGATCTGGCGGCACAGCTTTCCGCGGCCAACGCGGATAGATTGCACGAGATTTGCCTGCAATACCCCTGGCCCTCGCAAACTCCGGTTTTGCTGGCCTGGATCAAGCGACACCGGCCCGAGATTTACGACCGCACACAGACCATAATGCTGTGCAAGGACTTCATTACGTTCAAACTGACCGGTGAGCGCGTCAGCGATATGTCGGACATGTCCGGCTGCGGACTGACCCGAATGCCGGACTGTGTCTATGACGACGAATTGCTGACGCTCTACGGGCTTTCGGATGCGCGGGATTTCTTGCCGCACCTGATTGACCCCGGGGATATTGCCGGGGTCGTGACCGCTGATGCAGCTGCCGCGACCGGCCTGGCGCCCGGAACCCCGGTGATCGGCGGGTTTTTCGACGTGATCTCAAGCGCCATGGGGTCAGGTGTGGTTGCCGCGGGCGAGGCTTCGATCATCGCCGGAACCTGGAGCATCAATCAGGTGTTCTCAGCAGCGCCGGTCAACGACCGGAACGTCTTTATGGCCTCGTGCTTTGGCCAGGATCGTTTCGTCAATATCGAATCCAGTGCGACATCGGCGGCCAATCTGGAATGGTACGTGCGCGAGCTGGTTGAACGCGGCGGGCATCACGATGACCCGTTCGGTTATTGCAATGCGCAGGTCGGGCGGGTGACACCCCGGGCAGATGATCCGTTCTTTCACCCCTTCCTCTATGGCTCAGGTCAGGGCGCATCGTTCCGTGCCGGGTTTTTCGGGCTGGCTGGCTGGCATGGCGAAGGCCATATGCTGCGCGCCCTGTTCGAAGGTGTAATGTTCGAACACCGCCGCCATATCGGGGTACTGGAACAAGCGGGTGTTTCGCTTGATCGGGCCATTCTTTCGGGTGGTGGTTCGCGCAGTCCGCATTGGCCGCAAATGTTTGCCGATTGTTTGGGTTTTCCGATCACCGTGGCCGAAGCCCGCGAGACCGGCGCTCTGGGCGCGGCTATCGGCGCGGCCCGTGCTGTGGGCGAGGTAGGAACCTATGAGGAAGGGATCGCCCGGATGACACGCGTTAAACAGGTTTTTGAACCCGACCCGGGCATGCACACCCACTATGGCGACCGATACGACACTTATCTGGATCTGATCGAAACGATGCAGGGCTTCTGGTCGCGCGCGCACATGCGGCAAGACCGAGCCTGAAACTACGCTATGATCGGCACACAAATAACAGGCAATCGAGATTGACCATGACACAGGCAACACGCCTTGATGGCGACTATGACTATATCATCGTCGGGGCCGGAACCGCGGGATGCGTGCTGGCAAACCGGCTGACCGAAGACCCCGACACGCGTGTATTGCTGCTAGAGGCCGGAAAATCCGACAATTACCACTGGGTGCATATACCGGTGGGTTACCTCTATTGCATCGGCAATCCCCGCACCGACTGGATGATGAAAACCGCGCCCGAGCCCGGCCTGAACGGGCGGTCTCTAGTCTATCCGCGTGGTAAGGTGCTGGGGGGCTGCTCGTCGGTCAACGGCATGATCTATATGCGCGGGCAAGCGGCGGATTACGATCACTGGCGACAGATGGGCAACACAGGCTGGGGCTGGGATGACGTTCTGCCCTATTTCCTGAAATCTGAGGATCACCACGGCGGCGACACCGATGTGCATCGCAGCGGGGGTGAGTGGAAGGTTCAGAAACAAAAGCTCAGCTGGGACATCCTGAAGGCGGTTCAGGACGGAGCAAAAGAATTCGGTATTCAGCCGCGCGACGATTTCAACGATGGCGACAACGAAGGGTCGGGTTTTTTTGAAGTGAATCAGAAGAACGGCGTGCGTTGGAACACCGCCAAAGCCTTTCTGCGCCCGGCCTCAAAGCGCCCGAACCTGCGGGTGATAACCCAGGCCACCACCGACCGCCTGATCCTGGACGGTAAATCCGTGCGCGGCGTCCGGTTTCGCCACAAGGGGCAAGTGTTGGAGGCACTTGCGGGGCATGAGGTGCTGTTGACTGCGGGTGCGATAAACTCACCAAAGATATTGGAGCTTTCAGGGATCGGTCGCGGCGATGTGCTCAGTTCGCTGGGCATCGACCTTCTGCACGAAAGCAACGGCGTCGGAGAGAACCTGCAGGACCATCTGCAGATCCGAACCGTGTACAAAGTGAAGAACGCTAAAACGTTGAACACGATGGCGAATTCCATCTTGGGCAAGGCTCGGATTGCTTTGCAATACGGGCTGACCCAATCAGGCCCAATGTCGATGGCACCCAGCCAATTCGGGATGTTCACCAAATCCGATCCCGCGCTGGAAACGCCGGATCTGGAATATCACGTCCAGCCTTTGTCAACCGACAAGCTAGGCGATCCGCTGCATCCCTTTCCCGCCATCACCGTGTCGGTCTGTAACCTGCGTCCCGAAAGTATCGGCAGTAGCCATATCCAAAGCCGAGATTTGGATCAGCAGCCCGATATTCGGCTGAACTACCTTTCCGCTGCACGGGATCGATCGGTTGCCGTCAAGTCGGTCCAACAGACCCGCCGGATTATGACGGCCAAAGCGCTTGAACCTTACCAGCCGCAAGAGATTCTGCCCGGCCCGGCCATTCAGGATGAGCCGGATCTGATAAATGCCGTCGGAGATATCGCAACAACGATCTTTCACCCGGTTGGTACGTGCAGAATGGGACAGGACGACAAAGCGGTCGTGGATCCGCAATTGCGTGTCGTGGGTCTGACGGGACTGCGCGTCGTAGATGCATCGATCATGCCAAAGATCGTGTCGGGAAATACCGCCTCTCCGGTCATTATGGTCGCCGAGAAAGCGGCTGACCTAATCAGGAAATCCAGAGCATAACTGGGTTAGTTTTGGAAAGTGGATCCGCTGCGACCCTGTTTCAGGGAGCGTCTCCACAGAGTGTTTTCTGTGACGTGAGCGATGATAGATGCCCCACAAGTATCAATGATACCTGTCGGGACAAGTTTGAAAAAGCACGGTATCGGGTGGTGAATGCATTAGAGTTCAACGAAAGCCTTCGGCAACGTGGTGAATTGACGACTTGGGTTTCAGGTGATCTGGCCAAGATATGGTCGCCGCCGCGGTGCAGGACTCGCTGGGGACAGGCGATTTATTCGGACATAGCGATCGAGATTTGCCTCACTTTGTGGGTCGTGTTTCGGCTTGCCTTGAGACAATCACAGGGCTTTATGCGATCGATTTCCAAGCTGATGGCTGGATCTTGTGGTGCCGGATTACTCGACGCGATAGCGACGCGGTAAGGGGCTGATAGTGGCCCCAAACCGGCGCGCTTCAGAAAAGCCGATCACCCTGAGTGTGGATAGTACCGGTCTGAAAATTCATGGTGCCCGGAGCCGGCATGAAGAAAAGCACGGTGCTAAGAACACCTGCAAAACATGCCGCAGACTGCACATCTCCCTTGACCCAGAAACCGGCGATATCGCCGCGGAGGAGTTGACCACTGAACATGCAGGCGATGAAACTGCTGTCCCGGATTTGCTCGCCAGAATTGAAACCGGTGTGGGCTGTTGCTTCGCGGAAGAACGCGGTTCACGGGGCGAATGCACAGCGCAATCAACACATCACTGCCATCGCCGAACATGGTAGAATGAAGTGGCAAACCAAGGCAGGATACAATCAGAGGTCAAAGGTTGAAGCCCAGATCGGCAGTTGGACACAAGTACTCAGGAATCGCCTGCAAGCGTGCGATTTCGACAATCAAAGATCTGAAGCGAAAATTGCATCAACAACGCTCAACCGCATGACAGCTCTCGGTCGTGCGGCGTATGAGCGGGTCTTTTGAAGTGATGGACAATGGGGTCAATCCGCCTCAATCGTGTTCCATGCAACACGGTCGCGGGGCTCTTTGGCAAACAATGCCCGTGAATTAATTTTCTGTATCTACGTCCGAAACCAGACGCATGCCGAGGTGTGCCGGGGGTGCGCCGACGGCGCAACCGCCTCGTGCTGGATCGCGCACGAGGAAAGGCACCGCGGCGACATGCTCACCACCGACAAAAAAGGCGGGGCATCGATCAGGGTCGATGTCTTCGCTGGCCCCAGCATAACAGTCCTGAGTCCATTCCCAGACGCTGCCGTCCAGATCAGCGATCCCGTGCAGTGATATCGAAAAGCTGCCTTGCGGTTTCAGAGCACGTGGAGCGAGCCCTTCGGTCAGATAACTTGAGGCCCATGTTAGTGATGGGTCGGTAAAGATCGGGTCGGGATCTTCAGGCAGAACTGACAATGCCATGTGGTTCCATTCCGCTCTTGTCGGAAGGCGGAAATCGTGACTAGTGGCGGCATTGATCCAACGCAAGTACTCGCTCACGTCTACATAATTGAGCCCGGTAGCGGGTGTTGTAGCCGGGTCGAGACCCGACCGGGTGTGTAATTTCAGCGTACAACCACCGTTTTCGTGGCACAGATTCCATTCAGTGACCGTCACTTCGTGGCGTTGAACGTAGAGCGTTTCACCGCCGGGAAAAATGACCGGATTATCGGCCATTTCGGGCATCAGTTGCGTTCGAAAGAGTGGCCCATTCAAAAACAACACACCTGCACAGATGACCACTGCCACACTCAGACCTGCCCAACCTAGATTGGTTGGATTGGTGATCCGTTGCATGGCAGTGGTTTTCATGATCTGAAGTCCAGCGGCGTTAGGTTGCAAATGGCCGGGGTGCTACAACCTGTTCCATCAGGTTATTGTCCCAGTCTCCTTCGACAATGAAATGCGCGGTGGCCCCCAGTAGCGCGGCTTCGATCAGGTTGTGGTTCACATAGGCATACACGCCTGGCTGATCGAACGTGTACATTGCGGCAACTGCACATCCTCCGCGGACGAACCATGTTTCGACACCGGTCTGAGGCGCATCGGTGAACGAGGTCTCCCAGACATAGTTACCGTGGCCGCCGATCAGGTGCGGACGGGTGTCGCGGTTGGCCTGATTGTGAATCATCAGAACCGTCTCGCCGACGTTGAACTTCAGCGCGTTCTCACCGGTCAGGGCACCCACCGCGCCGTTGAACACCGAATGGGTCGGGGTCAGCGTGCGCATCGCATCCAGGCTGTCGGCATAGTCGTCACCGGCGGCCTCATAGGTCTTGTACTCGCCGTTTTCGTCCAGCGGCAAATAGTAATCCTGCTCGCCGATATAGGCGATCTTGTCATATGTCAGCGGATTGCCATCCGCGTCCTTCAGGCCGTCGCGCGGCAACACCATCACCGCACCGTTCATGCCATGGGTGACGTGATACGGGATCATCGCCCCGCCCGGCGCGCAGTGATAGGTAAAGCAGCCCGGCTTGGTCGCCTTCCAGCGCAGCACGGTTTCCTCGCCAGGATAGACATGGGTCAGGCCACCGCCACCCAACGCACCGGTCGAAGCGTGGAAGTCGATATTGTGCTCCATCACGCTGTCTTCGGGGTTGCGCAGGGTCAGTTCGATCATGTCGCCTTCGTGGCAGATGATCAGCGGGCCTGGGACTGAACCATTGTAGGTCAGAGCCCAGACAGACGCGCCGGTGTCCTCGTCAACGACCATAAGACGCTCGGTTGTCTCCATGGTGATTTCGATGATCTTTGGTCCGCCTGTGGCCACCTGCTCGTGCTCTGGTGCAAAGGGTGGTGCAACGAGTTCCTGTTTAACACGGGTATAACCAGACAAATCCGCCGGTTTGGCTGTGCTGTCAGCCTTTTGTTCACCCGCAACTTTGTAGAGTTTAGCCGAGGCTGCATCTGCCTTGAATGGCATTGGTGTACGACGAGCTGCCATGGCACCTGCGCCGGTCATTGCTGCAGCACCTGCCAGAACCGATCCTCGCAACACATTGCGGCGGCTGGTTTTCATAAGGCCGGGGTTGATGAACTTGGTCATAGTATCCTCCTTGAGGTCGGATGAGTGCAGCGAGTAAGCATTTCGCCGCCGTATCGGGGATCAGAAGTTTTTAAGTTGGGCTGTGAAACGCGCCTTGGCTTTTTTAGGGACGCGGCCTTCAAGGAAATCCTCGGGAATTTCGACGTCACCCACCGCAATGGTCATCACCATGCCCATTGCATAGTGGGGTTTGCAGATCACGCCATAGACGCCTTCGGTATCCAGCGTGACTTCGATTTCCTCATTGATTTTGCCCTTAAACGGCTCGGCGCCATCAGGGAGCATGCCTTTGGCTGTTTCCGCGTTGTGGCCCTTGTCCGATGCGATGAACTTGATCGTGTCACCCGGGGCAGCCTGTACAAACGCGGGCTCGAACACCATGCGTTCACCATCACTGCCTTTGTTGAGCATTTGCACCTCGAAGGTTTCCGCGAAGGCGGCACCGGCCAGCAGGGTGGCCAGTGCAACGCTGGTTGTAAGCGTGCGGATCATCGAATTGTCCTTTCCTGAATGATCTCTTGGGCCTGACTCTATTGATTTCCGCGATCTGAAATTTGCGCTGGCGCAAGGTTTGGTGCGTTTTCGGGAAACACTGACCGTTACGATCTGGTTTTGCGGCTGTGATTGTGCCAAATCAGGTAAGCCATGATGGAAGCAGCCAAGAAAATATTGCCGCGGCTTGATGAAAGCCTGCTGACGCATTTGCCACCATTTTCAAAACTGGATCGTCGGCAAATCCGCACGATTCTGGATCAGGCCAGTTCGCGCCGCTATGAAGCGGGCGCGCATATCTTTGAAGAAGAAGACCCGGCCGATCGTTTCTTCATGTTGCTGGATGGCTATGTCCGAGTGGTGCGGGTTACGCAGACCGGCGAACAGGTCACCGCGTTGCATATCCCTGCAGGTCAACTTCTGGGAATTGCAAAGGCGATCGGGCGCGAGACATATCCGGCCACGGCAGTCACGGCGACGGAGTCCATCGCGCTGAGCTGGCCCACCAGACTGTGGGATACTTTCGTCACCGAATATGACGGCTTCGCCACTGAAACCTACAAGACGGTTGGCCACCGTGTAGGAGAAATGAACACCCGTATTGTGGAGCTTGCGACGCAACAGGTGGAACAGCGCGTGGCTAACGCGCTGTTGCGTCTGATCAATCAGACTGGTCGCAAGGTGGAGGATGGGATTGAGATTGATTTCCCCATCACCCGACAGGATCTTTCAGAGCTTACTGCGACCACCCTGCATACGGTCAGCCGATTGCTGAGCGCATGGGAAAAGCAAGGCATCGTTGAAAGCAAACGCAAGCGCATCAAAGTATGTGATCCACACGCGCTGGTCGAGCTCAGCCAAGGTTAGTCCGGTCAGGCACAGCTAGAAATTGCGCTCTTCAGCTCTTCCAAAAAGGCCGTTTCATCCAGATCGTATTCCAGACAGGCATCTGAGATGGTGTGAAACGGGTTCACCAAGCATCCGACACATAACATTCCATGCTTTAGGAAAACACGCATTGTCTGCGGCCATTGCGCCATAAGATCCGCAAGCGTCAGGTCTGGATCGTCAATGTTCGGGCAAGGCATTGGGGTTCCTCTCACCCTCGACTTTAGGCTTGGAACCGTTCCAAACGTTGCGCTGGCGCAAACAGTGCCTTCTTCGCTCGGGCTAGCAATAGGCATCCCGATCTGAAGGAGGCCGACGCATGGCTGAAATCTTAACCAAATCGCGGGCGCGAAACATCTTCTACGGGGGCTCGATCTTTTTCGTCGTGATCTTCGTGGCAATGACCGTCCACAGCCACCGTTACGTGGTTAATACGTCAACCGCAGGCATGGAACTCAGCGAAGAGGTCGTTCTGGGCAAACATGTCTGGGAACGCCATTCTTGCATCAACTGCCACAGCCTGCATGGCGAGGGTGCATATTTCGCCCCCGAGCTGGGCAACGTGATGACCCGCTGGGACGTCATGGACTCGCCCGAGGATGCCTATGAAATCCTCGATGGCTGGATGAAGGCGCAGCCCTCGGGCGTCGAGGGACGACGCCAGATGCCCTATTTCGATCTGACCGAAGAAGAGATGCGCGGCCTCGCCGAGTTCCTGCGCTGGGCGGATCAGACAGATACGCAGGGCTGGCCGCCCAATGACGCTGGCTAAGCGGCACAAGGAGAAACCACATGAAATACCAATCTCAAAAAGTGGCGTATTACTATTTTCTGGCCGCAATGGCCCTGTTCGGCATTCAGGTGCTGGGTGGGCTTCTGGCGGGCTGGATCTATGTCTCGCCCAACTTCCTGTCCGAGCTTCTGCCGTTCAACATCATCCGCATGATCCACACCAACGCGTTGATTGTCTGGTTGCTGCTGGGCTTCTTCGGGGCCGCCTATTTCCTGATCCCCGAGGAATCCGAGCGCGAGATCTACTCGGTCAAACTGGCCTATCTGCAACTCATCATCTTGCTGGTGGGGACACTGGGTGCGGTCGGCTCCTATCTGGTGGGCATCCATGGCGGGCGTGAGTTTCTTGAACAGCCCCTGTGGGTCAAGTTCGGCATCCTTGTTGCGGCGCTGATCTTTTTGTTCAACGTCTCGATGACCGTTCTGGCGGGCAAGAAAACGGCAATCACCAATGTGTTGCTGATGGGCCTGTGGCTGCTGTCGCTGCTCTGGGTGTTTGCGTTCATCAATCCGGACAACCTGAGTCTCGACAAAATGTACTGGTGGTTCGTCGTGCACCTGTGGGTCGAAGCGACCTGGGAACTGGTTATGGCCGCTATCCTCGCCTTCCTGCTGCTCAAGCTGACAGGTGTGGACCGAGAAGTGGTGGAGAAATGGCTCTATGTCATCGTCGCCACCGCTCTGTTTTCCGGCATCCTCGGCACCGGGCACCATTTCTACTGGATCGGTCTGCCGGGCTACTGGCAGTGGATCGGTTCGATCTTCTCGACCTTTGAGGTGATCCCCTTCTTCCTGATGATGAGCTTTGCCTTCGTCATGGTCTGGAAGGGCCGCAAGAACCACCCGAACAAGGCCGCGCTGCTGTGGTCGCTCGGATCCTCGACCGTGGCCTTCTTTGGCGCCGGTGTCTGGGGCTTCCTGCACACGCTGCATGGGGTAAACTTCTACAGCCACGGCACGCAGATCACCGCAGCCCACGGCCACCTTGCCTTTTACGGGGCCTATGTGGCGCTGAACCTGGCGGTCTTCACCTACGCGATGCCGATGCTGCGGGGCAGGGCGCCCTATAATCAGGTGCTGAACATGGCCTCGTTCTGGCTGATGACCGGCGGCATGGCGTTCATGACCTTCGTACTGACCTTCGCAGGCACCATCCAGACCCATATGCAGCGGGTGGTCGGTGACTATTACATGGACGTGCAGGACGCCCTGTCGATCTTCTATCTGATGCGGTTCGGCGCCGGTGCTGCCGTGGTGATCGGTGCGTTGCTGTTCATCTACTCGATGCTGGTCGTGCGCAAGCAAGAGATCATCACGCCCGGTGCCGCAGACTCGGTTCCCGGAGAGTAAGCCATGAACATGCAAACACCTCCGACCCTGCCGTTCTATCAGCCCGTCGCGCGTGAATGCGAGCTGTTTGAGACGGCCTATGACAATGGTTTGCCCCTCCTTCTGAAGGGGCCGACCGGCTGCGGCAAGACGCGCTTTGTCGAACATATGGCGGCCAAGATGGGCAAACCGCTTTATACCGTTGCCTGTCATGACGACCTGTCAGCGGCCGACCTGATCGGGCGCTACCTGCTCAAAGGCGGGGAAACCGTCTGGGTCGATGGCCCGCTCACCCGTGCGGTGCGCGAGGGCGGCATCTGCTACCTCGATGAGGTGGTCGAGGCCCGCAAGGACGTGACCGTGGTGCTGCACCCGCTCACCGATACGCGCCGGACACTGATGATCGACCGCACCGGGGAAGAACTGGTGGCACCACCGGGCTTCATGCTCGTGGCCTCCTACAACCCCGGTTACCAGAACGTGCTGAAGCGGCTGAAACCCTCGACCCGGCAGCGGTTCCTGTCCATCTCGTTCGACTTCCCCAACGAAGAGATCGAGATTGCCGTAGTGGCCCGCGAAAGCCGCCTTGAACCCGGCCGCGTCGCGCCTCTGGTACGTTTGGGCGGTCATATCCGGGCGCTATCGGGCATGGACCTCGAAGAGGGTGTCTCGACCCGTCTGCTGATCTATGCCGCCACGCTGATGGCCGGGGGCATGGGGGTCAATCAGGCGATCGAGGCCGCCATCGTCGAACCCCTGACTGATGAGGCCGACATGCAGCAGGCGCTGCGCGATCTGGTTGCCACAATTTACGGATAAGCGTCATGCGACTTCTCGATCTCATGGAACCCGAAGAAACCGTTGGCAATCTCTGGCACGAGATGGCCAGCGGGATCGCGGCGCATGTCAGCTACCCCGAGGCCAGTGTTTCCCTTGCCTCGGTCCGACCCAGCCTTGCGGTCCTGTTCCGTGCGCTGGGCGGAGCGCCCGGCGTGGAACTGGCCGAGGCCCCGGCAACGCTGGTGCGCCACCGCCGTCCGGTGCGCCGCAATCTGGGGGCTGAGCGGGACCGGGAATGGGTGGCGGGGTATGACGGCGAACGCCTGTCGCTCCCCCCGGTCATCGCCGCCTTTCCTGAACCGCAGCTGAATCGCGTCGCCTATTTCTGGCTGACCGCGCTGGCGGCGGTCAGCGAAGTGGCCGATTTCGATCTGGAAGGCGACGGACCCGCCATGGACGGGGCGCAAATTCGTGCCAATGCCGTAGCCGCCGACCGGGCTTACGCAAGCTGCCCTGGCCTGCGCGGTGACTACGCCCGGATGGCAGAACACTGCGCCGCCATACGCCCCGACGTGATGCGCCCGACACCCGAGGCACAGATCGAAACCGCGATTCGCGATCAGCTCTGCGGCGCGACACCGGTGATCGGGGCCGAAACCGCCCCACGCGGCTATAAACCCTTTGCTCCGGTGCCGATCTGGCTGCGCTTTGCCCGCCCCGGATCGGGTGCGGCGGCAACCGAAGAACAGGCCGACCCTGCGGCCCCTCCGCCCAATGCCGCACTTACGAGCCGGAAACTGGGCCACCGCAAGGATCAGGATCAGCAGAACCGAAAAGACAGCTTCATCATCCACCGCTTTGAATCGATCCTGTCCTGGGTCGAGTCGATGAATATCAACCGCAGCGTCGATGACGACGATGACGAGAACGCTCAGAAAGCGGCCGAGGATCAGGACCAGATCATTCTGTCGAAACAGCATCGCAAGGCGGCAACGCGCCTGCGCCTGCATCTCGACCTTTCCCCCGCCGATGCCGATCACGAAGCCTTGGCCGGTGAGCATACCTATCCCGAATGGAACCACCGCGCGCGCTCCTACATGGAGGGGCACTGCCGCGTGCTGGATGCCCCGGCTCAGCCCGACGCCGCGCATCCCTTCCACCCGAACGAGCGCCGCGTCCGCGAAGTGCGCCGCCAGTTCGAAGCCCTGCGCCCGCGCCGCATCAAACAGCCGAGGCAGGTCGACGGATCGGAGCTTGACCTCGATGCCCTGCTGACCACACGGGCGGATCTGGCCGCAACCGGGCGCGGTTCCGACCGCATCTGGCAGGCCGCACGTCAGACCGAGCGTGATCTGTCGGTCGCCTTCCTGATCGACAATTCCCGATCGACCGAGGCCGCCATCGGCGACACCTCAGTGATCGAAGTGGCGCGCGAGGCGATGGGCGCATTGGCTGCGGGCATCGACGCGGCAGGTGATCGGCTTGGCATCTGGGGCTTTTCCTCACTGCGCCGCGACCGGGTGTTCCTGACCCGCTGCAAAACCTTCGACGCCCCTATGAGCCCCGACATCACCGCCAACATTGGCGCGCTGAAGCCGGGCCACTACACACGGCTGGGCGCCGCCATCCGCCATGTCAGCGCGCAACTGGCCGAGGAACCCTCGGCCCACAAGCTGCTCATCGTGCTGACCGACGGCAAGCCCAACGACCTTGACCATTACGAGGGCCAGCACGGGATCGAAGACAGTCACATGGCCGTCCGCGAAGCCCGACGCGCAGGGCAGAGCCTGCATGGCGTCGTCATCGACGAAGACGGGCAGGACTGGTTCGCGCGCATCTTCGGGCGCGGCGGTTTCACCCTGCTGCCCAACCCCGAACGGCTAACCCGGGCATTGCCCGATATTTATCGCACTCTGACAAAGGAATCTTGACATGCGTGTCCTTCCCTTTTTCCTGACCCTTCTCGCATCCCCGGTTTGGGCCGAAAGTTTTGACCGCCCGATCCCGCAGGCCCAATCCGCCACCGCCGAGTTCTGGTTCGCAGTTGGCAGCGTCACGTTGGTCGCCGCGCTGGGGGTTGTGCATTGGCTTGTGTCGCGCCGATGACCCAGGAGAGTTGGACAGTTACCCGTATTACCCTGGTTCTGTACCCGTTAGGGGCAGGCGCCATGGCAGTTAACGTTTTCTTCTTGTCTCTGATATTCAGCTGGATAGGCGGACCGGTTCTGTCGACCGGATGGTCCATCGCGTTGGGCTGTGTAATTGGTGGACCTGCGACATGGTATTTTGCCAGTCACATACGGCACCTGATGGATATCGCCGATGGCAGAACAGAGGGCTAGGGATTAGCTGTGGCAAACTCATCAATGCAACAGATGCGCGCCTGGCGTGGACTGGCGCTGTTCAGTTACGGATTTCGCCCGTTCTTCCTGTTCGCTTCGGTCTGGGCTGTGCTGTCCATGCTGCTTTGGATCCTGATATTGTCGGGTGTGCTGACATTGCCTACGCGGTTTGATCCGGTATCGTGGCACGCCCACGCTTTTTTGTTTGGCTACCTTGGTGCTGTGCTCGCAGGATTTCTGCTCACCGCAGTGCCAAACTGGACGGGCCGATTGCCTCTGGTGGGCTGGCCTCTGATAGCGCTTTTTGCGATCTGGTGTGCAGGACGCGTCGCGGTTCTGACCTCTGCATTCCTTCCGCTTGGATGGGCCGCCGCCATTGATCTGATATTTCCGATAATCCTTGGCGGGCTGATATTGCGTGAGATCGTGGCAGGAAGGAACTGGCGCAATCTGTTAGTTCTGGGGTTGCTGGCCCTGTTCACGATTGCAAACGCGCTGTTCCACATCGAGAACGCACGCGGCGGCTTTGCAGCCCAAGGCATTGGGTTACGTATGGGGCTCGCCACTGCATTGATGATGGTTGCAGTAATTGGCGGTCGGATCATCCCTTCGTTCACGCGCAACTGGTTGGTCCAGCGGCAGCACAATAAACTCCCGGTGCCTCCGATGCAGTCATTTGACAAAGTCGTGCTTGTGGCGACGATGGCAATCCTAATGCTGTGGACGGTTCAGCCGGTCCTGAAAGTCTCCGCTGTGCTGCTTCTTTTGCTGAGTTTCCTCCATCTGGTACGTCTATTGCGTTGGCAAGGTCATCAGACCGCACCAGAACCGCTGCTTTGGATGCTGCATGTCTGTTACGCTTTCATTCCATTGGGTGCATTTGCGCTGGGAGCGGCCATATTATCGGGCAGCTCCGGGCTTGCTGCAGCACAACATCTTTGGATGGTTGGCGCTATCGGCGGGATGACACTTGCCGTCATGACCAGAGCCACTTTGGGCCACACCGGCCGTCCACTGCGCGCAGACCGTATGACGGTTACAATCTATTTTGCGCTTTTGGTGGCAGTTGCCGCGCGGCTATTCGCTGATAAAGTACCGAGCCTAACCGATCTTTCAGGCATCTTCTGGCTTCTGTCTTTTGGTGGGTTTGTTTTGTGCTACGCTCCTTTTTTGGTCCGCTCCACAAAAACAGGCTAACGCTTGGAAACTGCCGTGCGACCGAAACTATAGCGCTCCAAACCATCCGGAACTATCGAGTCAAAGTCCGCACGCCGGCCCTGGCTCTGGAAAATGGAAGAAAGGCGAGGACGTGAAACGATTAGTTGCAACCAAATATTTCCGCAAACATGTTTGGGAAGCGGTCTTTGATCGTTGAAAATGGAAAAATTTTCCCCGTTTTGAAAGACCGCATCAATAGCGGTCGTTTAATCCACCATAGCGAAGGACCTCTTTGTCTGCTCACCTGCTATTTGCCGCCTCGTTCTGAACGTCTGGAATGTGCGGTTCGCGACTTGCTGCACGAGCGAGACTTTAGGTGTTGTCCAAGGTCAAGTAAGGGCTCAAAGGACATATTCAAGCTCACCACAGAGAACATCGGCAGTGAGCCCAATGCAGACTTTGGTTTCAGTGGTGTGAACGTAGGGTATATTTTGACCATACTAACGGAGACGTAACAAGGAGCTTCACCCAAGAAGACGCAGCCGACGTCATTAATGAGAATAAACGGGACATCAACCGACTCAGAATGACAACAACCAATATCATGACAGTGCATCAACTTAAGTTCTATCTCGACTGGCTTGATCTGAATAAGGTGGAAGTCGACAGAACTACAGTTTCACTTCCATCGTTAATGGAAATTGAGGCAATGACCGCCGCCTTTGTGATTTCGTATGGACGGCTGTTTTCATCCACTACCGGAGTGACAAAGTACGTTAGAAAAAACGTCCCAGAGGAACATAAGCATGCACATGATGAAATAATCTCACTTCGAAATGAACGCTATGCACACCACGGAGATCATGAGTCGTGCGGTGTAGGGTCAGGACCCTAGCTAAAGCGGATGCGCTGCATGAGCTTTGACCAAGGCGGCACGACGTAAGCTTCAAGCGGCAGGCAGCCAAGTGCCTCCGGTTTTCCATATTTATCTAATTACTGCTATGTGTGAATTCATCAAAGAATGAGGACATGATGAATTCACTAACCAGAATAACACGTGGGATAGGCGTCGCTCTCAAAGACGGTAGAGTGAAAGGCATTCTTGCCTTCACAGTTGGAATGATTTTATGGGCCTCGGTCTTTTACCACTTTGTCGAAGGTTGGAGTTGGCTCGACTCAATCTACTTTTCTGTCGTGACCATTTCGACCGTGGGGTTTGGTGACTTCTCACCCGAAACCGCGGCAGGGAAGATCTTCACAATGATTTACATCGTCGTGGGCCTCGGTGTCTTCGTGACCGCGGCGACCACAGTGGCGGATACAATCTTGTCCCAGGACGACAAAAAAGCGGACAAGTAGATTATCCCAATTCGGCCAAGTCGAGTTCATGCCCAGGCATTGGTTTGACTGGGCACCTCAAGCCGTGGCTCGGATTCATTTGTGTCTTCAAGCTGATAGATGATCACTAAAATTCAAAAAAATGTACATATTATGTTTTTTGAGTGTAACATTCGAAAAACACAGGGAGGGATGGAATGGAAAAGACACAGGACGCAAAGATTGTCGATCTGGCAATACGATTGCTCTTTCTCGGACTATTCCTCTACAGCGCCCTGGTCATGGTGGCCCCGCTTGCGAGCGTGGTTATCTGGGCAACGATCCTCTGTGTGGCGCTATATCCGGCATTTGATTGGCTTCAGTCCAAGCTGGGAGGGCGGAAAAAACTTGCCACGACGATCTTGGTTTTGCTGGGCCTTGTTCTGACCCTCGGGCCAGTCGCTACCGCGGTGTCTGGTGCCGCAGAACTTGGGTCTGAATTCGCGGAACAAGCAGACAAAGGTGACTTGAAAGTCCCACCTGCGCCAGAGGGTCTCAAGGAGTTGCCCTTGGTGGGAGACAAAATAGCCGATGTCTGGGGGATGTTTGAGCGCAATCTTGACGGCGCGCTTGCAAAATACGGCACGCAAATCCTTGAGATCACCAAATCGCTCTTCGGAAAGGTGCTGGGCATCGGAATCGGGCTGCTTGGTTTAGCTCTTTCCGTACTGATTATGGGGGCTTTGTTCAGCCCCGGGCCAAGTTTGGTCCAGGGTCTTCAGCGCTTTGCCAACCGTGTCTTCGCACCACGCGGCGGTGAATTCGTAACACTGGCAGGCGCAACGATCCGGAACGTGACAAAAGGCGTGATTGGCGTAGCAGCCATTCAGGCGGTCTTCGTTTGGATACTGTTGGCTTTGTTTGGGATTTCTTCGGCCGCCACTCTGGCATTTATCTGCCTGATACTCTCGATTATCCAAATCGGGCCCGGATTGGTTCTAATACCGGTAATTATCTACGCATGGAGTTCCATGTCCGGCGGAACTGCGTTGATCTTCACCATATTGGCCGTTCCCGTCATGATAATGGACAGTTTTCTGAGACCCGTATTCATTTCAAAAGGCCTTGAGACTCCCATGTTGGTCATCCTCATCGGTGTTCTCGGAGGTATGATGGCGTACGGTTTGATCGGCGTCTTTATGGGGCCGGTTCTCTTCGCTGTTTTCTATGAGCTATTCAAAGTTTGGATTGATACCTCGCCCGAAGCCGAGGGCACTGCTGAAGGTGCGGCGAAATGAGGAAGACAATATGGACAACCCTGGCTGTCATTCTGATTTTCCTTGTCTGGTACCTGGTCGCTGATCGGAAAACACCATTTACCGGGAACGCCAGAGTAAAAGCCGTGGCGACTCAGATCGTCCCGCAGGTGACTGGCACTGTGACTGAAGTTTTGGTCGAAAACGGTGAGGTTGTCTCGGCCGGAGATGTCCTTGTCCGGATCGACGCGCGACCCTACGAGATTCAGCGCGACAAGGCGGAAGCTGATCTCGAGGCAGCCACTCAAGAGGTGGGTGCATCTTCGGCAGAGGTAAGAGCGGCACAGGCCAAACTCGCAAGGGCGCAAAGCGATCTGGATACAATGCGCATTCAGACAGAACGCGTATTTGCGCTTGAAAAGAAAGGGTTGATCGCCGTCACTAAGGCCGATGATGCGCGAGGGCAACTGGCAGAGTCCGAGGCAAACTATGAGAACGCAAAAGCGGATCTGGAAAAAGCAAAACAGAGGCTTGGTGACGATGGGATTGAAAACCCGAAAATCCAGCGCGCGTTGGCGGCCTTGGCGGATGCGGAACTGAACCTGGAATGGACTGAACTGCGTGCTCCGGCGACAGGCGTGATCTCTAATCTGTTGATAGCCCCTGGAACGTATGCGCGATCCGGTCAGGATCTGTTGACATTTCTGGACGCGACTGACGTCTGGATCGAGGCGTATTTTACCGAGAACAACCTAGGAAGAGCTTCGGTAGGGTCTCCGGTTGATGTGGTTTTGGATATGCATCCCGGTCAGATTGTTCCTGGCGTCATTGAGAGCTTTAGCGCGGCCGTTTCCCTAAGTGGCGGCGATGTGCCCGGGCAACTGGCGAGTCCGCCCAGTACCAAAGGTTTCTTGCGGGAGCCGGAAAGGTTCCCAGTCAGGATCGTATTGCCGGGCTATGAAGCTGGAAGTGCCGAAGATGATCTTCGCTTTCAGTTGAACGGGCAGGCCGATGTGATCATGTATCTAAGTGACAACTCATTGCTGAACCTGGTAGGCCGCACCTACATCCGCGTGGTTTCAATACTGTCCTATGCGTATTGAGGACCAACGCTCTGTCGCCCGGCTTGCAGTGGGTGTTACCGGCGTCTTTTCCTTGGGCTTGTTTCTTGGCTGGCCACTCGCCGTCGTTGGGGCGGTGTTCGCCGCACTGTTTTTGCAGGCGCCCGCCGCATTGCCTCTGGCAGCATTTGCTAAGCTGTTTGTTTTTTCGATTGGATTGATGTTCATTTCGTTCCTGGTGTCGTCAATCTTCTCACCATATCCTCTTGTTTTTCTCATTCTGGTGGCCATTGGAATAATCCTGTCTTTCATGTGGTCAGTTTCTGGCGCCGGAGTTTTACCAGGTGTCATCGCTCTCATGGGAGCATTGATGATCCCAAACTTGGTTCTGCAATCCCAGGATCTGGCCTTGGTGCTTGTGTATTGGATACCTTTGAATCTGCTGTTTGCGGGCTTCGTATCGACGCTAATGTTCGTGCTGATCCCCGCCGAACCTCAATCAGCGGCCCAGAAGAAGGCCGCATCGTCGCCGAACTTCGACCCATATCGCCGAATAGTCAGGATGTCGCTTGTAACAGTGCCGTTTGCCTTGGCGTTTTTTGTTTCCGGCGCATCTGCATTACTAGTTTTGTTTTTTGTCGCCCTGCTGAGCCAGCAACTCGCGGCAATGCCCGCTGCAGGCAAAACAGTTGCAAAAGCTATGCTGACGGCAAACCTTCTTGGGGCGGCAGTATCCATCATTTGTTATGAGATAAACGTAATAGCTCCGGTTATTCTCACCCCCATTTTGCTGTGTTTTTTCTTTTGCCTAACACTCGGAGCACTTGGAAAGTCAAAAGTCCCGCTCGCCGCCGCCGCCGGTTCCGCTATTACGACAGCTCTGATTGTATATGGCGGTTCGGTTGCACCATTTTCAGACGAGGCTGACGTCAAGAGCATCACTCGCGTATTGCAAGTTGCCAGCGCCGCTTTTTTTGTAATCATCGCATATGTTGTTGTGGATGAATTTTGGCCGGAGAAAGAGCGCCAAGCGGCTCAATGAAGTTAGTTGCGATGTGGCATGGTTCTGAAAGAAATAGAATTTCTAGTGTCAGGACCCATTGATTTCTGCGGGGTTGCGTGCTTCACGGTTCGAAAAACGAGCGGCGAACATGTCTGATCTGTTTTGGTTGACCGACGCCCAGATGGCGCGTCTTGAGCCCTTCTTCCCAAAGTCTCACGGCAAACCCCGCGTCGATGACCGGCGGGTGTTGACCGGGATAGTCTTCATTAATCGCAATGGCTTGCGCTGGCGCGATGCGCCGAAGGAATTCGGCCCGCACAAGACGCTCTACAACTGCTGGAAACGTTGGAGCGGCAAGGGCATCTTCGCCCGGATGATGGCCGGATTGGCCGCTGAGCACGGCGAAGATAAGACCGTGATGATAGATGCGACCTACCTGAAGGCGCACCGCACAGCGACCAGTTTGGGCGTCAAAAAGGGGGGCGTGGACGCCTGATCGGTCGGACCAAGGGCGGCATGAACACGAAGCTGCACGCTATCTGCGACAGCAAGGGACGCCCACTCAACTTGTTTGTGACGGCTGGGCAGGTCAGCGATTATATCGACGCACGGGCATTGTTGAGCAGCCTGCCAGATGTCGAATGGCTGCTTGGGGATCGCGGATATGATGCTGATTGGTTCCGGGAAGCGTTGAAAGACAAAGGTATACGCTCGTGCATCCCAGGCCGGAAGCAGCGGAAGAAAGCGGTGAAGTACGACAAGCGCCGCTACAAACGTCGCAATCGGATCGAGATCATGTTCGGAAGGCTGAAAGATTGGCGGCGAGTGGCAACCCGATACGACAGGTGCCCAAACGTCTTCCTCTCAGCCATCGCACTGGCGGCTACCGTCTTCTATTGGCTATGAGTCCTGACCCTAAGTACTATTAGTGCCAACCAAAAAATCGATTGGCACTTGTTCGTTAGAACTTTCCTTGGCCTCTTCAGGCACCAACATTCACAACCATTTTGCCAAAATTCTCCCCGCGAAGTAGCTGGTTCAGGGCTTCTGGTGCAGCCTCCAACCCATCCACCATGTGCTCGCGGTACTTAACCGCACCATCCTGAATCCAACTTGTCATATCGCGTGTGAACTCTTGGTAAAGCGATATTGGAAAGCTGTCGAAAATGATGAAACCCTGTGCTTTCACCTTCTGCCTCAGCAAGGTGCCCATTATTGCTGGTCCCATATCGGGACCCTTGGGTAGATCCGTCAAATTGTACCACGAAATCACGCCGCAGATTGGCATACGGGCAAAGGGGTTGAGCAAGGGTAAAACAGCATAAAGCACCTTGCCACCAACATTCTCGAAGTAGACATCGATCCCATCGGGGCATGCTGCGCGCAGCTGGTCGGCAAAATCGGCGGTCTTATGATCAATACAGGCGTTGAAACCGAGGTTTTCGACCACATGGGCACACTTTTCGGCCCCACCAGCAATCCCGACAACTCGGCAACCCTTGAGTTTGGCAATCTGACCCACGGTAGCTCCAACAGGGCCGGAGGCTGCGGCAACAACAACGGTTTCGCCGGGTTTTGGTTCGCCTATCTGCAATAACCCTGCATAGGCAGTATAGCCAGGCATCCCAAGTATCCCAAGAGCCCAAGACGGGTTTCGGGGAGATTTACCCATGTTGATGACCTCGTGACCATCGGAGATTGCATAATCTTGCCACCCACTGTTTGAGAGGACAAAGTCGCCAACTTCGAAACCATCGAGATTTGCAGCAATGACTTCCCCTACAACCTGTCCCGTCATCACTTCTCCTATTGCTACGGGTTCGGCATAGGATTTAGCGTCGTTCATCCGCCCACGCATGTAGGGGTCGAGCGACAGGTAATGTGTGCGGACAAGCATTTCACCTGCGCCCGGCGTAGGGATATCTGCGGTTTCCAAACGGAGCGTACTAGCGTCGGGCTCGCCACTGGGACGCTCATTCAATACGATCCGGCGATTAGTATCAGTGGTCTGGGTCATTTAGTGCTCTTTCCTTATACGTGTCGGTTTGAGGGAAGCGGAGGTATTCTTTGCGAAGAGTACGTATCAGTTTCAGGTTCCCGGCGCTGGATCGCCAGAACGTTCAGTTTCCCTTGAGCACGAGCTCATCAACTTCCTTACGCCAATGGACGGAAGGGCAGCAACACATGCGTGGTTGCTCAAGTTCAATTGTAAAATTTTCTCACCATGGCTTGCAAGGAAACGCACAATTTCCGAACAGTGGGTAAGCCCATGCGCCATTCACACCAGTTGCGATGACATTGACAACGATTCCAAGAAGTGGCGCATCCTCAAGATGCGGGTTTGGGAGTGCCAGCACAGCTTCTCTGATGATTAAGAATGCCGCCAGCACAATCAGTACGCCCTCGGCGACGGCGGAAAGATACTCGGCCTTTTTGTGACCAAAGAGGTGTTTTTCGTCAGGGGTATATTGGAAATCCGAACTACAAAATACGCCAGCAGCGCTGCAACGACATTTACAGTTGATTCCATTGCGTCTGACAACAACGCCACAGAGCCCGTCAGCTACCAGGTCAGCAGTTACAGGGCCGGTACCACAATGGAAATTGGAATGGACCAAAGAGCGATTTTTTGTGTCATTTGGCCACGACCCTTTGTCAATCATGAACAGAAACTCGGGTGACTGGTGAACTCCGGTGTTCAGCACGTAAAACAGGTGTTTGGTGAAAAGGGAATATGCCCTGCGGCTTCCTAACAGCGACCGACGACAGCATCTGGTCCACCTGCATGGCGCCAACGACGTTACTCTGATGGAAGCCCCGTCGACGAAACAGGAACAGCTTTGAGATACGCGGCAATCGCCAAACGGTCCTCATCTGTAAGGCGAGACGTGTTCTCGATGACCTCCACCATTTCACCACCAGCACTGTCATAATCCGGCGTGAAGCCAGATTTGAGGTACTCGGCAATGTCAGCCTCGGACCAATCAAGCTGGTCTGAAGTAAGGCCGGGGATACGACCTTTCCCGTTTGGATTTGGAGCGCCCGTCAGCCAAAGGTCTCGTTTTAAACCACCTAGACCATTTCGCGGGGTATGGCATTCAGCGCAATGACCCAGCGCCTCGACTAAATACCTGCCATGTCTTTGTTGGTCGGTCAAATCACTTTCGACTACCCAGCCTGGCGTCATGAACAACAGTTTCCATCCCCCCAATCCACGACGAACATTGAAAGGAAAACCTACCTCATGCGGAACGCTTGCAGTTGTGGCTGCTGGCAGAGTGCCGAGGAATGCGTGAAGCGAAACGACGTCGTGTGCTGACATGTTGGCGTAAGATGTATAGGGAAACGCTGGAAAATAGTGCTGCCCTTCGGGTCCGGTCCCCTGGATCAAGGCGTTGGCCAGATCCAGCGCAGACCAGGACCCAATGCCGACTTCTGGGTCACTGGAAATGTTGGGGGCAGTGAACGTGCCGAAATCCGTCTCAAACCGGCGACCACCGGAGAGCATGAGCTTGTCCTCGCCAACTGCATCAGGCGCTGCATGACAGGATGCGCATCCTGCCGCGTAGAACACGATTTCACCTCTGGCGTGATCTGGGTTCAAACCGTCGAGTTGAGACGGCTCCACTCTTTGTGGTCGGGTCAGAACCAAACCGGCCAACCCAACCAAAAGTGCAACGAAAGCGGTAAATAGGAAAATCCGCTTCACAGCTATCTGCCGATTAGTCTTTCGGTGCTCTGTAAGCTTTGTGACACGCCGAACAGGTTCCACCCAGATCGCCCATGGCCGCTTTCAGGGCATCAACATCTTGGCCAGCCGCAGCCTGCATCGCAATAGCGGCATCTGCCATGGCCTGCCCTTTCGCACCAACGTCAGGGAAGTTTTCCCAGATTGCCGACAGCGCTCGGGTGGACGGATCGGACACATTGTCAGATCCCTGGGGCCACATCGCGGATTGGTCGATCTGCGTTAGCACAACAAGGTTGTTTGCAGCCCGTGTTGCGACTTCGGCATCATAGTCCACTTCGCCTTTGGCCATGCCGCCAAGTGTACCAAGATTGAAGGCATAGAGTTGCATGATTGAGGTTCGAGCTTTCACAGCCGGGTTTTCACTTTCGTGGGCGATGGCTGTGCCAATGGCGACCAATGACAAAAGACCTGCCGCGAAGATTGAGAACTTCTTCATCATGATGTGTCTCCCTGTTCAATGCTCCGAATGTTAGCTTGAACGAATTTTCTTGTAATTGTTTGTTATTGGTCGTCACTTGTTAATTTATGAACAATGAAAACTGGGATGACATTCGGTACGCACTAGCCGTAAGCAAATACGGTTCGTTGAACGCGGCGGCGGCGGCGATGGGCGTCACGCACGCCACAGTCTTGCGCAGGGTGGCCGCATTCGAAGAGCGCAATGGTTGCGTGGTTTTTCAGAAAAGTTCGTCAGGATATTCCGTTCTCCCCGAAGCCAGTGCGATCTTTTCAGCCATGGAAAGCGTTGAAGAAGCGGTGCTTTCGGTGGAGCGGGCGGTTGTCGGAGCAAATCGCTCGCCAATGGGTCACGTGCGCATTACATCGACTGATAGTCTTTGTCAGATTGTTCTCCCAAGAATACTCAACGAAATCTCACTCCTTTACCCAGGTTTGAACCTGACTCTGCTAAGCCAGAACAGCCACCATGATCTTTCCCGACTGACAGCAGACATTGCTGTGCGCCCTTCGATAAAGCTCGGGGAAGGGCTAATCGGAGAGCGTGCAGGAACGCTGTCCTTCGGTGTCTATGACGATGGTAGCCCCAATCGCAAGTGGATGAGGCTAGACGGAGCGTTGAGTCGTTCACTTCCTGCCAAATGGCTGGCGCAGAATGTAAGCGCCGACGAAATGACCAATGGAGCAGACAGTTTTCTGGTGCTGCAGCAGATGGCGGCCTCGGGAGCCGGTAAAACCTTTCTGCCGTCATTTTTTGGCGACGTGGATACCCGCCTTAAGCGGTCGAAGGACGTGAATCCTAAGTTCGAGGTTCCGCTGTGGGTCGCAACGTTAGAAGAAATCTCGCAAACCCCAAGGTTTGCTGTAGTTCAGAAGGCACTAGTCGAACGCATATCGGAAGCGCTAGCTAAGTGATTTTATGCAACTGAGACTTTCGAGTTCTTACATTTTTGACTTTCCAAGTTTGCAATGTCCAGTCGGAAACGTTCGCATTGGGCTGCTCCAATCAATTATGATTGCTGCGGAGAACGGCAAAACTGAGCCCAGACTGCACACGAGAAGAATCTAAGGCGATCCGGCTTGAATTGATCAATTCACGAGTTTCTAATCTTCGGGAATTTGGGATATTTGCGAGAATGAGTGTCCTCCGCAGTTTTGCCGCGCCATGTGGCGCAACAGTCTTTCAACCAGGTCAAGCATGTCCAAGCTTCATCATTCTGTCAGAGGGATCAAGTCGTGTAACGCTTACAGGCTCGAGCGGACGCGAAGTGGTCCTATATCGTGTCACGTCGGCCGACGTATGCCTCCAGATTTTGTCATGCCTGATAAGGGACGAGGCCTACGGTGCCGAAGGTGTTGCAGAGACCGACTTGACCGGGCAAATCGTGCTAGCTCACGAGTTTCGAAAGAAGCTCGCAGAGGACGCTGAGTTCCGAGTTATGATTATGTTGTCCGTTTCCTCGCGGTTTTCGGAACACCAGCAGTTGACTGAAGATGTGGCGCTTACGAACTTCGATGCGCGGCTCGCCAAGGCCTTGATAAGGATTGCGTCTTCAGGCAGCAGGGCGAAGGCAACCCACTTCGAACTCACAAGCGAAACAGCCTCAGGCCGCACCTAAGTGTCTCGCAGATTGGCGGAGTTCGCGAAGAAAGGCTGGGTAAAGCAGCATGAAGACGGCATCGCCATACTTGATCGCAAGGAACTGGAACATGTTGCCGCAGGTTAGCGGTGACTCTGTCACCGTCTGTCGGCGACGCAAAAGGTTAGAATTGGGCATCAATCAACCAAGGAGGATTTAATGATGTCCAGAAATGAAGGAACACTTGATCGCGCACTGCGTATCATTCTCGGCCTTGTGCTGCTGTCTTTGATCTTTGTCGGCTCTCAGACGATGTGGGGGCTTATTGGCATCATCCCGCTCATCACAGGTCTTGTTGGCGTTTGCCCGATCTACTCCGCGCTAAGGATCAAGACGTGCAGCGCGAAAACGAACTAATGGAAGCTGCATATCTCGGTATTGGGGGCGACGTCACGCCCTCATAGATTCTCAAGTTTAAGCCCAGTTCAACTTGGCGTCGGCAGTGCCAAATGGACCGAGGGCGATCTCAGAATCTTGCAAACCTCGTAGGTCCGCTTCGTTCCGCGAGGCTGCCTTTTGTACTGGTCCCACAAAATGGCCACTACTCAACCAGAGCTCGCTTCACATATAACCGCTTTCAGCGAGGTGCGCGGTTTGGATTGGCGAAACGTTTCAACCCAAGGTGGTCTGCGTGCGCCTCTGAAACGCAAAAACGTGCAGACACTCGAGAATACGTGTTTTCAATCCCTCATCTCACATAGAGACCAATGATGAAACATCGTCTTGTTTGCGTACACTGCCTCTGAAAAAGACCGGAAGGCCTCACAACTTTGCTGCGTTGGCGCAAGGCCGCAATGAGTCAAAAACCGACAAGATGGTGCATGCTGTTCGAATAACAGTGAAGCGCAGTAACCGGGCTTTGCAAAGTTCGCCCTGTGACACGCGCCCGTTATCCTACATCTCGCTAAAATTCCGCGGTCGCGGCCAACACGCACACTATTCCCCGTACGAGAAGTGTCGAAGTCGTTCGAATTCCCATTCTTCTCAAATGAGTTGTACTTCGATTGCCCGAAGCTAGGGACTGGTCTCGGCTTTTTATGTTTGTGTCTTTCCTGAAATTAGAATCCGGCAAGCCAAGCCGCCGAGGCTAGAGGATGTACCCAGTGTTAGCTTGCAGCCGTAAGCGTTCAGCAAGTCAACTGTTATGGCCAAACCTAAACCGGTTCCTCGAACAGAAGTGTCCAGCCGCCCTCCGGAATGCAGTACCCCTTCACGTGCATCTTCTGGAATTCCAGGTCCGTCATCCTCAATGCAAATCTCAATACCGCCCGCAACACGTTTGGCAGCTATGTGAATTCTTGTCCGACACCATTTCAGAGCGTTGTCGAGGAGGTTTCCAATCACTTCTTCGATGTCTTGAGCGTCCATTCGGACCTGAAGTCCGCTCTCGCATTCTGTCGTTAAAGATTTTCCTTCACGCTCTGCCGTGACCGAGAACAATCTGGATAGCCTATTAACCGAATGAGTAAGATCAGTTCGAGAGTATGTAAGTTCAGCGGTGTTTGACGCACGCATGCGTGCAAGGGAGCGCTTGAGCTGAGCATCGATCCTGTTCAACGCGTCGTCGGCAGGTTCGGTATCTGCTCCGTTGTCCGACAAAGCTGCCAGTTCGTTTCGGAGGATCGCAGTCGGGGTTTTAAGCGCATGCGCCAAATCAGCCGCTTGCCGTCGAGACCCAGAAATAATCTCGCGGTTTCTGTGCAGCAATTGATTGAGGTCCTCGACAAGTGGCGAAACCTCTTCCGGATAGCCCTCCGGCTTAAGATCGTCTCCCTTGTCCCAGCGATGCGCCACATCTGCGCGTAGCTTCCTGAGGGGACCGACAATTGCAGACATCAACATCAATGAACCAGCAACTCCGATCAAGCCAACCAATCCAAAAACCGGCAGCAAGTTGTCCTGCGCGGCCCGGCGTTCGCTGATCAGCTCTCCTCTGCTTTCGGCGACTGTCACGCCCCATTCGGTTCCGTCTTCGAACGTGATCTTCTGAAACACACTTCGCACGGCCTCATTATCCGGGCCAGCGGTGTTCCAGACGACCGCCTCTTCCCTCAGGTCAGCAGGTTCGGAAATTGTTTCGTCAAAGAGCGATGCGGACGTAAATATGGCTCCGCTGCCATCCGTCACTTGCCAATACCTGCCGGAGTACGGCGTTCCGTAGGCCGGGTCGAACATGAGATCACGCAGAGCCTCAGGGTCGTCTGTGGTTGCGCTCAGGCCGACAATAAGTTGCGTGTGCCTGTCGCGCAGCGTCTCATCAAACTGTTCCAGGACGCGGGTATTGATGTAGGAAAACACAACGAGCGTTCCGACACCCACAGAAAGGGCGCCAGTCGCGAGGCCGCCAAGCAACGCGCGTTGGCGAAGCGACAACATCAGGCGGTATCGATCATATAGCCGCGCCCTCTGACAGTCGTAATAAGTTCAGAGCCTAGTTTTTTACGCAGCCGGGTTATGAAAACAGCAATGGTGTTGGAATCCCGATCGCCGTCGTATTCGTAAATGTGTTCTGACAACTCGGTGCGCGAAACCATGCGTCCCATGTTGTGAGCAAGGTAGGTAAGAACGGCGATCTCTTGCGCGGTCAGAACCACAGGAATTCCACCAACACTGACGCGCCCGTTTCGTGTGTCGAGCGAGACATCCCCCATTTCGATCACAGGGTTCAACTGACCGCTTTGTCTGCGCAGGATTGCACGCACACGTGCTGCCAACTCGGGCATGTGGAACGGCTTGGTCATGTAGTCATCAGCGCCGGCATCCAGGCCATCCACGCGCTCGCTCCACCCGTCGCGAGCCGTCAGGATCAAAACAGGCGTCTTAACGCCTGCACTACGCCATTCACGCAAGACAGAAATACCGTCGCGTTCTGGCAACCCGATGTCGAGGATGATTATGTCGTAAGGTTCTGTCGCACCCAGGTGCAGGGCGTCTGTACCATTGTTGGCCACATCTACAACACGGCCTTCCGCAATTAGAAGTTTTTTAACCTGCTCGCATAGCTGCGGTTCATCTTCAGCCAGAAGTACTCTCATATTCAAAAGCTACAGTCGCAACGGCATTAGTTTAAGCACTATTTTTAACGATCGCCTTTGCCGTTCCCGCCAGAATTCCCACCGCCGTTGCCATTGCCACCTGCGTTACCACCGCCGTTCCCATTGCCGCCGCCGTTACCGTTGCCGCCACCGTTGCCATTGCCGCCGCCGTTACCGTTGCCGCCACCGTTGCCATTGCCACCGGCGTTGCCATTGCCGCCGCCGTTGCCTCCAGCATTGCCATTGCCGCCGCCGTTGCCTCCAGCATTGCCGTTGTCGCCACCGTTGCCATTGCCTCCAGCATTCCCGTTGCCACCAGCGTTGCCACCTCCGTTGCCATTGTTTCCACGGCTCGTAGAAGTATTGCGACTGTTGCTGACGTCAGCAGGTGTCGAACGCGCTGCTTTCGATATTTGTCGACCAACACTGGATCGATTGGAAACGACCGTTCCGGTCTGGGCATTCACAATTACACTGACAATTTTTCCATCGGGCTTTTTGACAAGAATGCGATAGTAAATTTGATCAGCCTGAAACGCGCGCGCATCAACGGGGGTGCCACCAAAGGCTTTCTCGACGCCTTTGATAACCCGTTTCAAACGGATGGTGCCGCCGGTCAAGGTCGCCTTGCGCAGTTCACCTTGCATGAGCTCGCGCGTCTGGGCAGCCGCTTCCCCAATGGGCAAAGCAACCAGCAAACTTGCAACAATCAAGATCACCTTCGCACGCATGAACGTCCTCGTATTTCGCGGCTAGAGGCTACGTCTTTCGACATGAACCGATGATGAACAAGCAGTTAGCCCTGCGTTCAATTACCCTCAAGTTAAATGGAAACGAACTTTGAAGATTCGTACGTGAATCGAGACTTTGGAACACAGAGAGCCGATTTAAAGAATTAACGTCCGCTGATTTCCACTGAGGAGGCTGTTATGAAAACCACCAATTTTGGACTGTTAAAAGCATCAACCTTGGCAATCGCGTTGCTGGGATCAACTGCCATCGTGGCCACCATCGCCGCGCCGGATGTAGCCTTTGCTAAGGAAGGTAAAGGCAATGGCGGAGGAAACGGTAAAGGTGGAGGAAACGGTAAAGGTGGAGGAAACGGCGGCGGAAAAGGTGACGCTGGCGGAAACGGCAAGGGCGCCGATAATGGAAACGCTGGAGGAAACGGCGGCGGAAAAGGTAATAGCAGCGGCAAAGGGAACTCAGATAAAGGAGACCGTAGCGACCACAGTTCTGCCGGTAACAAAGGCGGAAAGAAAGATGCCGACAAAGGCCGGAGTGGGCGAAGTGCTGGGAAGTCCATTTTTGGAAACTCGAAGTCAAAATCCTCGCGCTCTGCTTCTGGGAATAGCGGTCGTTTTACATTGAAGGATATCTTCAGCGGAAAAGGTAAGACTAGAACGTTTAACACTTCAAAGAAAAACACGACCACTCATAGCGGTAAGCAAAAGCCAAGGACATATTCGAAATCATCAACAACCGTGATTGTCGAAGAGTCCATCCGCCCGGCCGTGCGAACCAAAGGGAACAGTATGGCGGCGCTTCTCGGCGCTCACCCGTCCGAATTAGGAGCGCTTAACGCAGCCAATGCCAACGCAACTGCATTAGAAAACGCTGCACCCAATTCCCGTGTCGGTCGAATTGCCAATTACCGAGACACCGTTCTAGCCGGAGAGCCGCTGCGCGAGGAGCTTGCGGAACAATTGGAAGAACTCGCCGGATTGGAACCTCCAGAGCGGACTATTCCCGAGATAGAAGAAGACTTGCGCACAGCTCTGGTCGACGTTCAAGAGAATCAAGAGAGGGTCGAAGACCTTGAACAGGCGCTCGAAGACGCCGGTGGAACGGATCCTGAAATCGAAGAACAGCTCGAAGAAGCACGTGCGGATTTAGACAGTTCGGTCGAAGAAGCACAGGACCTGAACGACGAACGACAAGCTGCTGTTGAATACGAAGAAGCAACCGAAGAAGTGCAAGAACTCGTTGATCTGGTTGATGAACAAGAATTGGCTGAGCGAGAAGCGCTGGAAGCCGCAGCCAACAAACCCGTCACCGACGCAGTTGAAGAAGAGGTGAAAGCGTTGTTGGGTCTGTAACGAAAGATCCCAGCCTCTTCTCGTCAATCAACTCGAAGTGCTGACCACTCACGGAAGCACTCAGCGCCGGGCCAGCCAAATGTTTCCCAAGAGTGAGAAGCGGCTGGCCCGAAGTTCATTGAGTTCGCCAAAGGTTGCGTCAATTTCCCTAGGGCGCACAAAAAGAAACCCCGCCCCAAACCGGAGCAGGATTTAGTTATCAATTCCAATATTTAGGACGAATATCGGGAATTGTTTGAGAGTCTGCTGAACTGTCTTCAGACGTTGTTATGTGCCTTAAAAAGCCGCTTGTTTTTAACGATTTCTGTCAGTGCATTTTCTATAGGAGGGAAGCGACCACTGCTCGACCTTGTTGTGGTTGACAAACGTTCCACGGCAACTTTGCCGGAGGTTTGCATCACAGTTGTTGGGCTGGACTCTTCAGTCACAAAGGCAGACTTAATCATGCGTTTCCCCTTGTCAGCGATCAAACGGTTTACAACTCGTTCGATCCAACATGAGCACTATGCCTCAGTTTGATTGAACACTTTGAGAACACATTGTTCACGTTCGGTTAATGTTGTTCGCGAAATAAAGACAAAGGATTAAGCGGGCGACGAGGTGGACGAAGAGCACCCTAACCTGGCACTTTGGTTGGATCATGCGATCACAATCTCAGCACATGGTCTCAGGTCGTAAGCAATTTATCGTACAGGAAAGCGACTCTTCGCTGATGAACTCGCCATGACCCATTCAAACTCATATCTAGGCTGTTAAGATAGAGAAGGTGCTCGTTAGGAAAAAAATTATTGGAGTTTTGGCGCTGGCACTGACCGCACAAGGTGCGTCACCAGCCAACGCAAATCCCAGTTTGTGGAGCCATAACACAGGGCAAGCTAGTGGAGTTGGCGCTACCCGCCAATCCAAGTGAAATCCAAATCCGGACTTTGTCCACCAGGCTTGGCGAAAAAAGCGGTCCCGTTCGTACCGCCAAGACAGGCCAAAAAATACCGTCGTCGGGACTACATTTATGATGGGTATGCCCGAGTCGATAATCCTAGCCGGTGGGGATTACGGCGCAATGGATATTACGTGCGAGCCGGAAACTACGTTTACGAAATAAACCGTGAAACTTATGAAGTGTTGAACCTGATAAGGGCAATCGCTGATGTCCTGAATTGAGTGCATTGGTGGTTTCTCGCACTAAATTCAGTTTGCAGTCATTCGGTCGAATTGCCAGATTCGAAGGGATGGACCTGCGCAAGACCTCAGTTGTGGCGAAGAATTCATCTAAACTGCGTCTATGGTTGGCCCGAACGGGGCTTTGGCAAAGCCTTCGCCACGGACTTTTTTGCTTTCTTAAGCAACTCGGGATTTGCAAAGCTCAGCTGGGAACGTCCGGTTTGGGCCATAGACCCGTCACAAGCAACCATTTAACCGACGGCAGCTTTGTCCGGAGGCTGTGTGAAAACTCTGACCGGTCGGCGAAACATGCCGAAAACTCCTTTTATGTGCATTCTCTCGCGCTTCTGAGAGACCATTCGCACAGGCGCTGAAAACGAGCGCGACGAGAGAGTTCGTGAGAACTAGCACCTAGAAGCTTATGATGCCTTCAAAAGGAAACAGACATCATGAACTCTCAAGCTTTAGGTGAGTTCACAAGTGATTAGAAAATACAAAACAACTCCATGCGTTCGGCTACTCAATTCCCGTTGGGAAGGACGGCCGTCGACTGTGGCCCAGGCAATTGTAAAAAACGAAGTGAGTCATCCGGCATCACCCAGACTGCGAAGAGAAGTGTGACCCGGAAGAGTGAATATGGCCCCTTACAATCAAGGAAATCGAGCTTGACCCAAACGCTCAATTGGAGAAACGGACCTTGAGCTCTAAGCTCAAATGCTTCAATGGCATCCCGATCTCTGGACATTCACAACAAAGGCGCACGCATTTCATTAGTCCCTGATCCCGCCGAGCCAGGCACTTGTCGCTTCAAGCCCTTTGCGCAAGACAGAAAACATCTGCTCAATTTCACTTTCGCTAATCATTAGGGGCGGTGAAAGAACACACATGTTGATCACAGGTCGAACAAGTAGCCCACGTTTCTGGCATTCAATATCGATCTGGCCGCCAATCTCGTAGTCGCATCCCAGGTCGCTCCGGGGATCACCATCAACTGAGCATTGAACGCATCCCATCAACCCCATCCCGCGCACATCGGCAACGATGTCAATCTGACGCAGCTGCTGTAGTTGATCCTGAAATACCGGAGCGACGTTCCGAACGTGTTCGAGAAGCTGTTCCCGTTCAATAATTTCCATACTTTTTAGACCAGCGGCCGCGCTGACCGGGTGGCCAGAATAGGTGTAACCATTAGAAAAGGTAGCATCTTTTCCCGCAACGTCGGCGATCAATCTATCCGAGATAACCGCGGCGCCCATAGGTGCATACCCGGATGTCATTCCTTTGGCACAGGTGATTATGTCTGGCTGAATGCCAAAAACTGCATCAGACGAAAACCAATGACCCAATCGCCCAAAAGCTGTCACCACTTCGTCCGAGATATATAGAACATCATACTTCCTGCAGATGTTTAGGCAGCCTTCGTGATATCCTTTTGGCGGTACGATCACGCCGCCAGATGCCAGAACAGGTTCGGCGATAAAAGCGGCAACATTTTCTGGACCAAGTGCCACAATGGCGTTTTCAAGATCGGAAACCTTCTCTTTCAGAAAGCTCTCTTCGCTTTGACTAGTTGCACGGTAGAGCGGATTCACGTCAGGCAGGAAATGTGCGAGGTCATCCGCCTTGTCTAGCCAAAGCCTGTCACGCTCTTTTCCACTGACGCTGGCCGCCAGATAAGTGCTTCCGTGATAGGCTTTTTGCCTTGAAATGATCTTCTTTTTCTCGGGCAGACCCAAAAGGTTGTTTCGAAAGTGGACAAAGCGGATGGCCGTATCCACCGCAGTGGAACCGCCGGTGGTAAAAAAGACATTGTTCAAGTCGCCCGGCGCCCGTTTGGCGATTTCGCGTGCGAACCGCGCGGCAGTCGAGTTGGAGTTGTTAAAGGGCGAGAAATAGGCAAGGTTCCGAGCCTGCTCAGCCATGGCCTCGGCCATCTCCTCGCGCCCATAACCGATCTGGGTGCACCACATGCCGCCCGGTCCATCGATCAAGCGTTCGCCTTTTTCGTTCACCACATGGATGCCGCTGGCACCTTCGATAAAAGTGCGGTCGTTTTCGCCCAAAGTTGCCATCCCTTCCCACGGGTGCAGGAAATGGTCGTTGTCCCAGTGCTTGGCGTTAGAGTTATCCACGGCGGGCCATACTTTCTGCGCTCATCACAATTGGGAACTCTTCGCGCACCTGAGCGTCTGAAGCGCCGAAGTAGTTGGGAAAATGGCTGTCGAGAATGGAATTGGCCTTGTCACGGGCGCGGTCCAATAGATCAGTTTTGCCTTCGTTTTCCCATGTATCTGTACGCTCACGATCCATGAGCCGCGGGTAGACAAATTCGGTGTTCATATAGTTCAGCGTGTGTGGGTTGCCGAGGAAATGACCTGGATCAATGGCGCATTGGTGGATCACATCCACCGCCATGGTTTCATCTGTGACTTCTATCCCGCGTAATGATCGCAGGATCATACCACCCGCTTCGTCATCGATAACCATGCTTTCAAAACTGCATCCCATCAGGCTGCCGATCATACCGCCAAACTCGCAAAGGCGATTGGCACCGGCATGTGCGGCAAGTGTGAAGGTCAGCGCCTTTTCCAACCCGTATTGCGCGTCGGGTATTTTGGCATCGGTCATGCCTGCGCCAACGGATGTGGGCAGGCCATAGAAATTGCCCATCTGAATGGCCGCTGCCCCGATGAGAGCCTGTTCACCGCTGCCGCCGGTAAACGACCCGCTGCGCAAGTCCGTGATGAAGGGCCAGGCGGCAAAACAGACCGGACAGCCCGGTGTGATGAGGTTAACAATGGCAACACAGGCCAGTGTTTCGGCTACGGTTTGAACCAGTGTTCCCGCAAGCGTCGCGGGGGCTGTGGCCCCGGCCTGAGGAGGCACTGCCAGATCGACAGTTAGACCAAGTTTGGCAGTATCAATCAGGATTTCCATGTTCTCCTTGCCGATCCGCAAGGGGGAAACCATAGGGCAGCCGCCAAATATGACGCTTGGCTTCTTCATGAAAGCCCCATCGCCACCTTGCGCCAAATCAAACATGCGAATGGCATGTGGGATATGGCTGCGGTCGCGAAAGGTCAGACAGGCAGGTTTTTGGCTACCTGCGAGCATCGCATATATGGTGTTCATGTCGTGAGCGAAATCATCGGTCACGTCGGTGGCTAAAACCGTATCGCCCAGCATATGGATGTTGTCCAAACAGTCCACCAGACGGGTGAAATCATAAACGTCGCGCAGGACCGAAGGGCGATAAGTTTTGGTCTCGGAATCGAAGGTGGTGACGGCGGTGCCAGAGTTGGCGAAGTAAACGCTTTCTGCCGAGCAATGCATGTCGTCTTTGCCTTCACGCTCTCCTCGGGCATAGACGTAAAATTCCTTGGCAGCACCAGCCAGGATATCGTCCATCAAGACGCGCGGGAAGCATAGCCGATTGAGGTCATTCATCACCGCGCCTTTGGGAAGCACCAGATCAAGCAG
This sequence comes from Ruegeria sp. CDSB029, assembly GCF_059611125.1. NCBI lineage: Bacteria > Pseudomonadati > Pseudomonadota > Alphaproteobacteria > Rhodobacterales > Roseobacteraceae > Ruegeria > Ruegeria sp. CDSB029. Next base: position 78,429 of record NZ_JBXWOX010000011.1, read on the forward strand.
TTCCGGGAAATGGTCGGTGACGCCGGTGTTTTCCAGAACGGTCAGGGCCGCTTGGTGGATGTTCTCCATATCTGATTGGGTCAACGGCTTATAGCGCCCGCCGCTTAAGCCTCCACGTACGGTCTCATTGCCCGTGGTCGCCTGTTGCACCTTTATTCGCGCGGCGCGCCCGCCACCACCGCGACGGCGTGATTTTACCTCAGCCATTACCGGCCATCCTTTGTTCTGGTTCCGGGCTGATCATGGCGAAATAGAAATCGTAAAAATCCTGGATCGAGGTTTCCATCTCGCCCAAGGGGCCCGGTTGGAAGTATTGAGAATTCACGCCGGACTGGTTGTGGCGAATGATGCGTTCGTCATCCAAAGATGTGACATGCCAAAGCCAGGTCAGGTCTTCCTTGTCGTAATCCTGGCCTTCTTCGGCGTCAGCGCGAACCAGCCAGACCACCTGAATGTCGGTTTCCTGCAGACCACGTGGAACAAAGCGGTAACCCACCATGTGATCCGAATAAATCAGGAACCAATTCAATGGACCAATATCAAAGTCAGTTGCGCCACCGTCGAAGCCATTCAGCGTTCCGAGCAATGGCGCAAGCGCCTCGCCCGATTTGCTGCCGGTTTTGTAACCTTGGTAAAGCGGGTAGCGCCGATAGTACCCGCTGGTGAAAGGGGTGGGCGCAGCCTCGCCAACAAGCGCCAATTCATCAGGCGTCAGCCCGACTTCTACAGCCCTTGCATTTAGCGGCTCGACCAAGCCAGCCATGTCTTGTGGCGATTTCAGGCTATGAGAGCGAGAGTATTCTTTGTGTGCTGGTCCGCAGTGGTAGCATTCAAGATAGTTCTCAACCGCCAGTTTCCAATTCGCTGGAACCGGAAATGACGCCGTATGCGCAATTTTTAAGTCGTCTAAACCATAGGGTTCGACGAGTGGCGAAAGCTGGCTGAGGACAGGATCTAGCGATGGCGTGTTTGCATCGGCACAGACAAAGATCAAGCCTTTGAAGACACTCACCTGAACGGGAAAGAGCCCGAATTTGGAGGGGTCAAAGTGTTCCCCCATGTTACGGCCTGCACGAAGTTTTCCCGAAAGCTCATACGTCCAGGCGTGATAAGGACAAACAAGAACACGGGAGTTGCCGGACTGTTCAGTGCAGACGCGAGATCCACGATGGCGACAGACGTTCAAATGAGCGCGAACTTCGCCTTCGCGGTCTCGAACAATAATGATGCTCTCCGGGCCATAGTCGAACAGAAAATAGTCTCCGGGGTTTGGGATTTGGCTGACATGCCCTGCCCAAAGCCAGTTACGGTTCCAGACCTGGGCAATGTCATAGTTATAGATGTCTTGCGATGTATAGAATTCACGCGGCAGCGCATGGCCGTGCTGGTGCGAAGCCATCAAAGCATCTAACTGAAACGGTCGGCTGTTCATCACGTCTCCTCCAAATCGATTATCTCGCGGCGAAACCAATCCTTGTCTGTTTCTGCCTTTGGGCGTTCAAAATCGCGTGCCGCGCGGTGGCCTGCGAAGACTGCGTCCACGATCAACCCCGGAGACGCGGCATCGCCAATCAGTTCGAGGGTATTCAACCCGATCCCGCGCAAGCTGTCATAAAGCGCTGTCTCACGATGGCGCTCGGTGACCAGAATTGTCGAGGCACACGGAATATCCATTTCGCGACCGGTAAAGGCGCACCCTATGCGTGCCATGTCACCTTCAACTGCGGTCAACACCTGATTGCAGCGAATGTCGATACCAAGCTCGATCAGGCGGGCCTGAATGCGAGGCTGCTCCAAAGTATTGACGGCGTAAGCTGAGACCAAACTCTCCGGCGTGACAAAGACCACTTGGTATCCGGCGGCCGCCAGTTTTTCGGCGATCACCCCTGCCAGATAGATTTGGTCATCATCATAGATCATCACCGGGCCATTCGGAGGCAGATGGCCGTTCATGATGTCATCAGGCGTCAGCACTTTGGCGCTTTGCTCGATCTGAGGCATATGGCGTTGCGTGTTACGGCCTATGCCATCGGCGCGCCAATGGCTGCCGGTGGCAACAAAGACGTGTTCGACGCCAAGCTCTGCCACCTGATCGCCATCAAGTCTGCTGTCAGTGAACAACTGAACGTTGCTGCGCTGTTTTAGATCACTCAGCCGATAGTCGACAACGCGCGACCAGGCCGCAAGGCCGGGTAGCTTGCTTTCCTTGGCAACACGTCCACCAAATTCAGCTGAGGCTTCGGCCAAGGTCACCTGATATCCTCGCCTTGCCAATTGCGTGGCGCATTCAAGACCGGCGGGGCCACCGCCAATAACCAAAGTATCCGCGTTGCTCTTCTTCGGCGCGATGATCTCGGGGTGCCAACCGCGTCGCCATTCTTCACCCATGGTCGGGTTTTGAGTACAGCGGATCGGGATGCCCAGATTGTCGGATGAGACGCAGATATTACAGCCGATGCATTCGCGAATTTCGTCGATCCTGCCGTCTTCAATCTTTTTCGGAATGAATGGGTCCGCAATGGAAGGTCGTGCGGCTCCGATGAGGTCGACAATTCCCTTTTTGACCATCGACAGCATCATGTCGGGGGACGTCAGGCGACCGACACCAACCACAGGTTTCCGTGTGATCTGTTTGACGTGCGACAGAAACGCGTTCTGATATCCGTCTTCTGGCTGAAAACGGGTTGTCGCACTGTCATTGGACCAGTCGGCTACATTCACATCCCATAGGTCAGGAAGATCGGCCAAAAGCTCGACCACGGCACGGCCTTCTTCTGAAGCCTGCATGCCGTCAGCGCCCACCATCTCATCAATGGCAAAACGGAGCGCCACAGCGCAGCTGTCACCTACAGCTTCGTGGGTATCTTCCAGCAGTTCGCGTGTCAGGCGCACGCGATTTTCAAGCGACCCGCCATATTCATCACTACGCTGGTTCATATGCGGCAGCATGAAATGTTGCGCCAACGTCATGTTGTGTCCGGCATAGACGTAAATGATGTCAAATCCGGCATCTTTCGCGCGCAGGGCGGCCTCGCGGTGCCAGCGGCGGAACTCGCGAATATCAGCTTTATCCATGGCCTGCGCCTGCTTGGGATGCGTCGTATCGACAGACATCTCGGAAGGTGCAAGAACCGGAGCCCGGGTCAGCAGGTTCTGCGCATGGTTGCCATTGTGCACCAGCTGGATAGCTGCCAGCGCACCATGCGCATGTACCGCATCCGTCATCAGCCGCAATGCGGGAACATCGCGCCCGTCCCATAGCCGCCCCTCGGCGTAAGGAGACAGGTCTGAGGTTGGGTGAATCTCGGTCTCCTGATTGGAAACCACCGCCCACCCACCTTCGGCTTTCATCCCACGAACGGCGGCATCCGCCCGCGGTCGGACATGCCCCAGCCCGGTGCAATGTGGCACCTGATAAAAGCGATTTCTGGCTGTGACTGGTCCGATCTGAACCGGTTCAAAAAGCAGAGCATATGGGTTCGCGTTCGACATGTTCACGCGTTTTCCTGTATCTGGGATCCGGAGCCGTAAGGCCCCGGAAATGTTGTTGTGTTAGAAGCCGGCTTTGATCCGTTCAAATTCTGCCAGCATTTTCGCCTCAAGCTCGGGATTCACCGCATCAAAGAACAAACTGCCTTCGAAGAAGCTTTTAGGGTCAGCAAAACCATAGGCTTCGATGTTGGCCTGATCGGCAACTTCGAACGCTTTTGCGTTGGAATGTGGGTAGCCCCAGTTGTCGATGATGTACTGACCGCTGGCAGGGTCAGTGAGCGCGTTCAACAGATCATAGACCTGATCGACCGGTGTTGTGGAAGACTTCAGATGCACGTAACCGCACGCCCAGGTCGCGATGCCCTTATCGACATCACGCATCATAGCGGCAGGCACTTCGTTCCAGATCAGGTTCAGTTCTGACTGGTTCCAGGCCCAACCCAATTCGATCTCACCGCTGGTCATGGCCTGATCAAATTGACCCGCATCGGACCAGTAAAAGCGCATGTTCGGGTGGATCGAGCGCAGGAAATCAGATGCTTCCTTGAACTGCTCGTCGCTCAGATTGGTGTAATCGTCGGCGTTTCCAGTGGCCAGCGCAGCCAGGGCGTACGCAGATGACGCGGCATCCGGGACGGCGATCTTGCCTGCATAAGCCGGATCCGCCAGCATTTGCAGCGAGATATCGTCGCCTGAGATTTTGTCGGTGCGATAGATAAGGCCCGTGTTCCCCCACTCGAACGGCAACATGTAAAGCTTGCCGTCTAGGACGATGGCGTCGACTTCCTTGATCTCGGGCAGAACATCGGCCCAGTTGGTCAGTTTGCTTTCATCCAGCGGCTGGATCAGGTCGGCTGCGACCCATTTCCGGACCGCGTCAGAACAAGGATGCGCCAGATCAGCGGTGAAGCCCGAACTCAGTTTCGTAAAGGCTTCTTCCTGACTTCCGAAATAGGAATAGCTTGGTGCTTCATTCCCGTATTTTTCCATGTAGCTGGCAAAGAACCCGGGATCTTCATATCCCGACCAGTCAAAAACCGTCAGATCAGCGCCACCTGCTATGGCACTTCCCGTACTTATCGCCGTCGCACATGCGAAGGCCGCAATTCCCTGAAGTCTCATTTTATCCTCCCACTATTTTACTTTGTGTCTGTACCTAGATCGATCACGCTTGCCCCCTGAAGCCCCAGCCAAACTGCGTCGCCGCGTTTGAAATCGACCGTGTGAAAATAGTTGGGAACCGATACCGAGATTGGTTTCTCAGTTCCCGCCACCTGAATGTGGTAGTGAATGTTCTCGCCATAAAAAGCGACGTTGCTGACAGTGCCCAGAACCGTTGATGGGTAGTCTTCGGGCTTTTCAGCAGCGATTTCCAATTGTTCCGGGCGAATACCGATGTTCATGTCTTTAGCGCTGGTTACAACGTTGGGATTTCTCTCGATCTCAATTTGCCCGAAAGCGGCTGCATCGATCGACAACATATCGCCGGTTTCACCCAACAACTGGGCAGGCAGTATGTTCATTTCACCGATGAAACTGGCCACTTGCTGATCACAAGGACGGGCATAAAGCGTTGTCGGTGTGTCTACCTGCTTGAGCCGTCCGTCGAACATCACACCGATGCGGTCGGACATGGTCATCGCCTCATATTGGTCGTGTGTGACCATCACGAAAGTGATGCCAAGCGATTGCTGCAGGTTGCGCATTTCAAACTGCATCTGTTCGCGCAATTTCTTGTCGAGAGCGGACAAGGGCTCGTCCAGCAACAACACTTTGGGTCGCATGATCAGCGCACGGGCGAGCGCCACCCTTTGCCGCTGCCCACCCGACAATTCACTAGCGCCGCGATCCTGAAGACCTCCTAGCTCGACCATTTCCAGGGCTTCGGCTACGCGCTGGTCGATCTCTGCCTTGGGGGCCTTGCCCCGTAATCCATAGGCCACGTTGTTCCCGACGTTCAGGTGCGGGAAGATGGCGTAGCTTTGAAAGACCATGTTTGTTGGGCGGTTGTTGGCAGGCACACCTTCCATATCCTGACCGTCGATCAGCACAGTGCCCTCGGTCGGTTCCTGGAAACCCGCGATCATCCGCAATACCGTAGTCTTGCCGCATCCCGAGGGGCCGAGGAGTGAGAAAAACTCGCCCTCTTTGAGGTCGAGATTGATCCCGCTGGCCGCCAGGAATGTGCCATAGCGTTTCTCGACGCCCCTGAGTTCTATGATGTTTCTGTCTGTCATCGGACCTCTGATGCGGATGAGCGGCGGCGGAAGTACTCGGCCAGTACCAAAAGCAGAACCGAGGTGAGCAGCAGGATAGAGCCCAAGGCCAAAACGTTTGGAAGCTTGGCGGGGAAACGGATCTGGCTCCAGATATAGACCGGCAAGGTTGGCTGGTTGCCGGACAGGAAAAAGGCCAGGACGAACTCATCGAAGCTAACCGTAAAAGTGACCAGCATGCTGGCTATGATACCGGGGGAAACGACCGGCAGTGTCACGCGGCGGAAGGTTTCGAACACGCCGACGCCCAGATCGTAAGATGCCTCTTCCAGCGACGCGTCAAAGTCATCAAAGGCAGACTTCAGGATCGAAACGGAAAACGGCAAGGCGAGGAACGTATGGCCCAGAACAACGGTCAGCAGAGATGGTTTGAGACCGAGAAACAGAAACAGAACCAGCATTGACGAAGCCACGATAATGCCCGGAATAACCAAAGGCAGCATCACCAGACCTTCAGCGGCGCGCTGACCCCGAAAACGGTACCGAACAAAGGCACGAGCAGCAAAAAGCCCCATAGCGGTAGATAGAATTGCAACGACGGTGCCGACACCAAGCGAATTCCAAAGGGCCTGGATCAACGTATCCTGCTCGCCCAGTTTCCGATACCAGTCCAGCGTCCAACCCTTGATCGGAAAGGCAACGATTGTACCGCTGTTGAACGAGAACAAGGGTAAGAAAAGGACCGGCAGGTACAGAAAAACCAAATACAGGAAAGCGTAGGCTGTCAGGGTCGAAGGACGTCTCATCTGATCCGCCTCCCAAGCCGGGTGGCGGTAATGACAAACACAATGGCGACGAAGCCAACCGACAGCATTGCGATCAGTGACAACGTAGCTCCGAGGGGCCAATTGTTGGCAGCCCCGAACTGTACCTGAATAAGATTGGCGATCATCTTCCCGTCCGATCCGCCGACCAGTGCGGGGGTCACATAGTCACCGACTGTGGGGATGAAAATGATCAGGCAAGCAGCAATGATCCCCGGGATCGTCAGCGGCAGCGTCACCCGCATGAAGCGTTGCAAAGGACTGTTGCCGAGGTCTGTGGCGGCCTCCAACAGACTTGGATCGATCTTCTGCAACGAGACATAGATCGGCAGGATCGCAAAAGGGGCCCACGCATGAGCAAGCGTCAGCACGACTGCGAATTCATTATAAAGCAAGAAGTCGAGCGGTTCGTCAATCAGACCAAGCATCAGCAGTGCAGAATTCATCACCCCGTTGAACCCAAGGATGAGTTTCCAGGCAAATACGCGCAGCAGATAGCTGGACCAAAACGGAATGGTGATGAGCAGAAGCCAGATAGTCTTTTTCCGGGCTTTCATCGCGATGAAGTACGCGATGGGATAGGCCAGCGCTACAGTGACTAACGTAACTACTCCGGCAATCCAGATCGACCTTAGCATTAAGTGCCGAACCAGCGGATCAGCAAACGCGTCGCTATAGTTTTTCAACGTCGGTGTCTTGTCGAGCGTTACGTAGGTTTGGGTCCAGAACGAATAGGCAATCAGGATCACCAAAGGCGCCGCCACCAGAAACCCCACGTATGCCGTGGCTGGTGCGCTGAGGGTATAACCCCGGGACGCTTCGCTACGAAAAATCACCCTATCTCCCATCTCGGTACTTACGAGTCGCTAATGGACGATCGTCCATTTAATGTTGCGCCAGAAAGGCCTTTCGTGTCAATCTCCCTGTGAGCGGCCCATATGAGAAGACCCTAAGATAATGGAATCATTGAATAGAGTGACAGATCCTAAAGGAAGAAAGCGTAGTTCGAAGCGCGCTCCGGAAGCCAATAGGCAGCTTCTGATTAAGGCGACACTGGATACAATTGCTGATATTGGAGTTACCGATACCTCGGTCAGTCGCATCTGCGAGCGCTCAGGTCTGTCGCGCGGAATGATCCATTTGCATTTCGGGGGGAAGGACAATTTGCTGACCGCTGCGGCCCAGCATTTCAGTACTGAGTATTATGCCGAGATGGACAGAATGACCGATCTGGGCTCGGATGCATCGCCCGAAGACCGAGTGATGGCTGTGATCGAGGCGGATCTGTCCGAAGCTTTGCTCAATCCACGAAGTACGAAAATCTGGCATGCATTCCGAGGCATCGCAAGTTCACATCCAGGTATTGCCCGATACAGCAGCACTCAGGACCCCAAACTTGTCGAGACTTTGCGGCGTGCGTTCTTGGAGATAGCCCAACAAAACGAGCAAGATCCGAACTTGGTGGATGATGCCACCAGCGGAACTCTGGCCTTGCTGGAAGGTATGTGGGTAAATTACCTGACCGATATGCAGATGTTTTCGCGGCGACGCTCTGCGGAACTTATTCGAAGGTTTTTAGGCGGGCTTTTCCCAGGCAAATTCATGTTATGAGCCTTGGCGACGCTCAGATTTGACGTAGAGACAAAACCCCTTCTTGGAAAGCCGACAACTGGTACTGGTGATACCCCCAGCTACTAAGCGCCATCCAGCCGAACACGCGACCTATCCATCGCCCAGCAGGGCATTGCAACGCAATGTCCCGAGAGGGATTTACCCAGAGCCGTCCTTTCGTCGGTTGTTTTAGGGGCACTTTCAGCCCCTCTCGTAGCCAAAGCCTTTCAATTGCGTATTCCCAGTCGATTGCCGCTTGGATCCCAATAGTGCTGCCGCCCAATCTTGTAGAGAATTAGCGATGGGGCATGGAACCATCAAAGGCAAAAAGCGTGAAGACCTCCGAACATCGTAGCGGTTTCTGCCTTTGGTGAGAACTTTTCAAGGTTGATAGCTATGAAGCAACAACGAGTCCTGTTCCTAGGTTAGTGTTGGCTAAAGCAGTGGAGAAGGTTCATGCCATGGCGTCAACAGGGCCTTCTTGCAAAGCTGGCGCTAAATTATCTCAGGCTTCAAATCCTGGAATCAGAGCGGTAGGAAATGAAGTCGCGTTATCAGGCTGATCGACACATCAGATTTCGCGAACCTTGGATCAAAAATTGCCACCGGAATTGGATGCCGCACCAAAGAAAATGTGCCGCCGCTTGTGTCGCTTCGGCGCTTCAAATCTCGTAAAGGTGCTTCCGGACAGTTGGATCGATCCTATTGCTTTGGGCAGGGTAGATACCGCAGGAGGCAATGGCCTCGCGTGCTGATACGCGCTCGTGCAAGCGCTTCCAGATTGTTTTGGCTGCGTAGGGGTGCGGGTATGGGCGCCAGGCGACGCCCATGGTCATGCCGCGCAGATATTTTAGTTGCTGGCGGTGTGCGGAATACAAAATCGTATTGGCGACGCTGCCTTCGCGCGCCAGTTCATGTTCGGTCACGAATATCCTGTTACCCCGCATCGTCACTAGACCAGAGTAACGCGAAATCTGGTGTGTGCTCTTGTCTGGCGAGGTGGCAATTTCCCGGGATCGAATAGTGAACAGTCCGTCACTTTCCTGAATTCGGATCAGGGAACAAAAAATCTTACCTTCCCAGGACGGCGTGCAGAAATAGGAATGATAGAAGCCTACGTAACGTCGCAGGTTTTTTTGCTGGCCCCGAAAAGGGCCCAGAAACGCGTCCGTAGGTGTATTCCCGGCTTGTGGCAGAGCACGCTTGAGCATTCGTTCGAAACTTGCTGTTTCCGCGAACAGGTCGGCTTCTGTCAGGTCGAAATGACGCGCAATACGCCGCATGTTGTGGGCAGAGGGTAGGCTGGCGCCGTTCAGGTAGCGATTGAACTGCTGTCTGTTGACGCCGATATCTCGGCAAATCTGCGAAATGTTCCCATGCTCTGCGCATAATGATCGCAGGTTGGCAGAAAAATTCTCTGACATAGGCAAAACCTTTCGCGTTCTGACGCTATATCACGACAATTCGCGTCAGTTCGCGCAAGATCGCACAATTTGCTTTATCTGCAAATCGGTTTCTTCTTCGGCATCACTTTGCAACAGACAAGCGACCAGATGCCAATTGAACCCATCGAAAACACATGGATCACGCTCGCCGACGGGCGACGGTTGGCTGCGCGCATCTGGTTGCCCGAATCCAGTCCCGCCCCTGCAATTCTGGAATACCTGCCTTACCGCAAACGCGACGGCACCGCGCCAAGAGATGAAACGACACACACCGTATTTGCCGACGCAGGTTATGCCTGCGTCCGGGTCGACATCGCGGGCACCGGGGACAGCGAAGGGCAGTTCGACGACGAATACTCCGAGCTGGAACTGCGCGATGGTGAAGAGGTCCTGGCCTGGATCGCCGCGAAGGATTGGTGCGACGGTCATATCGGGATGATCGGAATATCGTGGGGCGGATTCAACGGCCTGCAACTGGCCTTTCGGCAACCACCTGCGTTGAAGGCCGTTGTCAGCGTCGCCTCGACCGTGGATCGCTATGCGGATGACATCCATTTTATGGGCGGGTGCCTGCTGAGTGACAACATGAACTGGGGCAGCCAGATGTTTGCCTATTTGACCCGCCCCGCTGATCCGGACCTTCGTGCAGACTGGCGAGAGGACTGGCTGGCTCGGCTAAGAAACGTTCCATTCTCTGCCGCAGATTGGCTGCGCCATCAAACGCGTGACGCGTTTTGGAAACATGGATCGGTTTGCGAGGATTGGTCCGCGATCCAAACCCCCGTTTTGGCAATCACCGGCTGGGCAGATGCTTATGTCAATGCGCCCCCGGCTTTGGCGGCAAGTCTGACGGTGCCAACCAAAGCCATCATCGGGCCGTGGGAACACCGTTATCCTCACATCTCTAAACTTGATCCTGCAGACTTTCATTCCGAAGTGATCGGCTGGTTTGACCGCTGGCTGAAGGGGCAGGAAAATGGGGCCGAGGACCTGCCCGCGTACCGGACGTACATGCAGGAGCATTTTAACCCGACGGCGCACAACTCTGCCCGGCGAGGTCGTTGGATTGCCGAAACCACCTGGCCGTCGCCGTACGTGTCCGAACAGGTCTGGCATTTGACACCCGGCGGGTTTTTGCAGGAACCGGCGACAGATACGGTTGCAATAGCCTCGCCCAGTCATGTCGGCCGGGAAGGCGGGTATTTCTGCGCTGGCATGCGGATCGACAATGAACTTGCAGGCGACCAGGCAAGGGATGATGCCCTGTCGGTGTGTTTTGAAAGCGCACCGCTGCAAGCCCCGCTGGAGCTGTTGGGCCGCGCAAAGCTAAAGTTTCGATTCTCGGTGGATCAACCCGTTGCCCAGCTTGTCGCAAGGCTGTGCGATGTCTCGCCCGAAGGAGTATCGCAGCGCATCAGCTATCGTCCGTTGAACCTGTGCCACTACCGCAGCCACGAAGCACCCGAAACCCTGCAACCGGGTGAAATCTATGAGGCCGAGATTGCCCTAAATGAGTGCGCGCATCATCTGCGCGAGGGTCACGTGTTGCGACTGGCGCTGACGACGTCGTACTGGCCGATCGTGTGGCCATCGCCCCGTTCGGCCGAGGTGACTTTGCACTTACAGGAATGCGCCCTGCATCTGCCGGTGCGCGACGTCACGCACGAAGTTCAAGCCTCGGAACCTGGCCCGGCACAGGATTATCCGGTTCTTGCCGCTGAAGAATTGCGTCTGCCATCCGCGCAATCCGAACGCATCATGACTGACGATGGTCGGATCGTTCTGGAGACATTTGATGACTACGGCAAAGCGCGCGATCCCTACCATGATCTGACTGTCGGTAGTGACGTGCGCATGCACTACGGCATTCACCCCGATGATCCGGCATCCGCATGTTTCGAGACCGCCTGGAATTTCACCTTCGAACGAGCGGATTGGCAGGTCGCCATCTCAACCGAATGCCGGATGACCTGCGACACGCAGAATTTCTATCTCTACCGCAAACTACGCGCCACCGAAGGCGCGGATGAAATCGAAGTTATGACGAAGGAATGGTCCGAAACCATTCCGCGCGGGCTTCTGTGACTTAATCCAAGGGAGGATACTATGAAGATCGAATGGACAAAGGCCAATGTAGGTCGGCGGAGGTTCCTGAAAGGTGCAACCGCGCTTGGGGCCGCTACGGCGCTTCCGATGGGATGGGCGAACCATGCGCTTGCTGCAGATGACGGCGTGCTGCGGGTGCGAGCCTATGGCGATGCGCAGAACATGGATCCAGCCCATTCTGTTGGTGTCGTTGAAGAAGAGGTTCATGCCTCGATCTACAACAAGCTGATCCAGTACAAACCAGGCGAGGAATGGGGCTGGCAGATGGATGCCGCCACGATGATCGAGCAGGTCGATCCGACGCATATCAAATTCGCGTTGCGTGACGATATCGGGTTCACCAATGGATTTGGCGCCATGACAGCCGAGGACGTCAAGTTCAGCATGGAACGGATCGTGGACGACGCAACCGACAGTCCGAACAAACCCGACCTAGGGCCATTCAGCCATGTTGAGGTCACCGGAGAACGTGAAGGAACGATCGTTCTGAACAGCCCGTTTGCACCGATCTGGTCGATTGCCCTGCCGTACATTACCGGCAACATTGTCTCGAAAGCCGCAGTCGAAGCCGCCGGCGGCCGGATCGGCGCTGATCCGGTTGCGGAATCCGGTCCTTACCTGCGCGACAGCTGGTCGCCCAAGGAAAAGACTGTTCTTAAGCGCAACCCCGACTGGAAAGGGGACGCGCCCACTTGGGACACCGTCGAGATCTATCCGATCGATGATGAAAACACCGCCGAGATCGCTTTTGAGGCAGGTGAACTGGATGTAACCCGCGTGTCGCTGGGCTCGGTCGAGCGTTATCGCGCTGGTGTTCCCAATGGTGGATCGTTGGTTGAGAAGCCCTCGCTCTACTATGTCTGGATGGGCATGAACGTTGAGCATCCAAAGCTGCAAAATCAAAAACTGCGACAGGCGATTCAGCACGCGGTGGACGTACCCAGCATTCTGGAGGCCGCATATTTTGGTGCTGCCGAACCAGCGACCGGCATCATCGCACCGGGCCTCGCCGGGCATCGGGCTTCTTCGCTGGTGCCACCGGCGGCGGATTTTGAGAAGGCGGCACAGCTGCTGGCGGAATCCGGTGAAACCAATGTCACGCTGACCCTTGATACGCTGAACAAGACGACCTTCACAACAACCGCTCAGATCATTCAGGCCACGCTGGCGCAGATCGGGATCACGGTTGAGGTGAACGTTCTGGAATCCGGGGCGTTCTGGGCGTCTGGTGACAATGAAAACCTGCAGCTTGTTTTGAACCGCTATTCGATGACGCCCGACCCGTATTATGCGACGTCGTGGTTCACGCCTGAACAGATCGGAAAGTGGAACTGGGAACGCTTTGACAGTCCTGAATTCAACGAAATCCATGAAACGGCTGCAGCTGAAACGGATGTCGCCAAGCGGGCGGAAATGTATCAGCGCGCGCAGGATCTGATGGAGGAAAGCGGTGCTTACCGCTTTATCACACACGAGGCGACACCGGTTATTCACAGCGCACGTGTCATTCCAGCGCTGCGGCCAGATGGCCTGTCCCTGCTTCGTTATTTCGGCAAGGCGACCTGACCACCCCAGTTCGAATGGGTACGGCGGGCTGGAAATGTCCGTCGTACCAATACTAACGCCATCAAGCCTTAAGGAGCCAGTTGGCCATGCTGAATTTCGCAACCCGTCGCTTCGGGCTGTCGCTGCTTATCCTGTTCGTGGCGGTCACCGTCATGTTCCTGATGATCCGCGCGGTGCCTGGCGATCCGGTCCAGATCATGCTGGGCCCGCGCGCCACGCCCGAACTTCAGGCCCAACTCACAGCGGCGCTGGGGCTTGATCAACCGATCTGGAAACAGCTTTTGATCTTTTACGGAAACCTTTTGCAGGGTGACCTTGGAACCGATGTTTTCTCGGGCCGTTCCGTGACCGATATCGTGTTCCAGCAATTGCCGTTCACGCTGGAACTGATTTTTGCATCAATCCTGTGGTCTGCAAGCCTGGGTATTGCACTTGGTGCTTATGCGGCGGCGCATCCCAACACGCTGATCGACCGGATCGCCGCCGCAATATCCGTCAGCTTCGTGGCTGCCCCGGCCTTTGTTGTCGCGCTTTTAGCGCTGCTGGTATTCGCCGTGCATTTGCAATGGTTTCCCGCCATCGGTGCCGGAGAGGGGTTCTGGGACCGCCTCGACCATCTGGTTCTGCCAGCCTTTGCCATCGGCCTCAGCTGGGTCGGCTATATTGCTCGACTTGTACGCGCTTCGATGCTCGAGGTTATGGGCGAAAGCCATGTGCGCACCGCGCGCGCCTTTGGGATCGCCGAGCGTCGCGTGGTCATGGTTTATGCACTGCGGATCGCCATTTTGCCGGTCGTTACCGTGATCGGGGTTGGGATGGGCTTTCTTCTCAGCTCCGCCGTTTTTGCAGAAATTGTCTTTGCCCGACCGGGTCTGGGCAAACTGGTGATCGATAGCATCACCACCCGAAACTACCCGATTGTTATGGGTTCGGTCCTCATATCAACGGCGTTGTTCGTAGTGTCGACCGCGTTGGCAGACCTGATCAATGCGTTGCTCGACCCGCGCGCGCGCACGGCGCATTGAGGAGGGAGCGTTATGGAAAAATCTCGTTCCGAACTTGGGCAGATCATCATCGGCGTCGCCCGTGACCCGCTTGGACTTATGGGCCTGATCATCGTCGGCGTAATCGTGTTCTGCGCAATCTTCGCCTATTGGATCGTTCCATATGATCCGATTGCGATGGATATCAAATCCCGCTTGCAAGGACCGTCCGCCGCACATCTGCTGGGTACAGACCAATTGGGGCGCGATACGTTTTCGCGGGTTATCGCCGGGGGGCAAGTTGCGCTCAAGGTTGCATTGCCTGCCGTGTTCGGCGCAATGGCGATTGGCCTGACGCTGGGCATGATAGCCGGGTATGGGCCGAAATGGCTTGATAACCTTCTGATGCTGTTTTTCGATACCATCCGGTCCTTTCCAACAGTGATGTTTGCGCTTGCCGTTGTGGCCCTGATCGGACCCAGCCTTCAAACCGTGGTCTTCGTCGTCATGGCAACCTCAATCCCGACCTATGGGCGCGTGGCCCGGACCCAGACTCTGACGCTGCGCAACTCTGAATTCATTTTGGCAGAACGCTCGATGGGGGCCAGCATGGCGCGCATTCTGGGCGTGCATATGCTGCCCAACATCATCGGCGTTCTGGCTGTGCTGGCGGCTATGGATATTCCCACGGTTATCGCGCTGGAGGCGGGGCTGTCCTTTCTGGGGCTGGGCGTGAAACCTCCTACCCCCAGCTGGGGTGCCTTGCTGAAGGACGGGTACTCATTGATCCGCCAAACCCCCTGGTTGGTGGTTGGTGGTGGGCTCCCGATCATTCTGGCGACGCTCGGATTTACCTTCCTGGGTGAAAGCCTGCGCGATGTGGTTGACCCGAAACTGAGGAAACAGCGATGACCGACACACTTCTGGAAATCGACCACCTCAGCGTCGATTACGAAACAGGCCGTGGTGACCTCAAGGCTCTGAGGGACATCACATTCGACGTCAACAAAGGCGAAATAGTTGGCATTGTCGGGGAATCCGGCTGCGGTAAGTCCACTCTGATCTCGTCTATCCTGCGTTTGACAGCGCCTAATACGCGGTTCCGCGAAGGAGAGATCAGGTTCAAGGGGCAAGATTTGCTGCAGGCCTCCGAACGACATATGCGCGATCTGCGCGGGGCGGACATTTCCATCGTTTTTCAGGACCCGATGCAAACGCACAATCCGGTTCTGACCATTGGGCAGCAAATGTTGGACATTCAGCACCGCTCCAAACAGTCAAAGGCGGACAAGCTGGTCCACGCGGCCAAGATGCTGGGCGCGGTTGGCATTCCCGATCCCGAAGCGCGCCTGAAGCAATATCCGCATGAATTCTCAGGTGGGATGCGCCAACGGATTGCAATCGCCATGGCATTGATGTCCGAGCCCGACCTTTTGATCGCAGATGAGCCGACAACCGCGTTGGATGCAACGTTAGAGGTGCAGATCATCGAACGCTTGCAAGAGCTGCAGCGCGAGTTTCACTGTGCCATCCTGTTTATTTCACACCATCTGGGTGTGATTGCGGAGCTCTGTGATCGGGTGGTGGTGATGTATGCCGGTGCGGTGGTCGAAAGTGGGGACGTGCGAGAGATTTTCCACAATCCCAAACATCCCTACACACGCCGCCTGATCGAATGCGACCCCGGCCACATCAAGGAACGCGCCCGCGTATTGCCAACCATTCCAGGAGAAGTGCCCGATCTGGCGAACCTGCCAGGGGGCTGTATATTCCGGGATCGGTGCGATCAGGCGATGGCGCGCTGTGCCAGCGAGGTGCCCCCCTTGGATCAACTGAAGCAAGGCCACCACGCCGCGTGCTGGCTGAATCATGAGGAGGCCACAACATGAGCTTGCTGAACGTTGTGGACCTGCACACCAGTTACGGGCCGGTCAATGTGCTGGCAGGTGTCAGCTTTACCGTGCAACCCGGCGAGACCTACGCGCTGGTTGGCGAAAGCGGTTCCGGCAAAACGACCGTGATACGCGCCATTGCGGGGCTTGCGCCCGCACAGGACGGTTCGGTTACATTTGAGGGGCAGGAAATTCGCGGCGCGCCGGAACGTGTCATGCGTCCGCTGCGCAAGGATATGGCGATGATGTTTCAGGATCCGGTCGGCAGTCTGTCACCGCGCCTGACCATCCGTAGCCTGATCACCGAGCCTTATCGCATTCAGGGCATGAAAGACCGCGATCTGGATGCCGAGGCCAAGCGCCTGTTGGAAATGGTGAACCTGCCGACGCATTTCGCCGATCGCTATCCTTATCAGTTGTCGGGTGGTCAGGCACGGCGCGTGGGCGTGGCGCGCGCATTGGCGCTGGAACCCAAGTTGATCCTTGCGGATGAGCCGACCGCGGGCCTCGATGTGTCGGTACAGGGTGAGCTTTTGAACCTGCTCAACGATCTGCGTGAAAGATTGGGGCTGGCGATGGTGATCATCACCCATAACCTCAGCGTCGTGCGCCACGTGGCCGACAGAATGGGCATCATGTATCTGGGCCGGTTGGTCGAGGAAGGCACGACCAAGACGATCTTCGACGACCCGCGCCACCCTTACACCCGCTGCCTGTTAAGCGCCAACCCAGAGCCGGATCCGGATGCGCGGTTGGAACGGATCGCCCTAAAAGGTGAACCCCCCAGTCTGCTCAAACGCCCTTCTGGATGTGAATTCCGTGAACGCTGTCCTTTTGCAAAGGAAATTTGCACCCAGACCCCGGAATGGGAAGTGGACGGCGGTCACGGGCTGCGTTGTCTGGCGCCGTTGTCGTAGAAGGAAATCCAATGCAAAGTACACTTTTCTTCAACGGCACAATCCTGACTATGGATGCGCAGAATTCTTCGCCGGAGGCGGTTCTGACCGAAGGACACAGGATCAAGGACGTTGGAACCGAAGCCGATCTGCGCGCTTGCATGCCTCCGGATACTCAGGAACGCAACCTGCAGGGTCGTACTCTGATGCCTGCGTTTATTGACCCGCACGGGCATTTCCCGGATCCGGGGTTCATTCGGCTGTTCCGAGTTGACCTGTCGTCGCCTCCTTTAGGGGATTGCCGAACCATGGCGCTGGCGTTGGACAGGCTTCGGGAAAAGGCCAACGCAACGCCCGAGGGTGAATGGATCATGGGGGTGTCGATTGACAATACCTCTATTTTCGAAGGTCGCATGCCGACGCGGGCCGAGTTGGACGACGTATCGCAACGTCATCCAATCTG
Source organism: Ruegeria sp. CDSB029 (assembly GCF_059611125.1). NCBI lineage: Bacteria > Pseudomonadati > Pseudomonadota > Alphaproteobacteria > Rhodobacterales > Roseobacteraceae > Ruegeria > Ruegeria sp. CDSB029. The sequence continues at coordinate 95,923 of NZ_JBXWOX010000011.1, forward strand.
GGTAATCCATGCCTCGGGCCACAATGGTGTGGCCAATTCTCTTGCGCTGGAAAGGCGCGGTGTAACCCGTCACACACCTGACCCAGAGGGCGGCCGCTTTGGCCGTGATCCCGAAACCGGAGCCCTAACGGGATTGATCGAAGGGTTATCGGCCATGGGCGAGATGGGCGATACCGATTTCCTGATCGACCGCGAAAGGTTCTGGCAGGGCTTTGATGCCTGCCGTGACGAATATCTGACCCATGGGGTGACCTATGCCCAAAATGCCTGGACGTCGCAAACTATGCTGGATCACTTCGCCAGTCTGCCCGCCGACCATGATCCGGGAATTGATATCGAGCTGTTACCCGTCGGAAATCTGGAGCCAGAGCTAAGTACCCAATGGATCGGCACGAACTGGCCCGGCAACCCGCATTTCACACTAGGTCCGCGCAAACTGTTCACGGATGGGGCCTTTCAACTGCAGACCGCCTATCTGACTGCCCCGTATTTCAAGCCGTCTGATTCAGAACACCCTTGTGGGATGACTTACACCTCGCAAGAGCAGCTGGATGCTGATGTCAGCAATCTCCATTGTTCGGGTTTGCAGATTCATTGCCACTGCAATGGCGATGCCGGCGCCGAGATGTTCATTGATGCAGTGGACAAAGCGCTTCAGGCGCACCCACGCCAAGATCACCGTCATACTATCATCCATGGTCAGGCCCTGCGGGATGATCAGCTTAAGCGCATGGCCCAGCTTGGTCTTACTGTTAGTTTCTTTCCCGCTCATGTGTATTTCTGGGGGGATCGCCATTACGACTCCTTCCTTGGGCCTGAGCGGTCCGAGCGGATATCCCCGGCCGCATCAGCAGAACGGTTTGGCGTGCGATATACGATCCACAATGATGCATCGGTCACGCCAACACGTCCGATCCACCTGGCCCATTGTGCGGTAAATCGGAAAACCTCTTCAGGCCGTGTACTGGGCGAGGATCAGAAGATCAGCGTTCTGTCAGCTTTGCGTGCCCAGACGATCGATGCCGCTTGGCAGGTCTTCAAAGAGGATCAGCGTGGGTCTATCGAACCGGGTAAAGTAGCTGACTTCGTTATCCTTTCGCGTAACCCACTAATCGCTCCTGAGCATCTGACCGATACACAGGTGCTTGAAACGATCCGCAATGGTCAAACTGTCTTTTCTGTGCCGCATGCTGAACAAGTAATCGAGCGTACGGAATGACGACCCGGCGTATTGTGATCGCAGGGTTTCAGCATGAAACGAACTGCTTTGGTGTGACAAAGGCCGGTCTGCACGAGTTTGAGATGGCGGATTCCTGGCCCGGAATGTTGAGCGGCGAAAAGGTCTTGTTGGAAACCGATGGCATGAACTTACCGATCGCAGGATTTGCTGCGACCGCTAAAGCGGCTGGGTTTGAAGTTGTGCCAATTCTGTGGTGCTCAGCCGAGCCGTCCGCGCACGTCACCGATCACGCCTTTGAGGCGATTTGCGGGATGCTGTTGGACGGCATTCGCGATGCAGGCCCGATTGACGGCGTTTATCTTGATCTCCATGGGGCAATGGTCACCGAAAGCCATGCTGACGGTGAAGGAGAGATTCTGCGCCGCATTCGAGAGCTTGTGGGTTCCACTGTCCCTGTCGTCGCAAGTTTGGATCTACACGCCAACGTCTCGGCTCGGATGGTGGCGCATGCGGACTACCTGTCAGTTTTTCGCACTTACCCTCATTTGGATATGGCAGAGACAGGTGCCAGATGCGTTCCGGTTTTGCAACGATTGCTAACTGGCGGAGCCCTATACAAGGCGTTCCGGACCGTGCCTTACCTCATCCCTCTGCATGCACAATACACTGGTTCTCCTCCTTTCGATGAAATTTATCTAAAGCCGACAAGGTTGGAGCAGCAGGGAATTCTGGCGGAGATCGCTCTTGGATTCACGGCAGCGGATTTCCCCGACACCGGGCCATCGTGCATTGCTTATGCAGCCACTGCCGATAGCGCCGCCGCCGCCGCTGAAGAAATCGTCAACTTGTTTGCGGCCCGGGAAGCAGATCTTGATTGCACGATGTTGTCTTTGGAGGAGGCAGTTTCGACATGCGGTCAAAGTCGGGTAGGGCCAGTCGTTCTGGCAGATGTTCAAGATAATGCTGGGGCAGGCGGGACGTCCGACACCACTGGACTGTTGGCGGCACTGATTGAAGGCGGGGTAAAAGGCGTACTGATGGGTCTGTTCCATGATCCGGAAAGTGCAAATCAGGCCCATGTGGCAGGTGAAGGCGCGCTGGTCAATTTGGCTATCGGCGCAAAGTCTGACCTGGCTGGCAACGTTCCGGTCATAGCAGAGTTTGAAGTCCTTGCTGTGGGTGATGGCACGTGCCGCTATACCGGAGAAATGTATGGCGGCGGCGTTGCGACGCTCGGCAAGACGGCAGCACTAAGATTGGTTGGGTATGAGGCCGAGATTGACCTCGTTGTGACGAGTATTCGCAACCAATGCCTTGATCGTGCGCATTTTACCCATATAGGGCTGAATCCCACAAACTATTCAGTGATTTGCGTAAAAAGCACGACGCATTTCCGAGCAGACTTCGAATCTACTGCAAGCGATGTTTTTTCGATCTCTTCGCCAGGTGCCTTTCTCTGCGATCTCGAGAAAATCCCCTACACTTGTATCACCAGGAGGTTGCCCAGCACTCGCAGTGCGTCTTCTAGCCAACACAAAATGAAAGTCTATTGAATTCTGAACCACCCAATCTCAGTGTGTTGCTACCCTAGTTTTTGAACATAATCGCTTGGCAATGAAAGAATGAATACCAAATCCGCGCCCTCATTTTGTTGCTAATCACTGCCGCATTTCCGAGGGTTCAAATCTGGCGCTTGATTGCGGGGGTACTGTGTAACAGAGAGTGGTGTCCCAAGCGGCACTTTTTACAAGTGTGCGGGTATTCACGGGCTCTCGGGACACTTCCTGTAAATTCCCTGATTGGGGGTGGAGGAAGTTTTGATGACGAACGTAGAACGGGACATCCAACGTAATCTGTGAGTGCTTCGACATGCCGAGAAGATCGGCAAGGTGTCACATACTTGTCATATTTGTGCGCTAGTCAAAAATTGAAAAAGAGAAAACATAGGAGGCTCCGATGACCTCTCTCAATACTCAGCTATGGGAGCTGATTAAGACGCATAAAATGCCTGATGATGCTGCAGGCTCGCCGTTCATTGAACAACTAATGGCCGAAAACCGCATCTCTCGCGATACCGCCAATGTGGCTATCGCCGAATATCAAAAGTTCATGTATCTTTGTGCCACGCGACCAGAGCGTAACGTTCCCTCAAGCGCGGTCGATTTGGTTTGGCATTTGCACATGCAACACAGCCGCGACTATTGGGATGTCTTTTGCAAGAAGCTGGGCAAACCAGTACACCACAACCCCGGCGGTCAAGGGCTCCAACATCTGGAAGACTATAAAGCCACAGTCAAAGCCTATTCGGACCTGTTTGGAACACCCCCAAAAGGGATTTGGAAGCGGAAAGACAGAGTTGGTACTTTCACAATGCTGATCTTCTTGCTGGTGTTCATTTGCATCGGCGCCAGCTCCATTGTTCAAAGTGGCGATCTTTTGTTTGGAGTGCTTTGGCTAAGCGTACCGCTTGTCTGTTTTGTTATCACCCTCAATAGCCTGACCTCCAGAAGTGAGCTGACGCTGATTTTTGAAAGTGATGACCCTTTTGCCGACAAAGATGCAGGTGACTGTGCTTCCGGCGACGGTGGTGGCTGCGGCGATTGAGCCGTCAGTCGCTCATTCCGGCTACGGTTGCTCTGGGCCGTATTACGGTCGTAGAATGGAAATTTCGTCCTTGATCGGATTGACCCAAAATCGCGACCCCATACCTCCGCTGCCATGCAGCCGCCGCCTATTGCGGCATATCAACGTCAAAACTCGCTAAACTTAGAGTGCAAAGCAATCGGTCGGGCGGGCCTCGTTTCATTAAAATAGCGGGCTGTATCGTCTACAAAACAACCGATCTTGACGACTGGCTAAACGCTCATGCGGTAGGTGCATCATGAGCGACTCAGAAAACTGTGACGGCCCGAAAAACCCCAAGGTAATTTCGAAAAAATTCTAGCCGTGCAAAACCGCTAAAAAATGCAAAGCAAGTCAAGCGCCAAGGATGTCTTCGCCCAAGCCGAGCAGGTTCGTGCGGAACGCGCTAAGTCCGGCGACAGACCCTCCATCATCCGGCAACCGTCGCCAATACCGGTTCTCACCAAGACAAAGGTGTGGTTCCGCGTTCACCATGACGGCGTCTTCCCGGGTATCCCGGTTTTCATAGACCCTACCAGCGAGGATATGGAACGGATGCCGTACTACCTGACACTCGATATTGCGGACGAGTTGGAAGGTTCAGGCGGCCTGCAATTCATGACTGGCTATCTAATCTGTACCGCTAACATGAAGCTCCAACTCCTGCTGGTTAAAGAGGCGGACATCGACGGAAACATGCACTCGGCTACAGAAGCCAAGCATGAAGCCTGTGTTGACGGCCAAGGCCAATGGGTCCGTATGACTTGGGGCCGCGATGCGGGCCAGTACGACGTGCATATTGCAGAGTTTCAACGCAAGAAACCACGCTGGCCGGAAGATGTGGAACGCGTATCAATCATGTGGTTGGCGTTCCGAAAGGCCCTGATTGTCGACATTGACCACCCGGTTCTGAAAGCCTGGCGCTGGGAGAAGTGAAGACGGTGTACCTACCCCTACGCCCGATCTCGGTCGACTTCGAGTTCATCCCGATGGATGACGGCACCATGCGTGTGATCTGTCTTGTGGCAAAGGACCTGTGGACCGGGGAAGTCACGAGTCGGTTCGGAGACGAACTGGGCCAAAAGGCCCCGTTCCCGACCGGTCCAAACAGCCTAGTGGTGGCCTACTTCGCTGCCGCCGAGATCGAGGCGTTCTGGGCATTGGGGTGGGACCTGCCCGTCAACGTCATCGACCTGTATGCCGAGCACATGCGCCTTACGAACGGCCTGCCAACCACTGAGATGCATGGTGTCCCCAGTGGCACCCGGGGCAGCCTGCTCGCCGCTTTGCGATGCCACGGACTCCCTGCGCGCGAACACGAGAGCAAGCGCCGGGCAATACGCAAAATCCTCGCTGGGCCGCCGTTCGATGCTGCGACGCGTAAGGAAATTCTCGACTACTGCCAGGAATCCGAAAGAGATACGAGATATTGTTCGGGAATTGACGATGAGGGGTTACACGTCAGACCAACCCGAAAATACCAACGACTGTTTGAACCAAGAAAAGCAAGTGGCGGAGCCAAGCTGATGCTCCGCCGTGCATGCTCACCAGTAGTAGTGATGGGGTTTGCGGCTATCCGGCCAAGCAATGTCATTAGGATCAGCGCCTTTCAGGATGCCAAGCGCAAGGGCCTTGGATTTGAGTCTTGTTGGACGTGTGTGAAAGATGATGTCGTGGCCGCGCGGCCAATTGCCGAGCCACCGGACATCATCCAGGTCTTTTCCGAGACGACGGCTCAGACCCAAGAGCGAGTACCCGTTCCCAGGCACGGTGCGGGGACGTTTGCGTTTGTAGTGGGCCATGTCTTTGGCCTTTCATGCAGTTTCAGAACTACATGGCACCCTCCATCGTTTGGTTTGCTGGTCTTGGGCTGGGCTCTGCTTTGACACTGAACACGCAGCCGGACTGGATATCGGATTGGGTCTTCAAAATCATTCGAAGGGAATAGGACGGCTTTGCAAAAGAATTTGTGCATCGGCTCTGGCAACCGGAGAGGCCCTTTCGCTACGGGTGCAATCTGATCGATCAGGCTGTCCAATAGCTGACCTTCGGTTTTTGCCTTCAGCGCTTACGTCGAGAGATAAAGGAAAAATCCCCGAGCCTTTAACCATCTATTCGGTTCTTCGTGCGAGTTCCAGAAATAGGCTAACAAGCACGCTGAAACAGTTACGGATTTCGCGACACATGTGGGAACAGGGAGCGAGTGTAAATAACGCGCCTAAGATGATTGCCTAAAGCCGCGTGTACGAATGCGGATGGTGAATAACCCTGGTCCAGATTTCCGAGCCGGAGCGACCATTGCGTGCCACTGGAATGCTCGCCGGCGCGGACTGGGTTTCGTCAACTCACCGAAGCGTCGAGATGGTGGCGTGAACGTCGGAACACAGTACGTTTAACGTTTCAAACAAGTCACCTGAGAGGTCGTTCGACTTTTTTTGTTGCCGAAACCGGTTTCGAAGCGAACAAGTAGTAGGATGACAACGAATCCCAATCTGCAAAATCGCCAATCTCAGTCTAGGAACCCCTCACCGCCACGGCGGGTGAAACTCGACGAATTGGCGGATCATCTCGGGCTTTCAAAGAGCACGGTATCGCGCGCATTGAACGGGTATTCAGACATCTCAGAAGTCACGCGAAAGAGAGTTGAGGTCACGGCAAGAAAGATGGGCTATCGCCCGCTCAGTCACGCGCAGGCTATTCGAACAGGAAAAGTTCGCGCTATTGCGATGGTCATCAACAGCGAAGAACCGGACCAGCACAACCCGTTTCTTCAGGATTTTCTGGCAGGCGCTTGCGAAGCAGCCAGTGCGTCGGACTGGACAATGACAATTTCCACGGCAAAGTCCGGGAAAGATATGCTCAATGTGTTGGGACGTCTTGTCGAAGAACGCAAGGCAGATGGATTCATTTTGCCCCGGACCGAAGTGGACGACGCGCGGGTAAAGTACCTCAAAGAATTGCAGGTCCCATTTATCCTATACGGGCGGACAGAATACGGCCAATCGAATCCTATGGATGATATGTCTTGGTTTGACATATCGGGTGAAACGGCAATCCGGAATGCGGTCGTTCGCTTGGTCAATTTTGGTCATACTCGTATCGGGTATGTTGGCAGTGATCCGAAGTTCAACTACAGCCACCTGCGCCGCGACGGGTATCTCGAAGGTCAAAAAGTTGCGGGTTTGCGGGATGATCCCGAATTGATCCGGGAAGGTGCCCGGACACGCGAAGAAGGGGCGATCGAAGCGCGGGCGCTGTTAAATTTGGAACACCCGCCAACCGCGATCGTGTTTGCGACCGACTTAGCTGCTTTAGGGTGTTATCCAGTTTGCGCTGAGCTTGGTCTTGAAATCGGAAAAGACGTTTCAATCCTTGGATATGACGGCATTCCCGAATGCCAATACGTCAATCCAGGACTGACGACCTTTAGTGTGGACTCGCAGCGTGCTGGTGAGCGTCTTGCTACATTACTCATACGCCAGACCAGAGGTGAAGAACCAAAAAATCTACGCGAAATCAGAGAAGCAGTTCTTATTGAACGGAAATCTGACGGGCCACCAAGGCTGACGCCTGAAGAGCTGGCGCGAAAAATACGAAATTCCAATGATCATAACCGGGGAGGAGACCGACTATGAAACATTCACCAAATGCATCTCGATTGCTGCTTGGAACATCACTCGCGATTGTCTTGACGGCGGTATCTGCGCAAGCAGATACAATTCGCTTTTGGACGACCGAGGAACAGCCTGAACGCTTGGCGAAGCAGCAGGAAATGGCGGATCAATTTAAAGCCGAAACTGGCACCACAGTTGAGGTCATCCCGGTAACCGAAACAGACCTGGGCACTCGTGCTACTGCCGCCTTCGCGGCCGGAGATTTGCCGGACGTGGTCTACCATCCGCTGCAATACGCCTTGCCTTGGGCAGAAGCGGGTATTCTGGACACCGAAGCCGCAACCGAAGTGATCGAAGAGCTGGGGGCCGATACCTTCGCGCCCGGTGCGCTGACTATGGCAGCCTTCAACGATGAAACCGCATCCGTGCCAGTCGATGGTTGGACACAGATGGTCGTCTATCGCAAGGATCTGTTCGACGAAGCCGGACTGGATGCCCCGAGTTCATTCGCCAACGTTTTGGCTGCTTTGGAGAAACTGCACAACCCGCCAGAGATGTACGGATTTGTTGCCGCGACCAAGGTTGATGAGAATTTCATGAGCCAGGTTCTGGAACATGTGTTCCTTGCCAACGGCGTTAGCCCTGTAGGCCCGGACGGCTTCCAAGCATTGGACGAAGCCAAAACCACCGAGGTCCTGGACTTCTATAAGGCGATCTCGAAAGCGTCGCCCCCCGGTGAGCTGTATTGGAAGCAGTCCCGCGAGCTGTACTTCGATGGCAAGGCCGCAATGATCATCTGGTCGCCGTTCATTTTGGACGAACTGGCCGGTCTGCGTGACAGCGCCCCGCCGACCATTTCCGACGACCCGACGTCGAGCGAGCTGGCAACCAAAACGGGGATCGTCACCAATTTCTCCGGTCCATCCAATCCAGACGGTGCAGCCTGGGGTGACGTGCGGTATTTCGGGATCACCAGTGATGCCGATACCGACGCTGCGATGGACTTTGTGAAGTTCGCGATGGATGACGGTTATACGCAAACTCTGGCCATCGCACCCGAAGGCAAGTTTCCGGTACGTCGCGGAAATGCTGACAATCCAACAGCTTTTGCCGACGCTTGGGCGGAACTGCCGGTAGGTGTGGATCGCAAAGCACCTTTGGGTGAACTGTACGATCAGGCCATGATTGATGAGATCGTCGGAGGTTTGGATGTCGCGCAGCGCTGGGGTGTAACCGACGGGCAGCTCTCTTTGGCGTCGAAGATGATCAACTCTCAGGCCATCAACCGTGTCGTTCGTCAATATATCGACGATGAGATTGACGCTGCTGCCGCAGTCGCAGCCATGAACGAAGAGCTTGCCAAGGTTCAGTAAAACTCTGTTTCAACCGGCAACTGCAGCGGCATTTTCGCCGCTGCACCCAACCCTCTGAGGTCTCTTATGTCTTCGGCCACCCCACCGACCGGAACCGGGGCTCTTGCCAAGCGCGAAGCGCGCCTGGCCTGGGCATTGCTGGCTCCGACCGTGATAAGCGTGTCTCTTGTTGTGATCCTGCCGCTGCTGGCGATCATCTGGATCAGCTTCAAGCCTTTTACCCTGTCCGACCTGCGCCCACCTGCGCCGGTTGTCCGAGAAAGCTTGCGTGGATCGGGCGATGATCTGCGGATCGAGTATCGCCTGCGCAATTCCAGTCAGGAGATTGCTATTGGCGGCGTCACTCTGAGTGATGTGCTGCCTGAGGGCATGACACCCACTGATGAAATCGCGGAACCGTGTGTGCTGGACGGGCAAGACCTGTTCTGCGATTTTGGTATCTTGGATGGCGGCCAACGCGAGAGAATTCGTATTCCGGTAACCGTTGACGGCGACCCTGACACGTTCGAAGAGTTGGTCGAAGGGTCGGAACCTGGTGTCACAGGCAGCGGCCCCAATGTGCTGACAAACCTCGAATTCAGCCTGGAAAACTACGCCCGTGTCTTCGATGGGGCAGAGTTCTGGGGCGTGCTCTGGGTGACGCTGTTCTACACCGTCTTCGGAACCATCGGGGCATTGGTCATGGGGTTGTTCGCGGCCCTGCTGCTTAACAAAAGTTTCCGCGGCCAAGGGTTCATACGCGGTCTCTACCTGTTCCCGTATGTCGCCCCGGTGATCGCAGTGGCGTTCACTTGGGTTACATTGTTTGATCCGTTCTCAGGCTCAGCCAATGCACTGCTGGTTCAAATGGGGCTGAGCAGTGAGCCGATCAACTTTTTCGGCGAACGCCCCTTGGCGCTGATCATGGTGACAGTGTTCGAAATCTGGCGCTACTTCCCACTGTCTTTCCTGTTCATTCTGGCGCGAATGCAATCCATCGACAGCAGCATGTACGAGGCGGCGGATATGGACGGGGCCTCGCCGTTCCAGAAGTTCTGGATGCTGAGCATCCCACAACTGTTGGGCATTCTGTCAGTGCTGTTCCTTCTGCGCTTCATTTGGACGTTCAACAAATTCGACGACATCTTCTTGCTGACCGGCGGCAATGCGGGCACCCGCACGCTGACTGTGAATGTTTATGAACAAGCCTTTGCGATCTCGAACATCGGGGCGGGGGCGGCGGTGGCCGTGGTGATCCTGATGTGCCTGATTGCCTTCAGCTTTGTCTTCTTCCGCTTCATCAGCCGAGAGGAGGGTCTGTGATGCGAAAAGGGTATGTTACCGGCCCGGTTCTGGGCGCGCTCTGGATGGTGGTGATCGCAACCACCGCCGCCATCACCATGTCGTTCTCAACAGGCGACGCATTCCGGCCGCAGGTCTTGCTGAGCCTGATATGGGGCGCGTTAGCGGGTCTCGTCTATGTCCGGTTCCCGCTACAGCGCGCGCCCGCGCGTCTGGGCATCTCAGCACTATTGGGCCTGTCCAGCCTCACCGGATTTGGCCCGGTTCTGATTGGCTCTGACACATCAACGCAGGCCGTGCTGGTGACTGTGATCGGTATTGCCGTCGTGATGCATCTGTCGATGGCGGCGATTTTGAAGGAAACACCGATCGGTGAGCTCACCCGCCATGAATACGAGGACGCGGTGATCCGGTTCTGCACCGGTTTCGGCTATATCTTTTTCACGGCGATCGTGATCATCCCCTTCTACGTGATGGTGATGACCAGCCTGAAATCCCAGCAAGCATTGTTGCAGAACCCGCTGGATTTCTCGGTGGACCTAACCCAGGGAACCGCCCTGTTCCGCAGCTACACTGAATTGTTCCGCGACTTCAATTTCGGCACCTATCTTTGGACGTCTTTCTATGTTTCGGTGCTGACCGTGTTCATCACGCTACTGTTCAGCGTACCCGGTGCCTACGCCGTGGCTCGTTTCCGGTTTCAGGGGCAAAAGGCGTTCTCTCGCTCGATCCTGCTTATCTACATGGTGCCGATGATCGTTCTGGCGCTTCCGATCTATATTGCATTCTCGCTGACTGGTCTGCGGAATTCGATCCTAGGCATCGTTATGATCTACCCGGTCACGACAATCCCCGTCGCGCTTTACATGCTGCAAGGTTACTTCCGCGGCCTGCCGATCGAGGTGGAAGAGGCAGGCCTGATGGACGGCCTGTCCCGTCTGGCAGTGATCTGGAAGATCACCCTGCCGCTGAGCTTGCCAGCGCTGGCGTCGGTCTCGCTCTATGTCTTCATGATTGCCTGGAACGAGTTCCTGCTGGCCTTCATGCTTCTGGACGACCCGTCGAAATTCACCCTGACCCGAGGGGTCACGATGCTGAACTCCTCAGAAATTCCCCGTCAGCACCTGATGGCCGGTGCGGTGATCGCCACCGTTCCGATCATGGCGCTGTTCCTGGGGCTTGAACGTTTCATGACCAAAGGCCTCACAGCGGGGTCTGTCAAAGGATGACCGAGATGAACCAACACACAAACCCAGACCGCGAGGCGCGCAATATCCTGATCGCCAATGATCGCGGCGGTTACACGATCCCAACCGAAGGGCTGTACCCATACCAATGGAACTGGGACAGCGCGATTACTGCGCTTGGATTTGCCCAGTTCGACCTTGACCGCGCCTGGGCTGAGATCGAGACGCTGTTTGCCGGACAATGGGACAACGGCATGGTGCCGCACATCCTGTTCCACCAGCAAGACGAGGGGTATTTTCCCGGCCCGGATGTCTGGGGCTGCAACGGTCCAATCCCCTCCTCGGGCATTATCCAACCACCCATTGCGGCCACGATGGCGCGCAAAATCTGGGAACAGGATACTTCGTTTGGAGACGCGCGGATGAAGGCGCTATTCCCCAAGATGCTAGCTTGGCACCACTGGATCATGAAATGGCGATTGGATGAATTCGGGGCTGTTTGCACAACACACCCTTGGGAAGCGGGTCGCGACAACGCGCCTGACTGGGACAACTCTATGGCGCGCATGGATGCGTCAGATGTGGGAGAATATCAACGCCGCGATACCAGCCATGTAAACAGCGAGGACCGCCCGACAAAATTCGACTATGACCGATACATCAAGCTGGTACAGATCGGTCGAAATGCTGGGTGGGATCAGCAGGAACTGCTGTCGCTGAACCCGTTCCGGGTGGCCGATCCGACGATGACATTCACCACATTACGGGCCGCGCGGGACTTGTTGGTGATCAGTGAGCAGCTTGATCTGGCAGCTGAAGGCTTAAGCGCGGATATCGAAATACTGGAAGTTGGTGCTCGCTCACTTTGGAACGAAGAGCTGGGCAGCTTTGACGCGCGCGACGCACATACCGGCGAGATGGCAGGCAGCGTATCGAATGCGTCTTACTTGTGCTGGTATGCCGGTATTGAATCAGGCAAGATGCTGAAACGGTTGAAAACCACGCTGGAAACCGTGCCCTATCCGGTTCCAAGCTATGATCCAGAAATGCCGAAATTCGACTCGCGCCGCTATTGGCGCGGGCCCACTTGGGCCTTCATGAACATGATGATTGGCTTCGGGTTGCAGGATCTGGGTCACACCGAGCAAGCAGATCAGTTGCGCAAAAAAACCGGAGATCTGATCTCGGGCTTCGGTTTCGCAGAATACTTCGATCCAATAACCGGGAGCCCGGCTGGCGGTAAGGCGTTCTCTTGGACGGCAGCGGTTTGGCTTCACTGGGCAGGGAGGGCCTGATGGGTAGCATCGAACTAAAATCAGTCGAAAAATGGTTCGGCTCGGCCCAGGTCATCAAAGGCGTGGACCTCAAGATCAAGGAGGGCGAGTTCATCGTCTTCGTCGGCCCATCGGGCTGCGGTAAATCCACTTTGTTGCGCATGATCGGCGGGCTCGAGGATATCTCGCGCGGGTCGCTGCAGATCAATGACAGCGATGTCACGGATCACCCGCCCTCAAAGCGCGGCCTGACGATGGTGTTCCAATCCTACGCGCTGTATCCACATCTGACAGTCGCCGAGAACATGGGGTTCTCTTTGAAGGTTGCCGGTGTTCCCAAGGCGGAAATCACCGAACAGGTCAACCGCGCAGCAGAGGTTCTCAAGCTTGGACCGTTCCTGGAACGCAGACCAAAAGACCTTTCTGGTGGTCAGCGGCAACGGGTGGCTATCGGCCGATCCATCGTCCGCGATCCCACCGCTTTCCTGTTTGACGAGCCGCTTTCCAACCTTGACGCCGCCCTGCGAGTCGAGATGAGGTATGAGATCGCCAAGCTGCACCAAAGCCTCAAGCGCACGATGATCTACGTGACGCACGACCAGGTCGAAGCGATGACATTGGCCGACCGCATCGTGGTTTTAGAATACGGCAAGATCGCTCAGGTCGGTACGCCGCGAGAACTCTATGAACGCCCTGCGAACCTGTTCGTGGCCCAGTTTATCGGAAGTCCAAAGATGAATATCCTGCCCTGCACGACCGACGGTGACAGTTTCCAACTTGAGCACGGCCGCAGTGGCCCGTTTTCACGATCTGCAGCCGCCACAAAGCTTGGCATCCGCCCCGAACACATTCAGGTGGGTGCTGCGGGCGAAGGTCAAACTGACGGCGTCATCGAGGTGATCGAATACCTGGGTGCAGATACTTTCCTGATTGTGGATTGTGGAGGCGAAGACAAGGCCACAGTCCGTCTGAACGGCGATACGGACCTTACACCGGGCACCCAGATTGGTCTGCACTTCCCAACCGACAATCTGCATTTTTTTGATAAAGACGGGCAGGCTCTGGGGCTTGGATAGCTGAACGCACCGGTACCTATTACACATTCTTGGCCTTTGACGCTCGAGAACACAGGGAGTGCATAGCCGAACCAGAAGAACTGAAGCCGAAGCCACCCCTTTCAAAGCGGGTTGCTGTTGTCAGCCCAAATCGAGGGACCTACTCGGATGACGGTGTTGCGGGTTCTTCGAAGATCCGAGCGAGGCCGCGTCAGAAGAAGAGGCCGAAAAGCTGAGCCAAGACCCTGATTGGTCCTGTCACAATATTATTGGCAAGCCCTGTTCTTAACGTTGGAGATGGGTCAATTCTCAATCACGCACAAGGTGGCCGCCATCGACATCCAGAATTGAGCCACTTAAAAACCCGTTTGTCATAGCCATGACCACGGCTTGTGCAATACTCTCTGCCTGGCCGACCCGTCCTACGGGCAGGCGGCCACCTGTCTGTGCATACATGACTTCACGTGCATCTTCCGCCATTGCGGCGTAGGCTTCGGTTGCGACCATGCCGGGGCTGATGCAATTGACCCGCGCCCGACCAGCCAACTCCAGCGCCAGCCCTTTCGCCAGGGCTTCGACCGCCGCGTTAACTGCGCCCAAGCCCGTGGCCCCGGGGCGGCTGAGCACGCCCGAAAAGAACGTGATGGAGCCGCCTTTGACCAACATGGGCAACACTTCTCGCGCGGCAACATATCTGGCGCGGTGAAGTGATGGTTCGTTGGTCCGCAGATGCGGGGCCCACTCAACTAAAGGTCGCTTCACATATCGCCCATTCAGGGACGTTCGCGGTTTGTTGTTCAGGAGTGTTCATCTATAGGTTGCGTGCGCTTCGATTATTGGCAGATACCCGCGCTGCCTTCCAAGATTTCTGCCTTATGCCCACAACCAGATTTTAAGTTAAATTGACCCAAGCCGCATTCCTTGAAGAACTTTGCACGCATGCAGCCACAAATTTAACACCATTGAGTCCGTCATGAACTGTTGGATAAACAACCGACACGTCAGGTGAAATCCCATTTCGGAAGGCTTGGATCGCCTCTGCTGCCTCTCCATAGATATTCGCGAACCCCTCAAGGTATCCCTCGGGATGTCCCGGAGGAACTCTACTCAACCGATTGGCTGCGTCACCAGCTCCAGCTCCATTTCGGGTGATCAAACGCTTGGGTTCGTTGTATGGCGTGAACCAAAGATAATTGGGATCTTCCTGAGACCACTCAAACCCACCTTTTTCGCCGTAGACGCGCAAACGAAGTGCGTTTTCATTGCCGGGAGCCACCTGAGAAGACCACAGCATACCACGCGCTCCGCCTTCAAAGCGAAGCAAGACGTGCGCGTTATCATCGACTTTGCGCCCCGGCACAAAGGCCTGCAAGTCCGCCGCGAGGCTTTCCGCTTTCAGCCCGGTTACAAAGCAAGCGAGGTTGTAAGCATGGGTTCCGATGTCACCGGTTGAACCACCCGCGCCCGAGCGTTCTGGATCGGTTCGCCACTCAGCCTGTTTGAAATCCTGCTGCTCGGTCAGCCAGTCCTGCGGGTACTCAACCTGAACAACGCGGATCTTGCCAATATCTCCGTTAGCGACCATTTCACGTGCCTGCCGAACCAGCGGATAGCCCGTGTAATTGTGGGTCAAAATGAATAAAGCATTCGCGCTTTCTGCTGCTTTGACCAGTTTCTTTGCGTCGGCAAGGGTCGAGGTGAGTGGCTTGTCACAAATTACATGAATACCGCGTTTCAGGAACTCACGTGCGGCTGCATAGTGAACGTGATTTGGCGTGACGATTGAGACCGCCTCGATCCCAGATTTCAACCGGGCTTCCCTGATCGCCATTTGTTTGAAGTCTTCATAGACCCGTTCGAGCCCTAATGCATGACCACTTTCAAGAGATTTCTCTGGCGTCGAAGACAAAGCACCGGCAACCAAATCAAACTTGTCGTCCAATCGCGCCGCTATTCGATGAACGCCGCCTATGAAGGCGTCGTTCCCGCCGCCAACCATGCCAAGTCGAATGCGGCCCGAAGTTTCTTCATTGCGTCCTGTGACCATCACTCAATCCCTAGCATTTTACGATTGGCTGCTTCGTCTGCGCCACCATCGGCGAAATCATCAAAGGCTTTCTCGGTCACACGGATAATGTGATCTGACACAAACTGAGCGCCTTCACGCGCTCCATCCTCGGGGTGTTTGAGACAGCATTCCCATTCGACCACAGCCCAGCCATCAAAGTCATTCGCGGCCATTTTCGAGAAGACCGCCCCGAAATCAACCTGGCCATCACCAAGCGACCGGAAGCGCCCGGCACGATCGACCCAGCTTTGATACCCGGAATAAACACCCTGTCGGCCGGTCGGGTTAAACTCGGCATCTTTGACATGGAACATCCGGATCCGATCTTTGTAGATGTCGATATTGTCCAGATAGTCGAGGCATTGCAGCACGTAGTGCGACGGGTCGTACAACATGCAAGCGCGTGGGTGATTTCCTGTCCGTTCGAGAAACATCTCGTACGTCACGCCGTCGTGGAGGTCCTCACCTGGGTGAATTTCATAACAGACGTCAACGCCGCATTCCTCGGCGTGATCCAGTATTGGCACCCAACGATGAGCAAGCTCCTCAAATGCCGTTTCGATCAAGCCTGCAGGGCGCTGCGGCCAAGGATAGACATAAGGCCATGCCAATGCGCCTGAGAATGTCGCATGCGCTGAAATACCCAAGTTTTTCGAAGCAGATAGCGCTTTTTTGACTTGGTCTACCGCCCATTCTTGCCGGGCTTTCGGGTTTCCCCTGACGCTTTCGGCTGCAAAACCATCAAACGCGCTGTCATAGGCCGGGTGAACGGCCACAAGTTGGCCCTGAAGGTGGGTTGAAAGTTCAGTGACTTCGATGCCATTTTCCTTGGCTATGCCTTTAAAATCATCGCAATAACTGGCGCTGGACGAGGCTTGTTCCAGATCGAACAACCGGCCGTCCCAACTAGGAACCTGAACGCCCTTGTATCCACAGTTCGCCGCCCATTTAGTGATCGCGTCCCACGAATTGAACGGCGCTTCGTCCCCCGCGAATTGCGCAAGAAACAAAGCTGGACCTTTGATTTTCTTCATAAAATTTCCTCCCCAAAACCTAAGCCTCTATGGCGGTAAATTTTCCTTCAGATAGATGTCGATACGGATACGTTCCTGTGCTTTGTTGAACGGAACCTTGTCCGAAGTTGCGCGCAATAGACGGACGGCAGAGCGAACAATGTGCCCGGTGTCTTGCGAGATTAAGGCGTCAAATGTGCCAAGCCTAAGCGCCTCACGACTGAGCGGAGTAAGCTCATGAGCTATGATCACCAGATCTTTGCTGAGTTTGTTCTCTGAAAGAAATTGAATGAGGCCCGCATTGCCCGCTGCTGACGAGTATATTCCGACCAGATCCGGATAGGTTTCAAAGATTTCGGGCATCATCCTGTAAATCAGATCCGGGTCATCCCGGCCCTCGACAGACGCTACGACTTTGAGGTGCGGAAATTCCTCAGCCACAACAAGGTCAAAGCCTTGACGACGCTCCAGGTGGTCACGCGCCAAACGGGATCCTGTAAGAACCAAGACCTTGCCTTCGCGATGGACAAATCTTCCCATCAGCTGAGCTGCGGTTCGTCCTGCCGAAACGTTATCAATTCCGACAAAGTGGTCTCGCTCAGAACTTGGCAAGTCAGACACCAAGGCAACAACCGGAACGCCTTTTTCCCTGAGCCTTTTTACAGCGTCGCGGACAGAAGGGGTCTCGGGCCCGAAAACGGCGACTCCGTCAACGTCCAAACTGTCGACAGCATCCAAAATATTGACGATATCTTGCGGCTCGAACGGAGCGACGTTCTTTACTGCAATGCGCGTCCGTTGGATAAATTGGTCACGTGTTTGTTCAGCGATCTGACTGCTTATTGCCTCCACAAACTCGTTGTCCGTGTCTGGTAAAACAAAGAGGAAATTGTAGACGCGGTTTCGCGCCAGGTTGGCTGCGGCGGTGTCGCGCACATACCCCAGCTCATCAATCGCCTTCTGTACTTTCTGTACAGTCACTGCTCGCACGCCGGGGCGCCTGTTCAAGACCCGATCAACGGTCGCCAGGCTGACACCCGCCACGCGAGCGATGTCATTGACGGTTGGCTTTTTCACCAATTTTAGTTTTTGTTTTTGATCTTCCACGTGTTCCTCAGCCCTCAATCTCCCGTGCTAAGCCTTCAAACAACAATGCAACAGCTTCAGCGCCGGGATCGTTATGTCCAACTAGGTTTTCTTCGGGAACATAGGCCGCGCGGCCCGCCTTCGCACGGCGAATATTTGCGGTGTTGTTCGCGCCTTCGCGGGCAGCCTCGGCTGCATGCGTCAGACTAGATGGTAGTGCGGCAAGTGCTGGTGCCAGTGCGTCAATCATTGTCCTGTCACCGACCTTGGCACCCCCAACCTGGCTGACGCGATTCAGGCCTACGACCAAAGACTTCGGTATCGAAGCCCCGCTCGCACAGGCATCGCCAGCTGCGTTGAAGAAAATTGCGAGTATAACGCCGGAAGAACCACCCATTGTCTGGCTCAACTCATTGCCTAGTGCCGGAAACAGTTGCGTCAGATCAGCAAGCGGCATGCGGTCAAGGCTACCTTGCAATGCTCTTGCGGCAGTGGCGAGTGTGCTTCCCGTATCGCCATCTCCGGATTTCGCGTCCAACTCGTTCAGGTTCTTCTCTTCGTTGATGAGAAGTTCAGACAAACGAGCGATCGTTTCCCTTGTGGCAGGGTTGTTCGAAGGAATTGGATCGATCGGGGTCAGGCCATCAGGCAAGGGCGCTACTTTTATCGGGTCGATGGAATTGACGCCGGGCCAAGCCGCCAGATCAACAGGAGCCTCGAGTGCCGATAAATCGTCCTGATCTACAGGCAGAATGGAAACAGAAAACCCGTGCATATCCAGCGATGTCATCATTGGTGCCGGGCCGATGATATGGTGGGCGATACCTGTTTCAGACAGGGCATGCGTGAGGACAGCCATTTCTAGCGGTGTTGTGGACCCAAGGTTGTTGACCAGCGCCACACGATCCCCGGATCCCATCCTTTGCTTTAGCTTCTCCACCACTGTGGACATGGCCGATACGGCATTCGAGAATTCGACTTGCTGTACACCGGGTTCACCGTGGATGCCCAAGCCAAGCTCTGCTTTGCCGGGCGCAATCCTGTCCTCTTTCGGAGACCCAGGAACGGTACAGGTGTCCAGGCTCATACCGATGCTCACGACCTTGGCTATGATGCGTCTTGCTGCGGCGGTGACGGTGTCGAGATCAGCACCACTTTCGGCAAGCGCTCCGGCTATTTTGTGCACGAACAATGTACCTGCCACGCCACGTGGTTGCGGAAGGTCGGGCAGGGCGATGTCATCATCAACTACGACCATCTCTACTTTGCGGCCCAACGCACGGGCGCGTTCGGCCGCCAGTCCAAAGTTCAATCGATCACCGGTGTAATTTTTGACAATAAGCAGGCACCCAGCCTCGCCCGTAACCGCAAGAATGCCAGCCAAAACCGCCTCGACCGATGGCGAGGCGAACACTTCTCCGCAGATTGCTGCCGTGAGCATACCGGCGCCGACAAACCCTGCGTGGGCAGGTTCGTGACCAGACCCGCCGCCGGAAACCAAGGCGACTTTCGACTTTTCCCAATCCGACCTGTAGACAACCTTGATGTGCGGGTATCCATCCAATCGGGTAAGCCGTCCTCCTGATGACGCGAGAAGACCGTCTATGGCCTCTGTCACCAGTGTTTCTTTTGTGTTGAGGAACTGGGCCATGCTTTTGCTCCTTAATTCACTCGCGCGCCGGACGCGTCAAAATACAACGGGTTGTGTGGGCGGATTTTTATAAGTTTTCCAGATGGATAGTCCTGATGGACATCAATCAAGGTCACAACCGTGTGACCGTTTAAGTCCAGATGCAGTCGTGTTTGATCCCCCAGGTGTTCGGCACGTATCACACGCGCTTCGCTGCCTTCGCCTTCGATGATGTTTTCTGGGCGAAGACCAATCTGCGGGCCTTTGTGGTCGCCTCTGAACAACTCGGACGGCAGGATGTTGATCCGCGGCAGACCCAACCGGCTGGCGACATATACACTGCCGGGGTCTTCATAAATGTCCCGGGGTGTCCCGTATTGAACCAACTTGCCGTTTTCCAAAACGCCGATATGGGTCGCCATTGTCATCGCTTCGACCTGATCATGGGTCACGTAGAGCAAGGTCGATCCCAGATCCGCCTGAATTCTTTTCAATTCGACCCGCAAATCCGCCCGAAGCTTGGCGTCCAAAGAACTGAGGGGTTCATCCATCAGAAATATCTGGGGGTCACGCACCAGCGCCCGCCCAATTGACACCCGCTGCATTTCACCGCCAGACAGTTCTGTGGCTTTGTTGTCCAGTTTGTGTGGGATCTGGAGGATCTCCGAGACTTCGTTGACCTTCCTCGCGATCTCATCCTCTGGCGTCTTCAGGATCGGCGAACGCAAAGGGAAAGACAGGTTTTCACGCACTGTCATATGCGGGTACAGCGAGTATTGCTGGAAGACCATCGCCACATCGCGCTGGGCGGGTGAATCTATTCCAACGTCACGCCCGCCAATGCGCACTGATCCTGAATCCAGTTTCTCAAGTCCGGATATCAATCTCAGTGTTGTTGTTTTTCCCGCGCCGGTCGGGCCCAACAACACCACAAAGGCACCGTTGGGGATCGTCATAGAGATATCATCCACCGCTTTAAGATTGCCGAATGACTTTGAGATACTCTCCAAAACGACTTCAGCCATTGCTCAGCACCTCGTCGTTTAGAGCGGACCTCAACGCGCGTCCGGTAGATTTTTCAAAAAGGGTTACCGCGGGTGAGCGGAACTCCAATCCCACGGTCTCGCCAGGGCTAACGACTTCGCGTGCATCAATCCGGGCTTTCAGCTCACCGTTCGGGCTTTGCAATGTCACGATCTGGGTAGTTCCCAAATATTCTGCGGCCAGGACCTTGGCCCGGTAGGCGCTTGCATCCGATAGAAAAACATGCTCGGGGCGGACACCAAAAACCAAGTCACCTTCAGCCCCTTCCATCAGTTTGGGAACAGGTTCGTCATGCCCGTTCAGGCCAACCATTTCAGTGCCAGGTTCGACCTTTCCCTGAAATGGCAGGAAGTTCATCGAAGGAGACCCGATAAAGTTAGCTACAAACATCGTAGCGGGTTTGTCGTAAATCTCCTGAGGCGTGCCGAATTGCTCGATCACAGCATTGTTCATCACTACGATTTTGTCGCCCATTTGCATGGCTTCCAACTGGTCATGTGTAACGTAAACAGTGGTCGCACCCATACGGTCATGAAGCGAGCGCAGTTCTTCGGCCATGTGTTCACGAAACTCTGCATCAAGTGCACCAAGAGGTTCGTCCATCATGAAGGCTTTGGGGTCACGAACAATCGCGCGCCCGAGCGCTACGCGCTGCCGATCGCCGCCTGAAAGTCCACCTACAGGGCTATCGAGTATGTCGTTTATCCCTAGAATTCCCGCGACTTCCTCGATTTTAGAATTTACGGCGGCGCGCGGCATACCCTGTGATATCAGAGGGTAGCTGATATTCTTACGCACATTCATGTGTGGATACAGCGCGAACATCTGGAACACGAAGGCAATGTCTCGCTCTGAGGGTGGCCGCTGGCTGATTTCTTCACCGTCCAGGTAGATTTCACCCGACGTTGGAAGTTCCAAACCTGCGATCATCCGCAGTGTCGTCGTCTTTCCGCAACCGGATGGCCCCAGCAGCATGAAGAACTCACCATCCTCAATCGTGAACGAGCTTTCGCGTACAGCCGTGAAATCGCCGAACATCTTTTTTACGTTTTTGACTATGATCTGGGCCATTTCTACTCCGGGAAGTGGCTGACGATGATGAACATAACGGTTCCGATCAGCGTTACGATGAAAGAGTAGGTGAAAGCCCAAAGGACAAAGGGCTGCATCAGCATGAAGACACCCAGTGCGATAAGGATGGTTGCGACCATTTCCCATGGGCCGCGGCGAAGCCGCATCAATCCGGTAAGAAACTCGCTCATTTGCGTACGGCTCCGAATGTGATCCCACGCAGCAGGTGTTTGCGCATCAGGATGGTGAAAATCATAACCGGGATCAGGAAGATCGTTGCTCCAGCTGCCACGGCAGGCCAGTCCAGACCGCCGATACCGATAATGGTTGGGATGAACGGCGGCGCGGTCTGCGCATTTGCTGAGGTAAGCAGTACGGCAAATGCATATTCATTCCATGCGAAGATGAGGCAGAAGATAGCTGTCGAGGCTATGCCGGTCGCGGCTTGTGGCAGCACCACTTTGTAAAATGCCTGAAAACGTGTGTAGCCATCTATGAGAGCGGCTTCTTCGTACTCTCTTGGGATTTCGTCGATGAATCCTTTCAGCAACCACACTGCCAGAGAGATGTTTACGCCCGTGTACAGCAGGATCATTCCTAAGTGCGTATCGCTGAGCCCAAGATTTCTGAACATCAGGAAGATAGGAATAGCGACCGCCACCGGAGGCATCATCCTCGTACTGAGGATAAAGAACAGAAGGTCATCCTTGAGCGGGACCTTGAACCTACTGAAGGCATAGGCCGCCAAAGTGCCAAGAAAAATACTCAGGAACGTTGATCCAAACCCGATGATGACCGAGTTCATAAAGCGCTCACCGAACTTGGATGGTCCAACGATCACCATGTCATATTGGCGTACGATCTCATCGGCCCAATTCTGCGGTGGGTTGGCTTCCAGAAACTCCTGCGTTTGTCGCGTGCGTGTGGTGAAGAGGTTTACATAGCCTTCAAGCGTTGGTTCAAAGACCACTTTGGGCGGGTAGCTGATCGCATCGGCCGGGGACTTGAAGCCAGTCAGCAAAATCCAAACAAGTGGGATCATCGTGATCAGCGCATAAGTGATGACCAAGAAGCCTGCGATCCACTTGGACCGGTTCGAGGGTTCGGTGACGGAAAAGCTGCTCATCTCTGTTTCACCTTGTTCAGGGCTTTTACGTAGATCGACGCAAGGCCGAACACGGTGACGAAAAGGATGATCGCATAGGCCGAGGCATAGCCCGTACGCCACTTCTCAAACGCCTCCCGCTTGAGATTGATCGAGGTGAGTTCCGTTACAGAACCCGGCCCTCCGCCGGTGAGCTGAACCACTAAGTCGAACATCTTAAAGTTCTCGATCCCACGAAACAGCACCGCGAGCATCAGAAATGGCAGCACCATCGGGATAGTAATCGTGAGGAACTGCCGCAGCTTGCTGGCCCGGTCGATCTCGGCAGCCTCGTAGATATAGTCGGGAATGCTGCGCAGCCCGGCCAGACAGATCAGCATCACGAAGGGCGTCCACATCCAGGTGTCAACGATAACGATCGCCCACGGGGCTAGGGTCACTGAGCCAAGCATCTCAAAGCTCGAGGGTTCTTTGCCGGTGAACCACGACACGATGTAGTTGAACAGGCCGATTTGAGGCTGATACAGGAACTTCCAGAAGTTTCCGACGACTGCAGGTGACAACATCATCGGCAATACGATAATCGTGGTCCAAAGATCGTTGCCCTTGAATTTCTTGTTGATCAACCAAGCTAGTGTGAACCCGATTAACACCTGAAAAAAGATCGTCCAGAATAGAAAATGCGCCGTCGCCTGCATATTCAACCAGGTGTCAGAGTCGGTTAGGATACGCTCGTAATTCTTGAAGCCAACGTCTTTGACCTCGCGCCCGATCCGATTGGCCTTGTAGTTGGTAAAGCTAAGTTTGATGGTCCAGATCAACGGAAAGATATTGATCGCCAGCAGTAGAAATATCGTTGGGGAGATGAATATCCAGGCGATCGCGCGGTCGGATAACCCCCGAATTTTTCGCGCAACTCGCTTGGGCGTTGCCTGCGCAACGCGATCTACGGTCCTGTCAGACATCTCTTTGCCAGTTCTTGTTGGTTTACGACTCACGGGAGAAGGTGGAGCGGGTTCGCACCCGCTCCTGCCTGCGTCCGGGTTACAGCTTGCCTTCGTCTTCGAAGACTTCCGTCCAATCTTCGATCAAAAGATCAAGCGCTTCTTGAGCTGTCCCTTGGTCGGCAACCACGTAGTCGTGGATGCGTTTCTGCATTGCCAACAGGAGTTCCGCATAGGCAGGCTCTTGCCAGAAATCCTGCACCCCACCCATTGCTTCTAGGAAATCACCGGCAAACGGTTGGCTGTCCACGAAACCAGGATCTTCAAGCACCGAGTTATGTGCCGAGTAACCGCCAAGTTCCCACCATTTGGCCTGAACTTCCGGCTGCGCGAACCACTTTATGTACTCAAGCGCGGCGTCCTGTTTGTCAGAGTAGCTGACAACAGAAATACCTTGTCCGCCCAGTGTCGAGCCTGCCTGATTTTGTGGTGGGTTCACAAAGAAGTCGATCTTGTCACCGCCGGTATTTGGATCGGCATAGAGACCCGGGAAGAACGCGAACCAGTTCATAGCCATGGCGACCTGACCGGATTTAAATGCATCCAAGCTCTCACCCATGTAAGAGTTCGTGTATCCCGGAGGCGTCGCCGTTTTGTAGAACTCTTTATAGAACTCCAGAGCCTCAACCGCTTCCGGTGAGTTTACAGCACCTTCCATATCATATGATCCAGGAGTGTTTTCGTATTTGAAACCCCACGGATACAGGGCCCCGGTGACACCCATGGTGATCCCTTCCGAGCCGCGCTCGGTAAAGATTGCAGCCCCATACACAGTCTTGCCGTCGATTTCACGACCTTGGAAGAACTGCGCGATCTGCAACAACTCTTTCTGAGACTGAGGCTCGCGTAGGTCCTGACCAGTCGCTTCTTTGTACGCGGCTTGGATTTCAGGGTTTTCGAACCAATCCTTGCGGTAGAACCAACCATTCGCATCGCCCATCGCGGGCAGTGCGTAGTAATTTGGTGTACCCTTGGGCCAGGTCGAATAGGCGTAAACTGTTGCAGGTGCGAAATCGTCCATGCTTATGCTTTCAGCATCGAAGAAGTCGTTCAGCTGGACATAGTGGCCATTCTCAGCGCCACCGCCGATCCATTGGCTATCACCAATCAGCAGGTCGCAGAGCTTACCGCCGGAGTTCAGTTCGTTCAGCATCCTGTCCGCAAAATTTGGCCAAGGAACAAATTCGAAATTCATTGTGTGGCCGGATTCTGCTTCGAATTCCTTTGATAGTTCGACAAGCGCGTTGGCCGGGTCCCATGCCGCCCAACATAGTGTCAGATCTTCAGCATTTGCCTTGGTAGAAAGAGTAGTAGCGGCAAGGACTATTGTGCTGACCGAAGCCAGTTTTGTGTAAGTCATCCATTCCTCCCTTTTTTCGCCGTCAATCGAGGATGTGCGAATCGCGGCATACCTCCAAGGCTATTTGAGGTACGCACCTCAAGTCTAGATATTTTTGAGGTTCGTACCTCATAAACCCGAAAGAGATCGCCAATTTTGTCTCTTAGTCATTGATTCCTAAAGAAAATATTCTTTGGACTTGATGCGCATGTATTTTCGGCAGCGAGGTATTGTATGGTCATATCGACTTAAATTCGACTTAAATGGGCGCAGCCGTCATGCGGCCAACAGGTTCAGCGAACCCGCTTCTGAAGCGCTCAAAGATTACTTGGTCGATACCTTTGAGCACTCGAGATAACTTCAAATAGCGTGGACAACTCGGGACCGTGCATAACTCTTTGTGGTCAGGTGCAGACGTATGAAAAATCTCTCCATCGTCCGATTGAACCGCTACCCAATAAAAGGCTTGAGTTCCGAGCCTATGCGAACTGTGGCGCTGCGAGCAGGAGGGGGCATTCCGGGCGATCGCCTGTTCGGATTTGCTCGCTACAACTCCGGTTTCGACATGCAGAACCCAATGCCACTGCCGAAAGATCGTTTTGTCGTTTTGTTGAACGAGGCTGCACTGGCAGGCATTCAGACCGGCTTTGAAATTGAGTCCCAGGCACTTGAGATCAATGCGAACGGAAAGAAACGACGCTTTGACATGCGAGAGTCTGAAGATAGGAAGAATGCGGCAGAGTACCTTTCCTCAGAGATCAATTTAAGAGATCCAGAGCTGCCAAAGTTTGTCTCCTCTGCTCCTCATAGGTTTACAGATGTATCTGTCGTATCACCGCAAATGATGAACGCGATATCCGTTTTGAATCTGGCCTCTGTGAAAAAGTTGGGCGAACAACTGAACGCAGAAATCCACCCGGCGCGCTTCCGAGCGAATATTGAGATAGACGGTTTACCTTCGTTTGCTGAGCTGGATGCAGTTGGATCAGTTTTAAGATTTGGCGATGTCGAGTTGAAGATACTCTCACGTACGAAAAGGTGTGCAGCAACTGAAGTGAACCCGAAAACGGCCGAGCGCGACTTGAATATACCCTACCTTATTCGGAAACTGATGGGCCATATGGATATGGGCGTTTATGTCGAAGTGGTTAATGGTGGAACGCTAACGGTCGGTCAAACTGGGGAAATACTCGCTTAAACCTTGCCTCCTGGCAAAGTGGTTTTTCTAAGAGGTTTGAGCCATATTCGGTCAAACGATTAAACTCAACTCTTGCTCTGTCTTTCTTTTGGCTATCCTGGGTATCGAAGGTTGTCGCGTTCGTGCTTTCTGATCCAGATACGATTGGAGGGCACTCCTTTGACGGAGCCTTGACAAGATCCCTGTTTCAAATAATTTTAATCATTAAAATATATAGGCGGGTGGTGCTCAATGTATCTGGGCTTAGATTTGGGAACGTCAGGTCTCCGCGGGATTCTGGTAGATGACACAGGACACGTTGTCGGTGATGCCGAAGTCAGCATTTCCACTTCGACGCCTAAGCCTGGCTGGTCTGAGCAGGATCCTTTGGATTGGACCAACGCTTGCGAAGAGGTTGTTGGGAAGCTTCGCATTGGCAACCAGCAAGCATTCTCAAAATTGCGAGGTATTGGCCTAAGCGGACACATGCACGGCGCTACACTACTGGATCATGATGGCGAAGTATTGAGGCCCTGTATTCTTTGGAACGATACTCGGTCAGCCGACGAAGCGGGGACACTAGATCAAACACCAGAGATGCGCGCAATATCGGGAAACATCGTATTCCCGGGGTTTACGGCGCCGAAACTCGAATGGTTGCGTGCGAATGAGCCGGATGTGTTCTCAAAGGTCGGCAAGGTATTGCTGCCGAAAGATTATTTGCGGTTTTGGCTGGCTGGCGAATATGTTTCAGACATGTCTGACAGCGCAGGAACATCCTGGCTGGACGTTGACACTCGGCAGTGGTCAGAAAAGGCGCTAGCCATAGGTCACATGCGTGTCGAGCAGATGCCGCGCTTGGTCGAAGGCAGTGATCCGGGTGGAGAGTTGAAGACCCGATTGAGGCAGGAGTGGGGGCTTTCGAATCCGGTTGTCGTGGCTGGAGGTGCTGGCGACAATGCTGCCGCTGCCTGCGGGATCGGGAGCACCAACGACGGCACCGGTTTTGTCTCACTCGGAACGTCTGGCGTATTGCTTGTTGCGCGGGAAGCCTATGCTCCTGATCCGGAAACAGCCGTGCACTGTTTTTGTCATGCGGTTCCTGATCGGTGGATACAAATGGGTGTTATGCTTTCAGCAACGAACAGCATGAACTGGCTTGCTCGCAATCTGGGCGAACCCGTGGAAAGACTCGCTTCAGCTATGCCTGAAAAACTGAATGGACCTACAGCGATCACCTTCCTACCATATCTGTCAGGAGAACGGACGCCGCATAACAATAGCCATATTCGAGGCGCGTTTTTGGGCGTGGACATCTCGTCGGAACCAGCTGAGTTGACCCAGTCCGTAATGGAGGGTGTTTCCTTTGGAATGAGAGATTGCCTAGAAGCACTGAAGAGCACCGGAACCCAGCCAAATAGCCTTATGGCAGTAGGGGGAGGAGCACGATCTCGGTTCTGGCTGGAAACATTGGCTACTGTTTTGCAAGTTCCACTGGATTTGCCAAAAGGCAGCGAGTTCGGTGCCGCTTTGGGCGCTGCGCGCCTCGGGATATGTGCTGCCAACGGCGCTGAGCCGGCGCAAGTCATGACACCGCCGGAAATTCAGGAACGCATTGAACCACGAGGCGATCTCATTGATACCTACGAAAACGAATACCGGAGATATAAGCAATTCTATGAGGCGCTTGCGCCGCTGGCGGTAAGATGAATCCAGAAACGGGTAAGCCCCATCAGATTGAAACTGCTATTCTTACCGATGGAAGTATGCGTGTTTCGGTCCTGCACTATGGGGCAATCACGCAGGGTTGGTGGTACAAGGACGTCCCGCTCATCCTTGGGTTCGAGGACCCAAAAGAGTATCTCGCCGATACGCGTTACCTGGGCGCAATTGTTGGGCGCGTTGCCAACCGGATCAGAGGCGCGACGTTTGACTTGGATGGTGCCAGTTTTGAACTGAACGCCAATGAGGGCAAAAACACCCTGCATGGCGGCGACGATGGGCTGTCTAAACAGTTTTGGGAACTCGAACAGATTGCACAGAACGAGGTTTTGCTGAGCTACGTTTCTCACGACGGAGAGGGAGGCTTTCCGGGGACTATCAGGTTCGAAGTCAGGATCCGCCTACAGGGCTCACGCTTGGTCTATTCAATAACTGCGCAGCCTGACCGGCCGACGCCGATAAGCGTTGCGCAACACAACTACTACACTTTGGGTGCTGCAGAAGGCGTAGATCGGCACAAGCTTAGACTCGCTTCAAATCGGTATCTGAAAATCGACGATCAGGGTATCCCGTCGGGCAGGTTGCTTGCGACCACCGACAAAGCGTTGGATTTTTCAACGCCCAAAACGATTGGCAGTGCTCCCGAAGGGATCGATCATTATTTTTGCTTTGATCATGATCGCGGCCCAAAGGCTCCGGTGGCGGAACTCACTTCACCTTCTGGCCTTGCGTTGACAGTCTACTCTGACCAACCGGGAGCACAGGTGTATTCGGGCTATGAGCTGACAAAACTGCGGCGCACTTCGCGTGGTGTGTGTATCGAGCCATCGGGTTACCCCAACGCACCGAATATCTCGTCGTTTCCTTCAATCATGTATACTCCGGAGTATCCGTATCGGCAGGAACTTATTCTAGAAGTTTCTGAGGAATGACATGAGAGCAGTTTCGCTATTCTTGATTATCGGCTCAACAATCTCAGCGGAGGATGGTGCGCGCGCCCAATCGCTTGGTTCTCTGCCGGAGTTCCTTGAGCCCGACTTTGCAAGTGCTGAGTTGGGGCGTTTGCTGTTCTATGACCCGATTTTGTCTGGCAACAAGAATATTAGCTGCGGGACCTGTCATCATCCCAGGCTTGGCACGTCCGACGGTGTTTCCCTTGGTATAGGGGAAGGGGGAATTGGGTTGGGTCCAGAGCGGACATTGGACCCAGGGAATACCCCGGAACAACGTATTCCTCGAAACTCACCAGGGCTTTGGAACCTCGGAGCTACTGAGTTCACGACGTTTTTCCATGATGGGCGACTAGAGGCAGACCCAACGCAACCTGATGGTATCAGAACCCCGTTGGGTACTCATATGCGGTCTGGTTTCAATTCAGCGCTGGCCGCACAAGCCATGTTCCCGGTTTTGTCGCCAGACGAAATGGCGGGTCACTATTCTGAGAATGACGTGAGCAAAGCGGTTCGCCTCGGATTTCTGACACAGCAAGGCGGTGCGTGGGATCTGATTGCAGAACGTGTTGCGGCCATTCCAGAGTACGAGCAGAGGTTTGAGGATATAGCGCCGGATGATGGAGTTACGTTCACGGCAATTGCCAACGTAATCGCAGACTTCATCGCGTTCGAGTGGCGCGCGGATAACAGCCTCTTCGATCGTGCGATGCGAGGTGAGGCTGAATTGTCAGAAGAGGCCGAAATTGGCATGGGCCTGTTCTATGGAAAGGCTGGCTGCAGCAACTGCCATTCGGGCTGGTTTCAGACGGATCACAAGTTTCATTCGATCGCAATGCCGCAGATCGGCCCGGGAAAGGCGGCGCGATTTGAAAACCATGTCAGGGACGACGGGCGTCTTCGCGTGACCGGTGATCCCGACGACGCGTTTGCTTTCCGCACGCCATCTTTGCGTAACGTGACACTGACAGCTCCTTACGGACACAACGGAGCTTTTGCCGAACTTGAGGACATCGTACGGCATCATCTGGACGCGGTTTCGTCGTTGGAAAACTACTCGATCGAGTTGGCCGCATTGCCGGACTTCCCGGGCCCCAAAGATCAAAGGGCAATGTCGGACCATCAGCACGTGGAGGCGATTGCCCAAAGCAACGGCTTGTCGAAAATAAGCCTGACGGATCAGGAAATCGACGCTCTTCTCAGATTTCTGGCAAGCCTTGAAGACCCGGCAGAGCGGCTAGGTGTGCCCGACCAAGTTCCAAGCGGGTTGCCGGTCGACAAGTAATCAGCGGTAAAGACGTATGATTTGGTTGGGCTGATAGTCCAACCACTCGCCTTTCGATCCATCCGGCCAGATCATACGAACCTGCACCTGGTCCTCACTCCCAAGTCCAAAATGCTGAAACCCAGCGATACCACCAGCGTGACCGCCGCCGATTGTGAGCTCGCGGGTCTGAACGCCCAGCGAGGTTTTGACTTCAATAAATCCACCAATTGCTGATTGATTGGATTGATCCTGAGTGACATCAATCAATAGCCAGTTGCCACCCTGAGAAGAGTTCTGGCTGACTTCGAGCTCAAAACCTCGGTTGACGACAACAAGATCCAACTGACCGTCATTGTTTAGGTCGGCAAGGGCCGCGCCGCGTGATTTAGTCATCGAAGCGATGCCGGCATCTGCTGCAGCTTCAATAAACTGACCGTCGGAGTTCTGTAGTAGTAGGTTATTGGGGTCGTTCAGAGCCGCATCGGGCATCTGTTCTACGTTTCCCTTGGCCACGAATATATCGTCCCGGCCGTCGTTGTTGACGTCGCCAAACTGTGCGTGCCACCCGGTGGATGGCCTTCCGTCTCCGCCGATATGCGGTCTATGAGCGGTCGTACCCTTTTCGTAAGTTGCATCGCGCCAGGTCGGGCCGTTTGTCACTGGGTCAAAAATCTGGAGTTTCTGGTCACCCATAGAGGTCAGATAAACTTCGGGAAATCCATCTCCTGTAAGGTCCCGAGAGGCGATCCCCATTCCCCAGATCGAAAATGGAAGCCAGCCTTCGCCTTCTGAGTATTGCCGAGGCTCAGGTTCCATCGCCCATAACTGCTCGTGACCGCCGCGAACATAGTAGTGGCGGTCGTTGCTGACGCGAAGATCTGCGCGGCCAGTTCGGGCCCAGTCCGAAAACAAAATGGAAAGTGAGCAGTAGCCGGGCTCAAGATGCAGCGGCTCACGATACGAGTCGCCTTCTGGACGGTACAAAAGGGTTGGGCCGCAGGATTCAAAGGGACCTTCGGGATCAAACCGATCAACATAGGTGCCAAACGCCAAGGTCGGTAAAGCTTGCCCGCTTTCCCATGTTGCCGAGAACCCTGTGGTCCAGTGATCCTCGGACTGAATCCCGAGTTCAGTAAAAGGGCTGAATTGGCAGTCGGGATGGCCCCGAAGAAGCAGGTCTGGGCCAACACGCAAAATCGCCAGATCTACTAACCCGTCGCTATCAAAGTCGAGAGGGTAGGCGCCGGTCACACCGGCCAGCGAAAGATCTTCAGGCGTCTTTGCCTGAAATGCTATCTGTTCCTTCGAGGTATTGATGAACAGTTGAGATCGGTTGGAACCGCCAGCCAAAAAGAGTTCTGGCAGCGAGTCCCCATTGCAATCGAAAACGGCCACACCACCGCCGACAAAATGCTCCCACCCGCCATCATAGACATGTTTTGGTACTTCCACATTTGTAAACTGGGGAATAACAGCGCCCGCATTCGCAACTGTGCCCAGAGTCGCAAATATCGCAAACTCAAGACGCATTCGACGTCAGCTCCTTGACCTTGAGAATTGAGATTTGTTCAATTCCATAGGCTGCCGCCCCCTTGGCCCACATCATGTCACCCCAGTGATGAACTTTGATCTGGGGTAAAGGTGCATCGACATTCACAACGCCGCTTTGAATGCGGGTCATAACTTCGTTGGAACACAAATGCTCAAAGCTCATTTGTGCCCCCGAGACGATAATGCACTCTGGGTCATACAAGTTGATCAGGTTGGAAATCCCGAGGCCAAACATCTGACCTGCGCGGGCAAGCACCGACGAAGCTCTGGCGTCACCCGAGTTGGCGCGGTCATGAATGTCGGAAATGGAGTCCATGTCGTTGGTATGACCAGTTACCGTCATCTCGCGGATCAAAGCATAGTCGCCCACATAGGCTTCTAGACACCCGCGTTGCCCGCATTGGCATAGGGCCCCGTCAAGTTGAATTTTGGTGTGCCCAAACTCAGCGCCGCAACCTCGTTCTCCACGATATAGTTTACCGTCCAATACGATGCCAAGGCCAACACCGTGTTCGATCGTAACGACGAGGAAATTCTTTAGGCCCTTGCCCAAGCCGAAAAGCTGTTCGGCCTTGGCGACGAGGTTGGCGTCGTTGTCGACGAATGCGGGGCAGGGCAGCGCATTTGAAAGCAAGTGGCTAAAATCAATATTTCTCTCATTAATCGAGGATGACCAGTGGACAAAATTCTTGTTTGCATCGACCAGTCCAGCGACCCCGATAGAAACACCTGCCAAATGAGCGACAGAACGATCGATCTGATTGCAGGTTTCTTCAAGAGCTTCGCGGATCGCCGATACAAATTCTTGCGGCGACATCCTGGCGTGATCCAAAGCATATTTATGGGATGCGACTTCGTTTCCTTCAAAGTCGACCAAGATAACCGAGATCACTTGCCGAGCCACCTTGAGACCGGCTACAAGATACATCTGGCCGTCCAATTGCAGCAATACTCTGGGTCTGCCTCTCTTCCCCGACTTGGATTGTGCCCGGCTTTCAGTCTCTTTGACTAGCCCGGCCGAGATGAGATCAGCCGTGGCAGCGGTGACGGTCGCAGGGCTGGTTTGCAAGGCGGATGCAATATCGATCCGCGAGACGGACCCTTTGGCTCTGATGTGCTCCAATACCCGCAGGCGGGTCGTATTTCTTTGTTCCAAAGAAACCGGAGAGGCTTTGCTTTTCAGCATCTTGTCCTCGCGAATCTTGCTGTTGGTCCAATCTATTTGAATTTGCCTGCCTCTTGTAGAGTAAATATTTTACTGGCTGAAATAAATATGGTATTCAAATTTGTGAGAGCCGCGAATCGAAATGCGATGGCTCGGCAAATGGGAGGAAATCATGAAAAGAATTCTCAGCTTTTCGGCTGTGGCCACTTTGTTGGCTTCGACCGCATTCGCAGAGCCAGTGGTTGGCGTAAGCTGGTCGAACTTTCAGGAAGAGCGTTGGAAAACGGATGAGGCGGCAATTAAATCAGCGCTTGAAGCAGGTGGTGCCGAGTACATTTCGGCGGACGCGCAATCGTCTTCCGCAAAGCAGTTATCGGACATCGAAAGCCTGATCGCCCAAGGTGTAGACGCGCTTATTATTTTGGCCCAAGACGCGCAAGCAATCGGACCGGCTGTTCAGGCTGCGGCTGACGAAGGTATTCCGGTCATTGCTTATGATCGCCTGATTGAGGATGACCGTGCGTTCTATCTGACTTTCGACAATGTGGAAGTCGGCAGAATGCAGGCTCGGGCTGTCTTTGAGGCCATGCCCAAAGGCAACTACGTGATGATCAAGGGCTCTCCTACTGATCCGAACGCAGATTTCTTGCGGGGTGGACAGCAGGAAATTATCGGAGCAGCAGTGGACAGCGGTGACATCGTAATCGTTGGTGAAGCCTATACCGATGGCTGGTTGCCCGCGAACGCCCAGCGGAACATGGAACAAATCCTGACCGCGAACGAGAACAACGTGGATGCAGTCGTTGCGTCGAATGACGGTACTGCAGGCGGTGTTGTTGCTGCGCTGACCGCGCAGGGCATGGAAGGCATTCCGGTTTCCGGTCAGGACGGCGACCACGCAGCATTGAACCGTGTCGCATTGGGAACTCAGACGGTTTCGGTTTGGAAGGATGCTCGCGAACTTGGAAAGGCCGCTGGCGAAATTGCTGTTGCGTTGAGCGGTGGGACAAGCCCTGCTGATGTCGAAGGTGCAGTGAGCTGGACGTCACCAGGTGGAACCGAGATGAACTCGGTTTTCCTAGCGCCTGTTCCAATCACTAAGGACAACTTGTCCGTGGTTGTTGATGCCGGATGGATCCCGCTGGAAGATCTTTGCCAGGGCGTTGAAAACGGACCTGCCCCTTGTAACTAAACCACTCAGCCCTAGGCCTCTTAGTCTGGGCCTGGGGCAAATGCTGAATATGAAAGATCGGAAATGACCGAAACTTCGTCTCAGCCGATACCTGAAAAAGCGAAACCCAGCCTGTTCCAGCAACTGGAACTGGATATGCGGCTTTTAGGAATGATCGGCGCATTTGTCATCCTGTGTATCGGGTTCAACATCTTCACGGACGGACGGTTCTTGACGCCTCGGAACCTGTTCAACCTCTCCATCCAGACGGTTTCAGTGGCCATTATGGCGTGCGGAATGGTGTTCATTATCGTCACTCGCCACATCGACTTGTCGGTAGGAGCGCTGCTGGCAACAACCTCGGCCGTGATGGCTATGACGCAAACCGAGCTTTTGCCGCAAATACTTGGGATGGGT
The DNA here is from genome assembly GCF_059611125.1 of Ruegeria sp. CDSB029. Classification (NCBI taxonomy): domain Bacteria; kingdom Pseudomonadati; phylum Pseudomonadota; class Alphaproteobacteria; order Rhodobacterales; family Roseobacteraceae; genus Ruegeria; species Ruegeria sp. CDSB029. Next base: position 130,289 of record NZ_JBXWOX010000011.1, read on the forward strand.
TTGAACAATCCGGCAACCTGGGCGATCACAATTGTCGTTGGCCTGTTTGTCGGCACACTGATTGGTGCGTTTCATGGCTGGATGGTCGGCTATCTGACGATACCAGCCTTCATCGTCACGCTTGGTGGATTTCTGGTGTGGAGAAACGTGGCGTGGTATCTGACCAGCGGCCAGACGATTGGTCCTCTGGATAGTACATTCCTGATGTTTGGCGGGACCAACGGAACACTGGGCACGTCGACAAGCTGGCTGTTTGGGTTGTTCGCCACCGCGATCGCGATCTGGGCGTTGTGGAGTGGTCGCCGCGCAAAAGCGTCACATGGTTTCCCGGTAAAACCTGTTTGGGCCGAGGCCACTCTGGCCGGGATAATCGCAATTGCTATCCTTGGGTACGTTTACATCGTAAACAGCTACGCCATTCCTACGCGCCGTCTGCAACGTATGTTCGAAGCGCGCGGCGAGACAATGCCAGAGGGGCTGGTTGTAGGATACGGCATACCGATTTCTGTCCTCATTCTGATTATCGTGGCCGTCACGCTGACAATTGTGGCGCGAAAAACCCGGTTTGGACGCTACATCTTTGCCACCGGCGGAAACCCGGATGCGGCAGAGCTTTCTGGCATCAATACTCGGCTGCTGACCGTGAAGATTTTTGCGCTTATGGGCTTCCTGTGCGCCGTTTCTGCTGTGGTCGCCTCGGCGCGTCTGGCAAACCACTCAAACGACATTGGCACGCTGGACGAACTGCGCGTCATCGCCGCTGCAGTGATAGGAGGAACCGCATTGTCCGGCGGCATCGGCACTATCTATGGCGCGATCCTTGGCGCATTGATCATGCAGGCGCTGCAATCGGGCATGGCAATGGTTGGCGTTGACGCGCCGTTTCAGAACATCGTGGTCGGCAGCGTCCTCGTGTTGGCTGTCTATATCGACATCGTTTATCGCAAACGACTGGGGGCAAAATGATGCAAGCACAGGATATGCAGAAAAAACCTTCCGGCACCGGGCGCGGTTCAGGCGCGCCGCCGTTGGTCGAGATGCGCGACATCTCGATTTCCTTTGGTGGGGTCAAGGCCGTCGACCATGTGTCGGTCGATCTCTATCCGGGTGAAGTCGTTGGTCTACTTGGCCATAACGGGGCCGGAAAGTCCACGTTGATCAAGGTATTGTCCGGTGCCTATCAGATGGACCACGGCGAGATCCTGATCGATGGCAAGCCGGTCGAGATTGGCAATCCCCGTGACGCCCGGGCAAACAATATCGAAACGATATATCAGACGCTCGCGTTGGCCGACAATCTGGACGCGACATCAAACCTGTTCCTGGGGCGCGAGATGACGACGCCTTTTGGTTTGGTCAACGACGCAGCCATGGAGGCCGAGTGCCGAAAAATCATGGCGCAGCTCAACCCGAACTTTCAGAAGTTCAATGATCCGGTTTCCGCCTTGTCAGGGGGGCAAAGACAATCAGTGGCGATCGCTCGGGCTGTCTACTTCAACGCACGTATTTTGATCATGGATGAGCCGACAGCAGCGCTTGGGCCGCATGAAACTCAGATGGTGGCGGATTTGATCCACAAGCTAAAGGCGCAAGGCATTGGGATATTCCTGATCGATCATGACGTGCATGCCGTCATGGAACTGTGCGACCGCGCATCGGTCATGAAGAACGGAAAACTGGTTGGCACGGTCGATATCGCAGACGTCACTGATGACGATCTTTTGTCGATGATCATTCTCGGCAAACAGCCAACGCAAAAAGCAGAATAGGGTCAGGTATGACAAGCGGATTTTTCAATGGGATCGAACGGATCCAATATGAGGGCGTGGATAGTCAAAACCCAATGGCCTTCCGGCATTACAACCCCGATGAAGTGATTTTGGGTAAACGCATGGAAGACCATCTGAGGTTTGCAGTGGCCTGGTGGCATTCCTTTGCATGGGAAGGGGGGGATCCCTTTGGAGGACCCACCCTGGAGCGCCCATGGCATCCGCAGGACGACATGGGACGGGCCCGCATGAAGGCCGATATCGCTTTCGAGATGTTTGAACTTTTGGGTCAACCCTATTTTTGCTGGCACGACGCTGACATCCGTCCCGAGCAAGGCAACTTTGCTGAAAACCTCAATGCCTTGGAAGAGATCACCAATTACATCGGTGAAAAGATGCAGGTTTCAGGCACCAAGCTTCTTTGGGGTACGGCCAATATGTTTAGCCATCGTCGCTGGATGTCCGGCGCCAGTACTAATCCAGACCCTGACGTTTTTGCATACGCCGCAGCGACAGTAAAATCCTGTATCGACGCGACCCACAAGCTTGGCGGCGAAAACTATGTTCTTTGGGGCGGACGTGAAGGCTATGAGACCCTGCTGAACACGGATCTGAAAACCGAACTGGACCACATGGGCCGGTTTTTAAACATGGTCGTAGAGTACAAGCACAAGATCGGGTTCAAAGGTACCATTCTTGTAGAACCGAAACCTCAGGAGCCTTCCAAGCACCAATACGACTATGACGCAGCTACTTGCATCGGATTTCTCAGGAAGTACGGGTTGGAGAACGAAGTGAAACTGAATCTCGAGCAGGGCCACGCGATCCTTGCCGGGCATAGCTTTGAGCATGAAATTGCGGTCGCGGCCGCAGAAGGAATGCTGGGTTCGATTGATATGAACCGCAACGACTATCAGTCTGGATGGGATACAGACCAATTCCCGAACAATACACCGGAAGTTGCCCTAGCTTACTATTACATCTTGAAGGCCGGTGGTTTTACCACCGGTGGCACTAATTTCGACGCCAAAATTCGCCGACAATCGATTGACGCCGTCGATCTGGTGGCGGCTCATATCGGTGGAATGGACATATGCGCGCGCGGTTTGAAAGCAGCGGCTGCAATGATTGAAGATGGAGGTTTGGAAAACGCGCTTTCGCAACGGTATTCCGGTTGGAAATCTCCAAAAGCGGAGTCCATGTTAAGCAGCAGCCTGGATGAAATTTTCGCTCGCGTTTTAAGTGACGGAATAAACCCAGAGCCGCAATCTGGACGCCAGGAAATACTAGAGAATTATTTGAACAGATTTGTTTAACTGCCAAACTTAGGTATTTTCCGCTGTTGTCAAAAGTCACGCCAAGCCGCCCTCGGTTCTGAGGACGCGAGGGGAGGTTTTGTTCATAGCCCGTCCATAAAGACAAATCCTTTCCTTGATCTGGTCAAACGGCCGCAATTCTTTTTGGGTCACAAATGCTTGACGTTTGGGTCAGAAATGAATGACGTGATTGACCGATTTAATGAGGTTTTGGCCGTCGATTGAGTCAAATATCAGTGACGTTCCACATTTACTGTTGAACGTCACACGAACCTGACCCAACCGTCACAGTTGGACCAAAAACGGGGTGAACGTTCGACATCGGAAGGCACCCCCGATGTTGGACATCAATTGATTTTGGCCTCTGCGTCTTAAACTGACCCAAAATTCCCATTTTAATTCTCCCGCAGAGGGTTTCGTTTGATCTGGCTTCCCTTTTGGAAAATCTGGGCTGATTTGCAGATCAGACAGCGAAGCTGCCTGTTTCTGCCGATCTGCCACGTGGCGGACGCGGGAGGGGGCGAGGCAATGCTATTCGATAGCGGTGGTGCGGCCCGCAGGCATAGCCGAGGACACGGTCCTGTCTAATAGCGTTGCCCGAGGGGGAGGGCCGCGCCCTCACCCTGACGGCCAAGGGCGTTTGGCTTGTCCAAATCCCGCTGGCCCACGAAAGGAAGGTGATGGGAAAAAGGGTTTACCGCTATTTGCGATCGAACCCTTCTGTCAAACTTCAAAAAGTAATTGTGGCCACCAAGCAGACCTTCGCTGCTAGTGCAGCACTAGGCCTTAGTGACGGCGGCAATGCACTGGAAGCGGACGTTAAATCAAAGATGCAGTGCTTTGGAGCCTTGGACAGCAGCTATGCAGACAAAGCTGCCGTTGATTGTTCATTACAATTGGAAATCTAACGATCTAGTCGCAACGTTTTCTGAGAAAGTCTCTACGCATATTCTTCAAATTCTGGGTTGTGCTTTTAATCCCATCGAGTGTCTCATCAGGTTGCAATGTGTTCATTGGATCTTAGCAGTGTTCGACGCGTCGACATACCTCGCGATAACATCGATTGTAGTCATCGGCACTGTCCACGTCTTCTGCGTGTCTTTTTTTCGGAGATTCCCCTCTCTAGCGAGCTGGCTATCTGATTTTTCATCTGGGATCGGACTTGGCTATGCTTTCCTTTTCTTACTGCCAAAAATCGGTGAATTGTCCGCCGGTTTAGCTGCAAACGGGAAATGGGAACACTCGCCGTACGGTTACTCTCTGCTGGGTTTACTACTTGCTGGAAGCCAGCCGCGACGTGGGTGCCGATAACAGGTTGTCGCTTGGCTTGGACACAGTGGCACTCGGAACCTATAACTGCTTGCTTGCCATTACAGTCATGCAAACGACAGGAACATCGCCTGAGCTGTACGCGATTGGAACGTTGG
>NZ_JBXWOX010000012.1:0-133158 GCF_059611125.1 Ruegeria sp. CDSB029
CGCGGGATGGAGCAGCCCGGTAGCTCGTCAGGCTCATAACCTGAAGGTCGTAGGTTCAAATCCTACTCCCGCAACCAAACTTTAAGGTCGGATAATCCCAACGCAGCCCGGGCAGACTGCAATTGATCCCCCAGATCAATCGCTTAACGTCTCAAACTCGCCAGCCGAATAGCCTGCAACGTCGTAGGGCATCGTCAGGGCGTCGAAACGGGTTTTCCGTTGTAGCATGATGCTGTGTTGAGTCTGCCTGATCTGTCCCGCCTCATGGGTTTCAGTTTCCCGTGTTCCGTCGTCACCTATGCGTAAGCGTCCTATCGGGGCCCAGAAGCTCCACTTTCATTCTTTTCCAACCAGCTTAAGACTATCGAACAAGCGATTGGGGCAAGTTGATTGCGTCCGTCTATTGTATCATTTGCTGGACCGACAAAACTGATGGCAAAGTCATCTGGAAACAGGCCGGTTGGTTCGGCACGTCTCCATGTGCCTCTTTTAGGTCCCGGTACACAGTCTGGACAGAAATCGGAGAACTACGAAAATCGAACTCCGTGCTAGAGAATTACCTGTATTTTACATACCCCTTGGCTGAGCACCTACCAGAATCGCGCGTTTTCAGGTATGAGTCCAAGCATTGATTTATTCTTTGAGGTAATGCCATGACCATTGTTCGCACCGTAACTGAGTACCGTGCTGCGCTCCGGGAGATTGAATACCTGTGGGATTCTGAGCCTGATACTGACGAGGGTAAGCGGCTGGAAGAGTACTTGTCCGCGGTCGAACACTACGAGCAGCTTTCCAACACGGCACCCGACAAGCACGCCATTGCCTAAACCTGTGGTATCACATCGCCGTGAGTGCTGCTCACAGTTCTAGGAGAATAGAGATGAACAGGAACTACATAATAATCGCTGCAGTGATTGTTTTTGCCTTAGCTATCTTCATGATGAGGTCAGGCGACGAGGATGCAGGGGGTGATGAAGCTGCACCAGCTGCGGCTACGGAATAGGCGCATCTAGGGGTGGAGAGCGCCAATGCGTAAGTGTTGAATCTAACTCGTAAGAAATGATCTCCCTTATACATTGGGGGCGGTCCATATTGCCGCGTAGCGCCAATATGGAAAAAATTCCGCAGTCGGCCCAAACCAAACCTTGGACAAGTTCTCTTTGCCGCTGCGCGGCATCAGTCAAAACAGTCGTTCGCACATTCGGCTATGCGCAAGTTGGTGGAACGCCACCAGGTGAACAACAAGCCACTTTATAGCTGATCATCTTTCTCAGACCCGTTTACGTCGCTTTTGAGATTTGAGAACGCTGACGAAGGATCGTTTGATCACCGCTTGGGCGGTAAAACCCATTTCATCCCGTCCGGCTTTTGGACGCGATTGAAAATTTCTGCTAACATGTCCTCCAAGTGCAATGTGGGTTCGAGTTGCCGCGCCGCTTTTGCCGATACGAACGAAGTCCCCACTGCATTTGTGAATCAGAGCTGAACCAACTCCGGTGATAGGCCGGTCGGCAATCAGAAAAGTTTAAGAAAAATATAGTTAAAATTTTGATTTAAAACATAATTTTGACTTTTCCCACTCACAGGGAACGCACCACGCAGTTTTACCTCTGATCCGGTCCGCAACTGGAATCGGAGGCTTCGAAATGCTGGATAAAAGGAATCTCTTTCGCCCTCAGCGAGCGCCGGCCAGAGCGAATTGCAAACCTACGCACCGCGGAATCAAAGCTATGGTGGCGGCGCTGATTGCAGGAATACTGACTTCGGCGACTTCTGTCCCTTCGCCCACGTTAGCTGACGGGCTGATGGTTGTTGGCAGCGACCGAGGCGGATATCTGCATGACCGTTTGATCGAGATCGAAAACCTGCAAAAAAACGACATTCAGGTCGAAATTCGGGGACGTGTCTGCTTTTCGACCTGCACGATGTTTCTGGGCCTTCCTGGAACCTGTGTGAACCCTGACACGACATTTGGATTCCATGGACCTTCGCGCAGTGGTCGGCGGCTTGCTCCAGAAGACTTTGACTATTTCAGTCAGGTCATGGCGGCGTACTATCCAGAACCGCTCAGGACGTGGTTCATGGAAAAAGGGCGTAAGCGCATCAACGGCGTTTTCAGGATAAAAGGCACCGAGATCATCAGAATGGGAATTCCTGCCTGCCGGACCGCCTGAATGAAGCTTGCTTAGACCTGCGCGCAAATGTTAGACGCCTTGGGTCTTGACCACCGGCTCTTGAATTCAGTGCTAGCCGGTCGCAGTAGCCACCTAGGAGGCCCCCCTAACGTGCTGTCATCTCTGATTCAACGTTTCGGGCGACGCGCGGTCTTTGCCGCTCCGATGCCGGACAGGCCAACCTGTGTCATTGGTGATGTGCATGGTTGCGTAAGACAGTTGCAGAATCTGTTACCTAAGATCCCAAGGGATCATCGGGTCATCCTTGTCGGAGATTATGTCGATCGCGGCGAAAACAGTGCTGACGTTCTGCGTCTGATCCAAAACCGCCCGGAATTCATCTGTCTGAAGGGAAACCATGAAGACATGATGTTGAATTTCCTGCGTGACCCTGAACAACATGGCCCGCGCTGGCTGCGTTATGGCGGCCTGCAGACGCTGGCTTCATTTGATGTGCGGAACGTGCGCGCCGAAATGGCCGCTGCCGAGCTGGTCGCCTGCCGTGACAATCTGTTGGCGGAAATGGGACCAGAGCTGGTCCAATGGGTATCGGAACTAAGGGCCTTTGACTATTCCGGAAACGTTCTTGTGACGCATGCTGGTGCAAATCCGAATACGCCCGCCGATCAGCAACCCGAAAAAACCCTGATATGGGGCGACCCAGAATTTCGGACAACCGACAGGCGGGACGGAGTGTGGGTTGTTTACGGACACACAATTGTCGATCAACCTACAGTCCGGCGTGGACGGATTGCCGTGGATACCGGAGCCTTTGCCACCGGCGTATTAAGCGCGGTCTGCCTGGACGGTGGTGAGCCAACATTCATCAGTGCCGGCTCTTAGCGGGTTTAACGCAAATACACTGTTGAAAACACAAGGAAATTAAAAAGGTGCGCAGTTTCGGACCCTCACCGGCGTTCGTGGCGCGAGGCATCCTTTTTTTCGGTCAAACCAAGCCGGGCCTTGTCAGGTCATGACGGTTTCAATAGGAAAATTAGGAACCGCGTTAAATCATAGAGCTTTTTATGTTGATCTGTCCTGTCCTTCTTTGTGGAGGCTCCGGCACGCGCCTCTGGCCTTTGTCCCGAAAGAGCTACCCGAAGCAATTCGTTCCATTGGTCGGCGAAGAGACTCTGTTTCAGGCGTCTGCCCGCCGGTTGTCCGGAACAAACGCGGAATTGGAATTTGAATCGCCGGTGGTTCTGACCAACTCGGACTTTCGGTTCATTGTTGCGGAACAGCTGCAGGCCATCGGCATTGATCCCGGAACAATCATGATCGAACCTGAGGGTCGCAACACAGCGCCAGTGGTTCTTGCGGCGGCACTGTATGCTTATGCCAAGGATGAGGCCGCTGTATTGCTGGTTGCCCCTTCCGATCACGTTGTACCGGATGCTGCTGAATTTCAGGCTGCTGTTGCCCGTGGTCTGGAGGCGGTTGCACAAGGCAAACTGGTGACGTTTGGCATTACTCCGACACATGCGGAAACGGCGTATGGATATCTTGAGCTGGCCGCGGGTTCGGGCGGTGACGGAGCGCCTGTTCCGTTGAAGAAATTCGTCGAAAAGCCGAACTTGGCCCGTGCGACCGAAATGCTGGAGGCCGGGAATTACAAATGGAACGCGGGCATTTTCCTGTTTCGTGCGGCAGATATCATCGCAGCCTTCCAGGCCCATGCGCCCGATCTGATAAAACCGGTGAAGGAAGCGGTTGAAACAGCAACGCCGGACCTGGGGTTCCTGCGCCTCAACCCTGAAAGCTGGGCGCAGGCCGAAGACATTTCGATCGACTATGCCGTAATGGAAAAAGCAACAAACTTGTCGGTCGTGCCTTTCGGCGCTGCATGGTCGGACCTGGGCGGCTGGGACGCCGTATGGCGCGAAAGCGGCCCTGACGCACAAGGCGTGGTGACCAGCGGGGGCGCAACAGCGATTGATTGCCACAACACCCTTTTGCGGTCGGATAGCGAGCAGCTGGAAATCGTGGGTATCGGACTGGACAATATCATCGCTGTCGCGATGAATGATGCGGTTTTGGTTGCCGATGCATCGCGGGCGCAAGACGTCAAAAAGGCGGTGAGCGCGCTTAAGGAAAAAAACGCGCCCCAGGCGACGGAATTCCCAAAGGACCACCGCCCGTGGGGGTGGTTCGAAAGCCTGGTGGTTGGCGAGCGGTTTCAGGTGAAGCGTATCCATGTGCACCCTGGTGCATCGCTGAGCCTGCAATGCCATTTCCACCGTTCCGAACACTGGATTGTTGTCGAGGGTACCGCCCGTGTGACAATCGATGATCGTGAGCAATTGGTGACCGAAAACCAGTCTGTCTATATCCCTCTCGGGGCCACGCACCGGATGGAGAATCCGGGAAAGGTTCCGATGGTCCTGATTGAAGTGCAGACCGGCACATATCTGGGTGAGGATGATATTGTGCGCTACGAAGACAAATACGCGCGGGGGCAGGGGGCCAAAGGCTGAACCGCGCCTGAAGTTTCAGTGTAATGTTCATTCAAAACTGCGCGGCAAGGATCAAGTACTCCGCCGCGCAATTTTTCTTTGCGCGGGGGGGGGGGTCTGACGGCGCAACGCGCGGTGCGCTGGCGGATCGTTAAACTGATAATCCTAACGTGCCGCTGACTGACACAGACAGCGAGACATGAATCAAGATGACCAACCCATTCAGCAACCGAGCCTCCAGCCTGTCCGGCCCTGCGCGTGACATTGTTCCCGTTGTCGCTTCGGACAATTCGGATCTGGCCGATGTAGCAATCGGTCTCTACGTCGAATTCGGCGGAGCGATTGTTCTGACCACCGTTCGGGGCGAAACCCGTACAGTTCAGGTGTCGGACTTTTCGATCCTGCCGGTGGGGACAACGCGTGTACATGCAACCGGAACTACAGCGTCCGGTATCCATGCGATGGTATTGGCCTAAACGCAGGTCAATCAAGTCAAGGTTCGAAGGCGCGCAGCCAGTGACAACCGTTTAGTCTGCGCCAAACAAATCCCGGGTAAACACCTTGCCCGCGACATCCTCAAGTTCGGGGCTGTGCCGGTTGGCAACGATCAAATCGGCTTCGGACTTAAAGGCTTCGAGATCCCGCACGACACGAGACCGGAAAAACTCCTCCCCCTCCAGCGCCGGTTCATAAACAATGACCTTGACTCCCTTGGCTTTCAGTCGCTTCATGATCCCTTGGATCGAGGACTGACGGAAATTGTCGCTGCCCACTTTCATGACCAACCGGTGAATACCAACGACGCGCGGGCCTCGCATCAGAATCTGATCGGCCAAAAAATCCTTTCGCGTCCGATTTGCGTCCACGATGGCGCGAATGAGGTTTTGCGGAACATGGTTGTAGTTGGCCAAAAGCTGTTTGGTGTCTTTTGGCAGGCAATAGCCTCCATACCCGAAGGAAGGGTTGTTGTAATGGCCACCAATGCGCGGATCCAGTGAAACGCCTTCGATGATCTGGCGGGTGTTCATGCCACCAGCCATTGCGTAACTGTCGAGCTCGTTGAAAAAGGCCACTCGCATGGCGAGGTAGGTGTTGGAAAACAGCTTGATCGCCTCGGCCTCATCCGGGTCGGTGAACAGGACGTCCACATCTTTGGTCACGGCACCTTCCAGCAAAAGCTCGGCAAACACCCGCGCCCGGTCCGAACGTTCGCCGACGATCACGCGGGACGGGTGGAGGTTGTCATAAAGCGCTCGCCCTTCACGCAGGAACTCCGGTGAGAAAATGAAATTGTCGCTGTCCAGATCGGCGCGCAGCGCCTGAATATACCCCACTGGGATCGTCGATTTGATGATGATCGTGGCCTTGGGGTTGATCGCGTTCACTTGCCGGGCAACGGCTTCGACGCTTGAGGTGTCGAAGTAGTTGGATTTGGCATCATAATTCGTCGGGGTCGCCACGATCACAAACTCGGCGTCTTCGAAGGCCGGTTCTGTGGTTGCCCTGATCGAAAGGGCTCGGTTTGCAAGAAAGTCTTCCAGTTCGGCATCAACGATGGGGCACTGGCCGGAATTGACCATTTCAACCCGCTCTTTTGAAATGTCGATTGCAGTGACATCGTGGTTTTGAGCCAATAGCACCGCATTGGACAATCCCACATATCCAAGACCTACAACTGCAATCTTCATTCCTTTGCCCTCATACTCGCAAACCGGTGTGTACTTCACCTGCTTTATTGCTTGCCGATTGTAAATGCGGGTGTGTGTGCCGAAAACCCCATCGTTACGAAATTATTCGAGGTTCCGATCCGTTGGATGCAGGTCCGAACCAAATGCTGGCCATCTAAGGCGTTCGTTCTGATCTGAGGCGCTTCAAGCCAAGTCAGTTCCATGACTCCAAATGAGATGAAATCAATCAAGATACTGAAAAAAAACAATTTAGTGGTAATGATAATAATATGGATGATTTTCTGGAATTCGGCATTCTCAGGTTGAAGCTGGTATGATAACGGTCAGCCAACACTTGATTTAGGAGATTCAGGATGATCAAAGCGTCTCTTCTCTTGTTAGGCTGATTCCATCCTGAAAAAGAGGGGGTTTCATGCTTTTTATCACGAACAGATTTCCGACCCAGAGTATTCGCACCCGTAAAGGACGCCGTTTTACCTTTGATCTGGACAATAACGCGCCTTCAAACTCGGTGTTTTACTGTGAAAAGGGCGAAGATGAGCATCACACCGAAATCACCAGTAAAGAGCTGCTGCGGCGTGTGCGTGACAACAATTGCCGCCAGATCCTGCTGTATCTTCACGGGTTCAACAACCTGCCGGAGGATGTGTTCGAAACCACGGCTGAGCTTCAGCGTCTGTGCGATCAGGCCAAACCCAGTGAAGTGATGGTGTTACCCCTGATCTGGCCCAGCGACGCCAAGCAAGGGATCGTTCAGAAATACTGGGATGACCAGAAATCCGCGGACCAAAGCGGGTTTTCCTTTGCGCGGGTGCTGGAGCGATTTCTGGAATGGCGCAACAGTGAGGATAACGAGCCCGAAATCGCCCCCTGTCTGAAACGGATCAACCTTCTGGCGCATTCGATGGGCAATCGGGTTTTGCGCCAAACGCTGATAGAATGGGATCGGTACGATCTGGCGTCGGGCGTGCCCCTGTTGTTTCGCAATACCTTCATGGTCGCTGCAGATGTCGTTAATGAATCCGTGCATGAAAATGAGCCCGGTGTGCTGGTCAGCCATGCTTCGCGGAATGTGGTTGTCTATTTCGCCTCTGACGATCTGGCGTTGCGGGCCAGTAAGGCTGCGAACCTCAAGAACAAAGTTGCGTCTCGCCGGTTGGGTCATACCGGGCCAGAGAACATCGACCGAACCCCGCACAACATATTTCAGGTTGATTGCGACGATATCAATACGGCCTATGACACGCCTACCGGCCACAAATATTTTGGTCCGGTTTCGCCGGGTGGCGAGGCGGGCCTTGTGTTCCGGCATATTTTTCAATGCGTCCAATCCGGGCGCGTTTTCCCGGATGATCCGCATCAGCGCTCGGTCATTTTGCGCTGAATCAGGCGTTCGCGATATGTCGGCTTTTCAAATTTGATCAGAAATCCAAATAGTTCACAATCTGGTGTTGCAACCTTCAGAATGATCTGGATGATCAGCACTACCAAGACCGGCAAAACCGGTCTGCCGTTTCATGGAACGGTACTAACGAAAAAACGGGGAGATTATAATGATCCTGAAGAACCTGATGATCGCTGCCAGTGCGACCGCATTGATGGCGGGTGCCGCTTCGGCGGAAACGCTGCGATGGGCGCGTGCTGGTGACGCGCTGACGCTGGATCCGCACTCGCAAAACGAAGGCCCGTCACACACAATACGTCACCAGATGTACGAGCCGCTGATCATCCGCGACGTAACAGGCGCGTTTGAACCTGCACTGGCGACCGAGTGGGGTCCCAAGGCTGATGACCCGAATGTCTGGGTCTTCAAGCTGCGCGAGGGTGTGAAATTCCATGACGGCGCAGACTTCAACGCCGAAGACGTGGTGTTCAGCTTTGAACGGGCCAAGCAACCCAATTCCGACATGAAAGAGCTGATCGGCTCGATCACCGAAGTGCGTGCGGTTGACGATTATACCGTCGAGATCGTCACAGACGGTCCGAACCCGATCCTGCCATCGAACCTGACCAACCTGTTCATTCTGGACAAGGGCTGGGCCGAGGCGAATGACACAGTCAATGTGCAGGATTTCGAAGGCGGCGAGATCACCTATGCCACCACCAATGCCAACGGTACGGGGCCTTATGTCCTTCAAAGCCGCGAGCCTGACGTCAAAACCGTGATGGTGCGCAACGACAACTATTGGGGCATCGGCCAGTTCCCCATGGAAGTGACCGAGATTGTCTATACCCCGATCCAGAACGCTGCGACCCGTGTCGCGGCGATGTTGTCGGGTGAGGTGAACTTCCTGCAGGATATGCCGGTGCAAGACATTGACCGCGTCAATGGTGCCGATGGCCTGATGGTCAAGCAAGCCCCACAGAACCGTGTGATCTTCTTTGGCATGAACCAGGGTGCGGACGATATCGAAGCAGACAACGTAGACGGCAAGAATCCTCTGGCCGATGTGCGTGTGCGTCAGGCGATGTCGATGGCGATCAACCGTGATGCGATCAAGCAGGTCGTGATGCGCGGCCAATCGCAGCCTGCGGGCATGATCGCACCGCCATTCGTGAACGGCTGGACCGAAGCGATGGACGGCGAATCCGCCACTAATCTGGAAAAAGCCAAGGAACTGATGGCAGAGGCAGGTTATGCCGATGGCTTCTCGCTCCGGTTGGACTGCCCGAATGATCGATACATCAACGATGAAGGGATCTGTCAGGCGGCCGTTGGGATGTTGGGCCAGATCGGCGTGACCGTGAATCTGGACGCAAAGCCCAAGGCCCAGCACTTCCCGCTGATCACCGACGGCAAGACAGATTTCTACATGCTGGGTTGGGGTGTTCCGACATATGACTCGGAATACATCTTCAACTTCCTTGTCCACGGTCGCGAAGACGACATCGGCACATGGAACGGAACCGGCTATCAGGACGACGCTCTGGACGAGAAGATCAAGTCGCTCGCCTCGAACACCGACCTGGACGCCCGTAATGCCGACATCGCCGACATCTGGCGTGTGGTGCAGGACGAAGCGCTTTACATCCCCATTCATCACCAGGTTCTGAACTGGGGTATGGCTGACGGTGTCGGCATCGAAGTGGATGCCGAAGACCAGCCCAAGGTCAAATACTTCACCATTAAGTAAGTCAAAACCTTTGACGATCAGACAGGGCGCGATTTTCGCGCCCTGTTTTTTGTTGCGATCTGAGATTTCCTTGCGCATGCGGCAAAAACCAAGAAAACTCGACCCCAGAAACAGGGAGACATAACAATGATCCTCAGGAACAGCGCCATTGGCATTGCAATGCTGGCTGCCACCAGTGTTCAAGCTGCAGATTTCAAATGGGCCTCCACCACGGACCCGCAAACAATGGACCCGCACGCGGTCAATTCGGCTCCGGTTCTGGGATTTCTTAACAACGTCTACGAAGGACTGGTCCGCCGCGACAAGGACATGAGCGTTCAGCCCGCCCTAGCTGTCAGCTGGGAGCCGATTGGCGAAGGCGACGGCTGGCGCTTCAAGCTGCGCGAGGGCGTGACCTTCCACGACGGCAGTACCTTTGATGCGCAGGACGTTCTGTTCAGCTATCAGCGTGCCTCGGGCGAGGCCGCAGATACCCGCAGCTGGTTTGCGCCGGTCAGTGAGGTGATCGTGGTCGACGATTATACTGTCGATATCATGACGACCGCGCCGAACCCGTTGTTCCCGTCTTCGATTGCCAACTGGATGATCATGGATCAAGGCTGGACCGAGGCGAATGATGCCGCCGTCCCAGACAAAGAGACCGGCAATTATGCGACGATCAATGCCAATGGCACCGGTGCATTCAAGGTCACCGAGCGTGAGCCGGGTCTGAAAACCGTACTGGAGCCTCACGAGGGCTGGTGGGGAGACGTCGAACACAATATCACCCGCGCCGAGTTTAACCCGATCCAGAACCCGGCCACCGCTGTTGCGGCGCTGTTGTCGGGCGACGTTGATATGATCAATCCAGTGCCTATTCAGGACGTCGCGCGCCTGCAAGAAGACAGTGAGGTCGAAGTCATCAAGGGGATCGAGGCCCGCGTAATCATGCTGGGCTTTGATCATGAAGCCGAGACGCTGAAATACACAGACGATGAAGGCAAGCCCAACCCGTTCCGCGATCCACGTGTGCGCAAGGCGGTAGCGCAGGCCGTGAATGTGGATGCCATTCTGGCCACCATCATGCGCGGTAATGCCGAGGCGGCATCGCAATTGGTGAGCCCAGCCATGAGCGGCTATTCATCGGCCCATGCCGAACGTCCCGCTTTTGATCTCGAAGGTGCAAAGGCGCTTTTGGCCGAGGCAGGATATGCCGACGGGTTCTCATTCGGGCTGAAATGCCCCAATGACCGCTATCTGAATGACGAGGCTGTCTGTCAGGCCGTTGTCAGCATGTTGGCCCAGATCGGGATCACCGCCGAGCTGGAGGCGATGCCTGTGCGCAATTACTGGCCCGAGCTGCGCGAGGATAACTATGACATGTACCTGCTGGGCTGGAGCCCGGGCACATTTGATGCCGAACACCCCGTTCGGTTCCTTGTCGCGACCCCGAACGAAGAGAAAAAGCTGGGCAGCTGGAATTTCGGTGGGTTCTCGAACGCGCGTGTAGATGAGCTGTTGCCTGCCATCCAGTCTGAGCTGGATGAGACCAAGCGCCAGGCGATGTTGGATGAAGTAGCCAAGATCATTCAGGACGAACAGGTCTATGTGCCGATGTATGTGCAGCCTTTGGTCTGGGGGACACGCAGCAATATCGAGTTGACACAACGCCCCGACAACTTCTTTTTGCTGCGCTGGGTGACGGTGAACTGAAGGCGCATGATATTGGGATTGGCGCGGACAGGAACGGTTGCGCCAATCCACATCTTACACTGCATACAAATCCTATAGCGCAGAAACTGGGATCGCTTTGATACCTGCCCGTTAGCGATACCTTGACCATTTGGTCAGCCCGTGCATAGAGAAGCGGATCAATGGGGAAAGTGAATGTTCGCATATATCGTCCGAAGGATGCTCCAATCCGTGATCGTACTGCTGGTCGTGGGTCTGGTCGCATTTTCTATGTTCCGGTTTGTCGGCGATCCGATCGACAACATGCTGGGTCAGGAGCGTACGCAAGCCGATATCGACCGGCTGCGGGCTGAACTGGGGCTGGATCAGCCGTTTCCGGTTCAGTACTACAAGTTTCTGAAAAATGCCGTTCAAGGCAATTTCGGTGTGTCTTATCGTCAGGGACGTCCTGTCTCGACCATCATAGCCGAGCGCGCGCCGGCCACACTGGAACTGGCTTTTGTTTCCGGCTTTCTGGCAATCACCATGGGGATTGCGCTGGGCGTGTTCACAGCCATCCGACGACAAGGGATTGCTGCGAATGTCATCATGACCGTTTCCCTGATAGGGGTGTCCCTACCCACCTTCCTGATCGGGATCTTATTGATCTACATTTTCTCGGTTGAGTTAGACCTCTTACCCAGCTTCGGGAGGGGCGAGACCGTTATGATTGGCAACTGGTCCACCGGCTTCTTGACGACTTCTGGTCTCAAGGCGCTGATCCTGCCCGCGATTACGCTGGGTCTGTATCAGATGACCCTGATCATGCGCCTGGTCCGGTCGGAAATGCTTGAGGTGTTACGCGCCGATTATGTCCGGTTTGCACGCGCTCGCGGTTTGTCGGACCGGGTGATCAACTTCCGCCATGCGCTGAAGAACACTATGGTTCCCGTGATCACGATCACCGGTCTGCAGCTGGGCTCGATCATCGCGTTCGCCATCATCACCGAGACCGTATTCCAGTGGCCTGGCGTTGGCCTGCTGTTCATCAACGCGATCCAGTTTGTCGATATCCCTGTCATGGCCGCTTATCTGATGTTGATTTCGGTCATGTTCGTTTCGATCAACCTGATCGTCGATCTTCTTTATTATGCCATTGACCCGCGCCTGCGTGTCGACGCGAGGGCCACATGACCGATACCATCGAAACCCCGACCGCCCCCACCAAATCGCGATTTGCCAAGTTCTGGGACAGCGATTTTGCGTGGTCCTTCCGGCATTCTCCGGTTGCCTTGATCGCCTCACTGGTGGTGCTGATCCTTTTGCTGGCCGCCGTTTTTGCCCCGGTCATCGCACCTTATAATCCGTTTGATCCGGCATCGCTGAACCTGATGAACGGCTTTACGCCGCCGGGCACGCCCAATGCCTTTACGCAGGAAACCTTCTTTTTGGGGACCGACGATCAGGGACGCGACGTATTCTCGACCATTCTATATGGCATGCGCATCTCATTGTTTGTTGGCGTGTCAGCGGTGATGCTGGCGCTGATCATCGGTGTCATCCTTGGGCTGGTTGCGGCGTATTTTGGCGGTTGGGTCGAAACGCTCATCATGCGAATTGCCGATGTGCAGCTGACTTTCCCGGCCATTCTGGTTGCGATGCTCATCTTTGGTATCGCCAAGGGGGTTACGCCCCCCGAATACCGCAACGAGATGGCGATTTATGTTCTGATCATCGCGATTGCCCTGTCTGATTGGGTGCAATTTGCGCGGGTCGTACGCGGCGCTGCGCTGGTGGAAAAGAACAAGGAATACGTACAGGCCGCCCGTCTGATCGGGCGCGGGCCAATTCCGATCATGTTCCGCCATATACTGCCCAACGTCCTCAGCCCGGTTCTGGTTATTGCCACGATTTCGCTGGCGCTGGCGATTATCGCCGAGGCGACGCTCAGCTTTCTGGGCGTGGGTGCACCGCCGACCCAGCCGTCGCTGGGAACACTGATCCGTATCGGGCAGGGCTTCCTGTTCTCGGGTGAGTGGTGGATCCTGTTCTTCCCGGCCTGCACCCTTCTGGCGCTGGCCCTGTCTGTCAACCTGCTGGGCGACTGGCTGCGCGACGCGCTGAACCCCAAGCTGCGGTGATTACATGAGCCTTCTGACGATCAACGACCTGACGGTCGAATTCCCGACGCGCCGCCAACTGTTTACCGCCGTGGACCACGTGGACCTGTCCGTTGAACCGGGCGAGATCCACGGTCTGGTGGGCGAATCCGGTGCAGGCAAATCCACAATCGGAGCGGCCATCATGGGTCTGCTGGACCGGCCCGGCCGGATTGCCAGTGGCACCATCAAGCTGAGCGGTGACCAGATCAGCGGTCTGGATGCCGTCGCAATGCGCGGCCTGCGTGGCAAGAAAATCTCGATGATCTTCCAGGATCCTCTGACCTCGCTGAACCCGTTGTTTACAGTGCGCGAACAGCTGACCGAGACGATCCAGGCCCATCTGGGCGGAACGGATGCCGAGGCGAACCAGCGTGCCCGTGATCTGATCGACCGGGTGGGCATTCCTGACCCGGACACGCGGTTGGACCAATATCCGCACCAGTTCTCGGGCGGGATGCGGCAGCGCGTGGTCATCGCATTAGCGCTTTGTACAGAGCCGGACGTGATTATCGCGGATGAACCGACGACGGCGTTGGACGTGTCCGTTCAGGCGCAGATCCTAGACCTGATCAAAGAGCTGGCGCTGGAACGGCAGGTTGGCGTTATCCTGATCACTCACGACATGGGCGTGATCGCGGATACCACGGACAAGGTGACGGTCATGTATGCGGGCAAGGTGGTGGAAACCGGCCCGACGTCTCAGGTCATGGGTCAGCCCGCGCACGAATACACCAAGTCACTGATCGCCGCTGTTCCGCGCCCGACCCTGAAACTGCACCGCTTTCCGCAGATCAGTTATGGTGGGCGTGAGACCCGTTTTGCCATCGAGGATATGGCCCGGCACTGGCCCAAGGTGGACAACGACACCAGCAAACCGGTGTTCGAGATTCGCAATCTGACCAAGAAGTTCCTGCAGCGCAAAGGCCTGCTGCCGTGGGACCGCACTTATTT
Organism: Ruegeria sp. CDSB029; assembly: GCF_059611125.1. Lineage (NCBI taxonomy): Bacteria > Pseudomonadati > Pseudomonadota > Alphaproteobacteria > Rhodobacterales > Roseobacteraceae > Ruegeria > Ruegeria sp. CDSB029. The sequence goes on from NZ_JBXWOX010000012.1 coordinate 14,213, forward strand.
CACCGCCGTTGACGACGTAAGCTTCGACATTCGTGCGGGTGAGGTATTCGGGGTGGTGGGTGAATCCGGCTCTGGCAAGTCTACCATCGCGCGGATGATCGCGGGGTTGTACCCGGTTGATGGCGGTACGATCACCTTTGAGGGGCAGTTGGTTAGTGATCTGACCAACAGGGCCGCGTTGGATGCCTATCGCAAGAACATCCAGATGATCTTCCAGGACCCTTATTCGTCGCTGAACCCCCGGATGCGGGTCGACGATATTGTGGCCGAACCGATCCGCCATCACAAGCTGATGGAAGGGTCCGACATCAAGCGCCGCGTAGACGAGCTGTTGGATCAGGTCGGGCTGGGCCATGAGGCCGGGCTGAAATACCCGCACGAATTCTCGGGCGGACAGCGACAGCGGATCTCGATTGCCCGCGCGCTGGCAACGCAGCCGCGGTTCCTGATTTGTGACGAACCGACCAGCGCCCTGGACGTGTCAATTCAGGCGCAAATCCTGAACATCCTGAAGGATTTGCAGGAACATCTGGGTCTGACGCTGCTATTTATCAGCCACGACCTGCCGGTGGTGCGTCAGATGTGTGATCGGGTGGCCGTGATGAAGCAGGGCAAGGTGGTTGAACTTCAAGAAACCAACGAACTCTTCGCCAATCCGCAGACCGAATATGCAAGCGAGCTGCTGCGGTTGATGCCGAAACTGGACGATCTGTCCACGGACGGGCTAGAGGCCGAGACCTAACTCCAAAGACCCAATTGCCCGTCACGCGGGCAATTGGGTGTGCATATACATTAAAATATTCAAACTTTGCAGACTCATCCGGGTTTGTTGTGCTACGTCTGTCTTTGGAGTTGGGGGCTTCAGAGGGGCGAAATGTCTCAGGACCTTAGGGACTGGCTAAGCGCACTTGGATTATCTGACTACGCGCAAGCCTTTTTGGATAACAAAATTGATTTTGGAATTTTACCCGATTTAACGGGTGAAGACCTGATCGAAATCGGAGTCACTGCTGTCGGCGACCGCCGGCGGCTTTTGCGCGCGATTGCCGAGCTTGAGACGTTCGAAACCGCCCCGCCCTTTCTGCCTGAGGAATCGCTGGAGCCTGCGAAGCGACAGGTGACAGTCATGTTCGCCGATCTGACCGGATTTACCCGGTTGACCAGCGAATTGGATGCCGAAGACATGCACGCGCTGCTCAACGCTTTCTTCACCAGGGTGGACAAGGTCGTCGAAAAATACGGTGGCCGGATCGACAAGCATATAGGCGATGCGGTCATGGCCGTGTTCGGCGCGCCGATCTCGCACACAAACGATACCGAACGGGCCGCGCGGGCCGCGCTGGAAATTCACACGGTTCTGCCCGGCCTGAACCCGCCGCTGACCTGCCATATCGGGATTGCATCAGGACAGGTCATTGCCAGTACGACAGGTAGTCAGGCGCATACGGAATACACCGTGACCGGTGATGGTGTGAACCTGGCATCGCGCATCACCGACATGGCGGCGCCGGGGGAAACTTTGGTTTCACATGACATTCAGCGAGCGTTAGGGCCGCTTTTTGTCGGTGAGTCGATGGGCGAAAAGGCGATCAAAGGCCTTGGTGATCCGGTTGAGCTGTGGCGGCTGGACCGGATGGCGCGCAACATCCGGTCGCGCAGGCATCGTTTTGTGGGCCGAGAACGAGAGCTATCCCTGTTTTCGGCAACGTTCGATCGATGCCAGCGGCACGGTAAGGGTGAAGTCCATATCGTACTGGGCGAGCCGGGCATTGGCAAAACGCACCTGTCCGAACAGGTGGCTGAGCTGGCTGACAGCCTGTCCTATTCCGTCCACAATGGCGTGGTCATGGATTTCGGTACGCGCGAGGGGCATTCAGCCATCCAATCCGTGACACGCAGTATTCTGGGGCTGGAGCCGACGGATGATACGGAAACCTGTGCCTCTGTAGCAAAGGACGCGATTAGCAAGGGGTGGGTGACAGCGGCGAATGCCGCGCACTTGAATGCGCTGCTGGAGCTTGAACAAGACCCCGGTCTGGCTGAGGTCTATGCGGTGATGGACAATGCAACCCGTCTGCGGGGGCGACGTCAGGTTATAGACGACCTGATTTCGGCCCGCAGCCAAAAAACGCCTTTGTTGATCCATATCGAGGATATCCACTGGGCTTCACCCGAGATCCTGACAGCTTGCGCCCATATCGCGGCGATGACGCGCAATCTGCCCTGCGTGTTGCTAATGACCAGCCGCGTGGAAGGCGATCCGATCGACCGCGAATGGCAACTTGCGACGGATGGTGCCCTGATATCCAAGCTGGAACTGGCGCCAATGGGGGACGAACAAGCCCGACAACTGGTCGAAGAGTTCACCGGGATCGACCCGGAACTGTTAGACGCCTGCGTGAAACGCGCCGGAGGCAATCCGCTGTTTCTTGAACAGTTATTGCGCAATATCGATGTGCTGAAACAGGAATCCGTTCCCGGCAGCATTCAGGGCATTGTTCAGTCCCGTCTGGATTCGCTGGACCGGACCAGCCGAACGTCGATTCAGGCGGCATCCGTGCTGGGGCAGAGGTTCTCGCCCGAAGTTTTGAATTTTGTTCTGGGTGAAGGGCATCTGGATACCTCGACCCTGATCCGCTCTGCCCTGATCCGCGAGGCTGAGGCCGATCTGATGTTTGCCCACGCGCTGATCCGCGACGGATCTTATGCAACTTTGGTGAAATCTGAACGCGCCCGCCTGCATCGTCAGGCCGCGAGTTGGTTTGAGGACCGTGACGCCACTCTGCGGGCACAGCATCTGGATCGCGCGGGTGCGACCCATGCGGCCCAGGCTTATCTGGAAGCCGCGGACAAGCTGATACAGGTTTTTCAGTTCGACGATGCCAGCCCGTTGATCGAACGGGGGCTGGAACTGCCAGCACCCGCAGGGGTTCGCTTTGATCTGTTCTGCGCCCGGGGTGAGACGCACCGGTTGCAGGGCCTGTCCAATGATGCCCTGCGTGAATTCAAAGAGGCCGCAGAATTGGCCGAGACGGATGAACAAATCTGCCGGGCGCAAATCGGCTTGGCGCAGGCCGCGCGGCAGGCCAGCCTGTATCAGGAAGCTCTGGAAAGTCTGGACATTGCCGAGGCAGCTGCGGAACGCTGCGGGTCTGACCGCGACATTGCTCAGATCAACTATGTGCGCGGCAATGTATACTTCCCGCTGGGGCAGGTGACAAAGGCGCTTGAGAGTAACGAAAAGGCTCTAACACTGGCCAGAAAGCTTGAATCCGCGCGGCTTGAGGTTGGTGCGCTCAGTGGATTTGGCGATGCCAATTTCATGAATGCCACGATGCAAACTGCGACAGGGTTCTACACGCAGGCAGTCGAACGGGCGCGAGAAAAGGGTTTGGTCCGCGATTTGGCCGCGAACCTGCACAATCTGAGCGTCGCGCGCAGCTATACCGGTGATGTAGCGCAAGGAAAGTTGGATGCGCAGGAAGCCATTGAAGTGTCACAGAAGTACTTCGCCTTTGTTCCAGAATGCGTGGCGCAGACCTGTTTGGGCGTTGCGCACACTTTCTTAGGGGAAATAGATCAGGCGCTGGACGTCTTTACCCTGTCTGCCGAGATCGCGAACCGCGTTGGAGCGAAACGCCTAGAGGCGCAGGCGCTGGAACATCTTGCCCGCACGCAGGTTTATGCCGGGCAGCTGGAACAGGCGCGTGAAACCGGTCGCCGCGCGGTCGGCATTGCCCTTGAACACGGTCGGAATTTCGTCGGACCAAAAGCGCTGTCAGCTTTGGCCATGGCCGAAGAGGACCCCGCGACGCAAGATGATAACCTAAAGCTTGGCGAGAAGATCATCGCCGAAGGCTGTGTTGGCCATAGCCATCTTCATTTCTATACGGACGCCGCTGCCGTCATGCTGGCGCGAAAGCAGTGGGACGAAGCCACGCGATACGCGGATGCCCTGGCCGCTTTCACTGCAGATGAGCCTTTGCCGATGGTCGATCTGTCGATCCTGCAGGCTCGAACACTGGCTGAATGTGGGGGTTGGGGTATTCCTTTGACGGCACATGAAGGGTTCGATGAATTGAAGGCGCGGTTTCAGGACCTGGGCATCAAACAATCGCTGGTCGGGCCGCTGGACTAATCAGGTGAGGGGCTGAATGAGCATAGAAAAGAAAGTCTGGCTGATCTCGGGTTTTGTTACGCTGGGTCTGGCCCTTGTTCTGTTCAAACTCTGGATTGAACTGAATTATTTTGACGAGGATCCGACGCAACTGCCAGATCAGGCGTCGGTCGACGCTTATCTGCAAGACCTTCCCAAATTGCCAGGCTATCAGGTCAAAACTGGCATATTCATCAAATCTTTCAGTTTTACCGGTGCCAGCGATGTGCATGTCAGCGGCTATATCTGGCAGCATTATGAGGATGGTGTGCATGACGCCATCAAACCAGCCGAAGGCGAAGTGGGGTTCATCCTGCCGGAAGCTGCCGAGGCAGCGAGTGGCCTGATTGAAGAAGCCTACAGGATAGATCAGGGCGGGTCCGAGTTGATCGGCTGGTACTTTGAGCAGACCTTGCGCCAGGCCTTTGACTATACCAGCTATCCTTTTGACCACAAAACCGTCTGGGTCCGTTTCTGGCCGGGTGAGTTTGACGTAAATGTGGCTCTAATCCCTGACTTTTCGGCCTATCCGGCCACGGGGCCGGACGATATCTTTGGCATCGACAACCGGATTGTCATGGGAACATGGGAGCGTGAAAACACATATTTCGACTATCGCCTGTCCGATCTGGATACGACCCTGGGCATCGGCAAGAACGAATATCAGACCAACCTGCCTGAGCTGCACTATAATTTCGTCATCAAACGGAACTTTGCGAATGCCTTTATCGTTCACATGATCCCCCTGATTGTTGTGACGATGCTGCTGTTCGGGGCCGTCATGACGGTCACGCGACGCCCCAATCTGGTGGAACGGCACGATTTCAGTACGTCCAGCGTTATCGGCACCTGTTCGGTCCTGTTTTTCGTGATCCTGCTGGCGCATGTACAACTGCGCGAAGGGTTCGCCGGATCGCCCGTGATCTACATGGAATCGTTCTTTTTCCTGATGTATTTCCTGCTGCTGGCAGTGTCGGTAAACACCTACTTCTTTGCGGCCGAGGCCGTGCCGTCCCTGTGGTTCATCCACTATAAAGACAACCTGATTCCCAAGGCCTGCTTCTGGCCCTTTGTCCTGTCGTGCATGGTGATCATCACGGCCTATAACCTCAGCCTCAAGGACATCCCTAAGGATGAGGCCGGGATTCAGGTTCAAAACTAGGCGGGCGGCTGCCAACCGGGCTTTTGTGTGCCTGTCGCCATGTCCAGCGTGTATTCCCCGACAACCCCGGCTGCGCCCTGATCCAACTGGTCCAGATACTTGGTGGGCTGCGCGATCACGTAGGCATAGGCGGGTTTTTTCACACCGTTGATCAGCACATTGATCCGCTTGCGGACATAGACATTCTCGGGTGATCCGGGTCCGTGGTAACCTTCGAGCTGGTCTAGCTGTTTCAGGCCCGATGAGGTCACCCGATACACTTCTCCGCATATTGGATGGCCGCGCCCTTTCTGGTCGACCAGCGTGGCCATCCTGTGCAGGAAGCCACAGTTCGGATTGTCGCAATGCGGCTCATGCGGCACGATCAGAGGCATTCGCTGTCGCGTCACGGCCTTGCCAACAAAATCATCCAGCACATCGGCGTGGGCTTCGTGGTTCGGGAAGCCTTTCTTCAACGAACCATAGGTAAAGTAGAGATAGGTGCGCTCACGGTCATCAACCACATCGTCTTCGCCCTCTTCCTCAATCTCGGTCAGCGTGTGGCTGTTGGCCCAGTCATCCAGCATGGCCAGCACGTCTTTTGATATTTTGGCGTCTTCGATGTCATGGGCGTTTTGCAGGAAATGGATGCAAGCGCTGGCATCAATGCCATCCGCTGCCAGCAGAGTTTTGACCATTTCGACCGAGTTGTTCATCACCGCCACGTGCAGGCTGGTAAATCCATGATCGTTGGTCGCATTCACGTTGATACCGCGCCGTATCAGCTCTTGCGCAGCCTCCAGATCAGGTTTGCCCAGGTTCTGTCCGTTTTCGTTCAGCTCGCCTTCGCCGCCTGCTGCGTAGTGCAACAGCGTGTCGCCATTGTGGTCATCCACGATGTCGATCCCGGCCATGCCATTATCGATCGCCTCGAACACACGATTCCATTGTTCGAACTCATCCGATGCGGCGGCTTCTTGCGCCCATTTGCAGATGTTGTGTTCCTGATCGGCCAGTTCTTCGAACGCTTCGTCCAGAACCTCCATGATCTGGTCCGGGGTCGCCATCATGCCGATCCCCATCATGCCATTTGACAGACGCCCTTTGCGGGGACCGACCAAATCAACACCCAGATCACGCAGCTTTTCGACATTCCTTTGGGTTGTGACGTTGTTCCACATGTTGGTGTTACACGCCGGGCAAAGGATCGCCGGTTTGTTCCGGTACTGCCAGGCAACAAAGACCGAGGTCAGAAGGTTGTCGGCAATCCCATTGGCGATCTTACCCATTGTATTGCAGGTCACGGGCGCCACGATCACGCAATCGGCCCAGTCACACAACGCAAGGTGCGAGGCGCGCAGGGGCATGCCGAACTTGGTGTATCGAAAGTTCCATTCGTCGTCGTCGCGGTAATAGTCGTTGTGCGAGATATAGTCCTCGACCTTTTCCGGCTCGTACCCCCGTTCAATCTCGACGCCCTTTTCGATCTCGATATCGCGAAAGAACTTCTCAGCGGAAACCGACGGGATCAGTTTCACGTTGTGGCCAGCGGCGGTAATTTTCTTTACCAGTTGCGGCACCTTGTCTGCGGCAGAAGACCCGCAGGCACACAGCAATACGTTGCGTTTTTCGCTGGGGGCATCGGTCAGCCCACCCTTGGGATAGCCAAAGATGTTCTTGTCCAGGCTGGGAGATTCATTGCGCAGCAGAACCGGCAATCCGGCCTTCTTGATGTCTTTTTGAAATTGACCATTAAGGATTCTGTCTACGATGTCCTTGCGCGTGCCCTGAAACACATTCTGGAAAAACAGATATGGAACCGTTTCCTTGCCGGTTCTAGCGATCAATTGCCTGCGCATTTTCATGACATTTGCCCCGTGCCCCTCGACATCAACCAGCTTGATGTCGGTGATGCCGATATTGGCCAGAATACTGCGCAGCATGTAGGACCAGGGGTCTTCATCCGCATAGAACAGAACAAGCGGGTTTTTTTCGGTGATATGGTCTACGTCGGACGGATCTTTTGGGGCTTCACGTTCTTCGATTACCAGCAACGCAGGTTTCGTAATGTCCCGAAGACCGCGGAACAAATGTCCGCGTGGCGCTTGCCAGACTTGTGAGGTCGCGGGGCTCATGTCCACAACCGTCACCATATCGGTGGCCTCTTTATATGCGATACACAGGCACCAGAACTCCTCCAACAGGGCCGTTTCGCGGAACGCATTCTTCGGGGGGCGAATGACCTCAGACCCCAGTACCTTGTTGAAATCGATATTGATCATCAGGTGACGACCTTTGTCATCGTTCAGGCTTAGCAATTGGTGGCGGAACCAGTCTTCGGGTGATTTGATGCTTTTGTCCGAACGATTGGCATAGCTGCGGAAAGTGCTGCCCAGATGCACGTCCGGTTCCTGGCTGAGGTACCGTTGCGCCATCGCGTGCATTTGCCGGGCTGTTGACACGCGGCTAAGCGCCTCGGCCAGATCGGTTTGCGTTGCCCTCAGCAGTTTATCCTCGTCAACCTGTTCATCCCCAAGGATGGCCAGACTTTCGGCAAGAACGCCCATCGAGTTCATGTTCGGGCTGGCCCGTCGGAACAGGTTACGCCGCTTTTTGGGGTCCTTGGCCAGGTATTGCGTACTGTCGACATAATTGCAGTCCTGCTTCAGGGTTTGCAGGTATGTTTTGACAGCGTCCCGTGCCGAAAACCGCAGCATCCCCCGTGATCGCATCGAGGTCCCATCGCGGTCCGTCATCCCGGCCCACAACCGATCGATGGTTGTCACCCATAGCTTGCCGTACTTTTCCGGGTGAACGTCCATCATATGCACAAGGCCGGTGCTGGGGTTGCACTTTGCGATAATGGCAAAATGGCCGCCCGGCATGTTTTCCTTGCCATGTGCGACACCGACTTGAAAGTTCGCCACAAGGATATCGTTCTTTCCACCCAGCCGATTGGATTCGTCTATTGCCTCAAGCAACAGATCCACGGATGTCGTGGCCTCATCCATGAAATAGGCCTGCACCTGAATGACATCGCGCAGGTCCTGGGTATGGATGAATGTGCAGGCGACATCGAATAGCTCGCCCAGCGATATTCCGTCGTTCACGACAAACGAGGTCGGCAAGCCGCATTCGCGAAAGATGTCATTGACTTCGTAGCTGAATCCAAGCGCCGACATGCTAAGGGCTGCGGCGGTCACGCTGCAGCAATTGATTGGCTGTTGATAGTTCTTCAGATGCACACTGACCAGATCGCCAAACAGCGTATCTTCACAGGCGTCTTTGATCTTTTTCGGGATTGCCTTCCATTGGTGTTTGGGCAGATAGCCCAATCGGGTGCCCGGGGTGGCCAGCGCCTGAAGACTGACGGGAATGTCCTCGATTTCGAGATGTTCTTCGTAAAAATAATCCCCGCTGTCTGCGGTCGCCAAAACCGCTTTGTCCTGCCTTAGCTGAACCATGCCGCCAAGGACCACAAACATACCCTCTGAGGGCAGGACTGTTTCTTCGGATACTTCGTAGAATTCTAATTTCGAATGAATGACTGATGGATCTTTGGATGGCAGGACCTCATCTATCAATTTCAGATCATCTTGGGATGGATTGAATGATTGAGAGCTTTCAATTGGATCTTTAGGCACGTCTGGTCCCCCCTGAACTTCGGCGTGAAAATTGTCAAAGACCCAACGCAGTAGCTTGTTTTTGGGTCAGGCACCCATCGGTCATACAGAATAGAAAACCGGCCTGACGTAATTTCCCGCGCTGGGCGGACCGATTGAACACATTGATATGCGCGAACAAAAGGGTCCAATTGAGCGCACTGTATAATATCTGAATATAAAAATCACTGACGTTGTTGATTGGACCAATTGCGTTGCTGCCATGGGGTGATCACGTCGTTCATCGTACCGCCGAGTGCGGAGGGTCGCACAGGTAACACGGCAAATTGACAAGATCTCCGTCAATATGACAGGTATGACCGCGATTTCGTCAAGATTGCCCCTGCGTTTCGGACAGAAGCGGCCTCATACTTTTAAAAATGAAAGAGGAGGCGCGTTTTGAGCTGGAACATTTGTGTCATCGGAGCAGGCAAGATCGGTCAGATGATTGCGACCTTGCTGAAGTCATCGGCCAACTACTCGGTCACGGTGGCGGATCGGGATTTGGCTGCGTTATCAGCATTGAACAAGCAGGGCATTTCGACCCGGCAAATCGATGTGAGCGACGAAGCGCAACTAACCGAAGGTCTGGGTGAGTTCGATGCCGTGATCTCGGCGGCCCCGTTCTTTCTGACGCCGAAGATTGCCAAGGCGGCCAAGACCGCTGGCGCGCATTACTTTGACCTGACCGAAGATGTCGCGGCCACCAATGCCGTGCGCGAACTGGCGCAGGACAGTGAAACTGCATTCATACCGCAATGTGGCCTGGCTCCGGGTTTTGTCGGTATCGCAGGGGCATCGCTGGCAGCAGAGTTCGATGAAATCGACAGCCTGCATATGCGGGTGGGGGCGCTGCCGCTCTATCCGACCAACGCATTGAAATACAATCTGACCTGGTCCACGGACGGGTTGATCAACGAATACTGCAACCCTTGCGATGCCATTGTGAATGGTGAACGAGTCAAAACCGCTCCGTTGGAGGATTATGAGCTGCTTGGCCATGACGGGGTGGAGTACGAATGTTTCAACACCTCAGGCGGTTTGGGCACTTTGCCCGAAACACTGGACGGCAAGGCGCGGGCGGTGTCCTACCGCTCAATCCGATATCCGGGCCATTGCGATATCCTGAAACTGCTTCTCAAGGACCTTGGCCTGGAACATCGCCGCGATCTGCTGAAGGATATTTTTGAGACCGCGCTGCCGCGCACCGATCAGGATGTGGTGCTGGTCTATTGCACCGCAAAAGGCATGATCGATGGCGCGCTGCGCGAGAAATCCCTGATCAACAAGAGCTTTGCCCGCACGATTAACGGACAGATCTGGAGCGCCATTCAGGTCACCACAGCCGCAGGCGTTCTGGGCGTGGTTGATCTGATGCGGACCGGCGCGCTGCCTTCGAAGGGCTTTGTCCGGCAGGAACAGGTGAATCTGTCCGATTTCCTGAACACCGAATTTGGCCGGCTCTATCGCGCCGGCGACGTAACCGAACAGAACAAGGCGGCCTGAGATATGAAAGACATCGTGATGACAGCCCAAACAACCCTCGCCAATCTGGATCTGACCGAGGCCGAACTGACCGGCGGCACGCTCAAAGTGACGTCTCCGATTGATGGCAGCGTATTGGCCGACGTGCATGAGACGCCCGTTGCCGACATGGAAGCCATCTTTGCCCGTTCTAAAACGGCGTTCAAAGAATGGCGGAAAGTACCGGCCCCGCGCCGGGGTGAGCTGATCCGCCTGTTGGGAGAGGAACTGCGCGCCGCCAAGGACGATCTGGGTGCTCTGGTCAGCTGGGAGGCTGGCAAGATCACCTCGGAAGGCTTGGGTGAAGTGCAAGAGATGATCGACATCTGCGACTTTGCCGTTGGTCTTTCGCGTCAATTGTACGGCCTGACCATTGCGTCCGAACGCCCGGGTCACCGGATGATGGAGACGTGGCATCCGGCAGGTCCGGTCGGCGTGATCTCGGCCTTCAACTTCCCGGTTGCAGTGTGGTCGTGGAATGCGGCATTGGCGCTGGTTTGTGGTGACCCGGTGATCTGGAAGCCGTCCGAGAAATCTCCGCTGACCGCGATGGCGTGCCAGAAAATCTTTGAACGCGCGTTGGCCCGGTTTGGCGATGCGCCGGACAATCTGCTGCAAACCCTGATCGGTGGCGCAGCGCTGGGCGAAGCCTTGGTCGCAAGCGAAGACGTTCCGGTTATCTCGGCCACAGGGTCCACCCGTATGGGTCGCGCCGTTGCGCCCATCGTGGCGCAACGCTTTGGCAAGTGCATTCTAGAGCTGGGTGGCAACAACGCGATGATCGTTGGCCCCTCGGCCGATCTGGAAATGGCTGTCCGTGCGGTTGTGTTCTCGGCCGTCGGTACGGCCGGTCAGCGCTGCACCACGCTGCGTCGCCTGATCGTACACAACTCGATCCGCGAAGAATTGGTCGGCCGTTTGAAAAAAGCCTATGCGGGATTGCCCATCGGCAACCCACTGGTCGAAGGCACGCTGATAGGCCCGTTGGTAGACGAAGCCTCGGGCACGGCCATGACCGCTGCGCTTGAGGCCGCAAAGACTGAAGGCGGCACCGTACACGGTGGACGTCGTGTAACCGAGGGTGTGCCTGCGGGCGTCTATATGGAACCGGCCATTGTCGAAATGCCAGGCCAGACGGCGGTGGTAAAAACTGAAACCTTTGCGCCCATCCTCTACGTCATGGGCTATGACGATTTTGATGATGCGATTGAGCTGCAGAATGACGTCCCGCAAGGCCTGTCTTCTTGCGTCTTTACCTTGAACATGCGCGAGGCCGAGCAGTTCCTGACCGCAGCCGGGTCGGATTGCGGCATCGCCAACGTCAATATCGGCCCGTCGGGTGCCGAGATCGGCGGAGCCTTCGGCGGTGAGAAGGAAACCGGTGGCGGGCGCGAAAGCGGCTCGGACGCGTGGAAAGCCTATATGCGTCGTCAGACGAACACTGTGAATTACTCGGCTGAGCTGCCCTTGGCGCAGGGCGTCAAGTTCGACATTTGAACCAATTATCCAGCGGCGCTTTAAAGCGCCGCTGGACGTTTCAGATTAATCGGCAAAAAGATAATCAAGGCTCATGATGGCTTGCGCCTTGTCCCGCGACACGCCCAGAAACTCGGCAATCGCGGTCTCATTCTCAATATTTGAGTTGGTCTCGCGGATACGCAGGTATCCGTCAAACTCTGCCTCGCGGATCAATTCGGATTCGTGCACTAGTGAACTGCGCAGCGCCGGGATCAGACGGGCCACGGTTTCCCGAGGACTGCTGTCCCCGGCCAACCCAACCCGGCGAGCGTGACCGATCAGATAGTCGTCGGAATACTCGCACTCGATTTCAAGAACATGGCTGCGGGCCTGAACCGAGCAGAAATCCTGAATGATATCCAGATCTGCGGGATCCACGCACAAGACCAGCTTGTTGGAATCAAAGCTTTCAAACAGCATGCGGGCCACCGCGCGCCGGTGCCGCGTGCGCTTGGCCAGAGACGATTCAATGCCGCCCAGATCAGGCAAAGAAGTGTCTTCTTCGTTGAACAGGTATTCGACGCATGGAATGTCGGTTTCCGAGACGATCTGATCCACCAGGCGCTTGGCAACATGCCACTTCTTGCTCACGATCAGAAACACTTCGCGCTCGGGGCCCAGTGAATTGCCCGCCTCCCAGAACCGCTGCGCATAACGCCGCCCCACCCGGCCGCGCCCGGTCAGAAAGCTGTAAAGATTGCGGCCTTCGTCCGAGATGTGAAACGTCATCCCTTCGGTTGCGTACATCTGACCCAACCTGTCCTTCAGTTCATGGGCTTCGGGGCTGATCTTGCGGGCGAACAAGTAATCTTGGGACAGCAGCAAGTCATAGTGATCGTTGTAGAACGTCACAGGCATGCCATAATCCGAGAACATCAGAAATGTGGGCGTGCGGTTGTCGATCTCAGTCTTGGGGATCAGATGGCGCACCAAAGTCTGAAAAAAGGTCTCGTCCGGAATCCAGGTGGTCGAGAAAAACCGTTTTACATCGGGGCGCTTTTGCAGAAAATCCAGAATCATTTCGATGGTCCTGCGGCGCAGGCACCACCATTGGCTGCCGATCATTATCTGAACGTCTGACGGAATCTCGCGCGTCAGACCAAACCGTTTTTGCAGATTGTAAGACCCGTAAAACAGCTTGGCCTGTGTCCGTTCGTTGAAATAGTGCCGATAGATAAGCCGGTCCTCAACCATGCCGGTCTTGATCCAGTTGCTTTCCAGGAAATCATGGCTTTCGACGAAATCAACGTCGTGCTGGTTCAGAAAGTCGTGGATGTACTCAGCCGATTTGATCGGCATGCAGTCACCCGACACCATGTAGAAATGAGTGGCGCGGGGAAACGCATCCACAGCGGCCTGCAGGGCATTCAGCGTGGCCTGAACCAGTGACCACGCGCCCCAGCCGCATTTGATTCGCTTGGCGGCAAAGGTGACATTTGGATTGTCTCTCAAAGCCTCGCGAATGCGTGCGTAAGCAGTCGCACTGGCCCGCGCGTCAAAGTGGATCGCCATGCAATCCCCGGCTGCGGTCAATTGCTCTGCCTGCGCGATGATCGCGTCAGGGTCTTTGTGACATAGCAAAATGTAGGCAATTCTTGCCATATTGGCCTATTGTTTTCCGTTTCTGCCCGTTTCCAACCGTGATACTGAGGATGAGCGATTGAATAAATAGAATATTTTTGGTTTTTTGGTTTCAAATGCTGGCGCGTCAATATTGAGACCAGATCAGCAAAGGAGGCACAGCAGATGGGTTTTCCCGGAACATGGATGACCGAAAGCGAGAGCATGGTTTACCGTGTGGTGCCGAAATGCGCCTGTTCGACCATTGGTCAGATCATGTTTTATTCGGATCACGGGCAGTTTTTTGACGGTGATATCCATGACGCGAAGGACGGGATGCACAAATGGGCCTTCGGCCCAAGTCAGGATCAGATCTCGGGCAATGTGCGGGACCACAAATCCCTGGCCTTTACGTGCGTGCGCAACCCCTACACCCGAATTCTAAGCTCATTCTTTGACAAGATCTGCGGCATTCAGCGCAATGGCAAGCGGTATCGGGGCAATCTGGTGCCGACCTTGATCTACAACTACGGGATCGAGGTTGGCGGTGATGACGGTAAGGGTGAGTTTGATCAGATCGCCAGTTTCCGCCGGTTTTTGCTGTTTGCTCGTGATACGATCCGCTGGCGGCGTCCGATGGATCCTGACATTCACTGGTCGGCCATGTCCGGCCATGTTTCGACCTTCATCGTGAATGGTGGGCAATACGATCAGATTTTCTGGACTGAACAGTTCAATGAAGGAATGCAAAGTGTCCTTGATCGGTTAGAGACACCGCACGCTGTGAATTTGTCCGAAATCCCGCGTTTCAATGAATCCGAAGGCCACGGGCCCAAACGTGCGCATCCGGTCGAGGACTACTTTGACGATCTTTCGATGCACCTGGTCTACGAGATCTACAAACACGATTTCGAGCTGTTCAAATACGATTTTGAAAACCCGGGCAACAAGATGCCAATCGGTGAGATTGATCTGGACGAAGTTCACGCCAAGCTGGGCGATTAGACGAACGGATCAGCGATCGATCAGGCGCTCTTTCAGGCCGGTCGGGTATAGCTCTGGACCGCCGATATCCAGAGCATCCAGACTGAACCATCTTGCCGTCCAATTCAGACCATTGTCTTCGGTGAATGAAATCGGCGCGTCGGGCCAATTCAAAAGCTCGGGGCACTGAATCTCGGCCACAAAGATGATCTCATGCCCCTGATGCCCTTCATGCTGGTACAGGTTCTCGATCACCAGCGGTTGCCCACTGACTTCAACTGTCACATCGAGCTCTTCCCGGAACTCACGTTTCAGCGCGTCACGCCATGTTTCGCCGAATTCGACCGATCCGCCCAAAGGACGAACACCCTTGATGCGACCGTCGTCTTTTGGGACTTCGGCAGCAAGAAGGCGGTCCCCCCGCCAATGCAAGCCGATGGCTTTGACACGGATACCGTTATGCGGGCGCCAGAATGTCATGCTTCTCACCGATTGTGCTATGGATGTCGTTGAATACAAAAGAAAAAGGTCTCGCCATACGAGCTGGCGAGACCTTTGAAGTTATTGCAGTTTGGGTGGTTTGGAAACCGCTTCTTCAGACTTGGCGCACGGCACCTTTCGCGGCACTTGTCGCCAGCTTGGCATAGGCTTTAAGCGCGGTTGACACCTTGCGCTTGCGCGGTGCGGCAGGCACCCATCCCTTTTCGTCCTGCTCTTCGCGGCGGGCGGCCAGTTCTTCATCAGACACGGCCAGATGAATTGTCCGGTTGGGGATGTCGATCTCGATCTTGTCGCCTTGCTTGACCAGCCCGATTTCGCCACCCTCGGCGGCCTCAGGTGAAACGTGGCCAATCGACAGGCCCGAGGTGCCACCCGAGAAACGCCCATCGGTCAGCAGGGCGCAGGCTTTGCCCAGACCTTTGGATTTCAAGTAAGACGTCGGATACAGCATTTCCTGCATCCCCGGACCGCCGCGCGGGCCTTCATAGCGGATCACCACCACGTCGCCTTCTTTGACCTTGCCGGTCAGGATGTCGTTGACCGCCTGATCCTGGCTTTCGCAAACATAGGCCGAGCCGGTGAAGGTCAGGCTGTTGGGATCAACGCCTGCCGTTTTTACGATACAGCCATCGCGCGCGATGTTACCGAACAGAACCGCCAGACCGCCATCCTGACTAAAAGCATGTTTCTTGGACCGGATCACGCCACCTTCGCGGTCGGTGTCCAGTTCCTTGTATCGGTTCGACTGGCTGAAGGCCTGCGTGGTGCGCACGCCGCCGGGCGCGGCCTTGAACAGGTCCTGTGCCTTGGGGTTGTTGGCTACCTTGATGTCCCAATTGGCAATCGCCTCACCCATCGTGCCTGAATGCACGGTGCTGCAGTGTTCGTGCAGCAGCCCGGCACGGCTAAGCTCGCCAAGGATCGAGAAGATGCCACCGGCGCGGTGCACATCCTCCATATGGACGTTTTCGGTGTTGGGCGCGACTTTACAGAGGCACGGCACCTGACGGCTCAGGCGATCCATGTCGGTCATGGTGAAATGCACCTCACCCTCATGCGCGATAGCTAGCAGGTGCAAAACCGTGTTGGTCGAACCGCCCATGGCAATATCCAGCGACATCGCGTTCTCGAACGCGTCGAACGTTGCGATTTCGCGTGGCAGGAAGCCTTTTTCATCCAGATCATAGTGACGCTTGGTGATCTCAACGATCCGACGACCGGCCTCAAGGAACAGCTCTTTACGGTCGGCATGCGTTGCGAGCGTGGAACCGTTGCCCGGCAGCGCCAGTCCCAGAGCTTCGGCCAGACAGTTCATCGAGTTTGCGGTGAACATACCGGAACATGAGCCACAGGTTGGGCAGGCGTTTTCTTCGATATGCTGGACCTGTTCGTCGGTGAATCTGTCGTCGGCGGCGGCGACCATCGCATCCACAAGGTCGATCTTCTTGGCGTCCAGATCGGCGATGTCGATCTTGCCGGCCTCCATCGGCCCACCCGAGACAAAGATCGCCGGGATGTTCAGGCGCATCGCAGCCATCAGCATGCCGGGAGTGATCTTGTCGCAGTTCGAGATACAGACCATCGCATCAGCGCAGTGAGCGTTGACCATATATTCGACCGAATCCGCGATCACTTCGCGCGAGGGCAGGGAATACAGCATCCCGTCATGGCCCATGGCGATACCGTCATCCACCGCGATTGTGTTGAACTCTTTCGCAACACCGCCAGCGGCCTCAACCTCGCGCGCGACCATCTGGCCCAGATCCTTCAGGTGCACGTGGCCGGGTACGAACTGGGTGAACGAGTTGACGATGGCGATGATCGGTTTGCCGAAATCGTCGTCACCCATGCCGGTGGCGCGCCACAGGCCGCGAGCACCGGCCATGTTGCGGCCGTGGGTTGAGGTTCTGGATCGGTACATTGGCATGATGCTGTTTCCCTTTTGCCCCGGTTGCGATATTCGGGTTGCGTACGTTATAGCGCACGTACCACATGTGCGCTATAACGCACAAGAGGATTCGAGAGACGATCAAGATGGCACCGGACGAAATTACGTTAAAACTACGCGATGTGCGGGCGGCCTCGGGGTTGAGCCTGTCCAAAGTGGCCGAGATGACGGGTGTCAGCAAAGCCATGCTGGGTCAGATCGAACGAGGCGAATCCAGCCCGACCATCGCAACGCTGTGGAAAATCGCCAAAGGGTTTCAACTGCCGCTGAGTGCGTTGATCGGAACGGCGGCCCTGCGGGATACCGCCATGACCGACGTGTTTCACACGGTGACCTTTCCCGGCAGCATTGAGGTCAAGATCGTCTTTCCCTTCGATCCGGCGCTGGGCGCCGAAACGTTTCACGTCGACCTTGCCCCAAACCAAAGCCACGAATCCGCAGCCCATGCCGCAGGGGTGACCGAAGAAGTTTTTGTGCTGAACGGATCGCTTGAGATTCTGCGTGATGGTGACTGGGTACCGCTACAGGCCGGGCAGGGCCTGCGCTTTGCAGCCGATCTGCCGCATGGTTACAGGGCGGGGACGAATGGCGCTGCGTTTTTGAACATGCATCATTATGCACAACCAGCCGAAGTCACCTGAGGCAACGCGCTCGCTGGAAAGGGTGGGCGACATGAAACAATTATGTAACCCAAGTACAAAGCTATGACTTTATGTCGAGGTGGTACACAGCGCGGGTCGCGCTGTGTACGGGTTCTTTTGCACGAACCGATCAGTTCGACGCAGATTGCAGCTTAGAGCTGTACTCGGACAGCGAGCTGGAAACGATATCGTACCACTCGCCCGACTGCCGCATTTCGTTCAGGCCATTGTTCAGCATCGAGATATACTGCAGCCCGTATGGGTTGGATTTATGGGCCAGCAGGCGAATGGTGGACAGATGGGTGAAGTTCTCATTCTGAACCACCTCGTTTTCCATACCCAAAGCCGCAATTGCCCCATTGGCTTGCTGAATAGCCATCCCGGTGGCGTCCGCGGTTCCGTTCATGACCGCCTCGATGCACTCTTCCGGGGTGCGGGGGCGAACAAGCGTGATTTTGGGTTCGACCAGGCCGGCCTCTTCCAAGTCATTGGTAAAGAACCCGTCCATACGACAAAATACGGCCCCTTCCAGCTCTTCGATGGAGGCTGCGCCAGCATATTTGCTGTCGGGCAGTGTGAAATACCCAACGACCGATTCATACAATGGCTGTGATGCGTAGAACCCGTTACAGCGATAAAGGCTGTCTTCACCCATGGCATCGGGGTTTTTTGCGCAATCTGGCACAACCCAGGCAACGGCGATGTCATACGCTCCGGCGGGCAGAAGTGTGTAAAGATGCGAGTTGAAATCGTTCACCCAACCCTGGTTGTATTCGCGCTTGTTGCCCGCACGATGCAGGGCCGTTGTCGACAACCGCATCAAAAAGCCGCCACCCGAAAGACCTTCGTCCGTATAGGGTGCCCAATCGTTACCGGCCAAAAGACGAATCGGCGGCTCGTAAACGTTTCTGGGTTTAATTTTTGCGGCTTTTTCTTCCTCTCGCTCAACAACTTCGTTGAACTGCGATGTGGCGGTCAGTCGGCCGTCAGCGCATGGCAAGTTCAGGATTGTACCAGGGGTCAGATTGTTCGGATTTCCGGCAATGACGTTTCTGTTTGCGTTGAAGATGATCTGGTAATCCCGAGAGCCATATGCCGTTTCGGAAATAGTCGCCAGCGTTTCGCCTGCTTCTACTGTGTACGATTCGCACGCGACCTGCGCCGCAGCACTTATCGGTGAGATCAAGGCAGCCAGACCCAGGGTCATGAGGCCAAACTTAATTCCAGGGGTGTTCATTTCGTTCTCCTGTAGAGTGAGTTTTTTCAACGTGCACCAGGGTCCCGGTTTTTTGTTCTATCACCCTAGTGACGTTGTGTTTTTTCTTTCGCTTACAAAATGGTAGGAAAGATGTGCCGCGCCGATTAAAATTTTACAGACTGCGGGGGAAAGCGTTTGTTCTTTTCCTGATTGCCCGTTTCCTTTGCTTCAGCGCCGATTTGTATTGGCTGTTTCCACGGCCTGAGTTCGGGCGCTTTCACAGATACTCCGGGGTACATTGACGTGGGGAAAACCGACCTTTTTGGGGCGGAAAGTGCGTTTTTTTGGGTTCAACCCTTGGTGGAGTGATAAATTACACACGGACATAAGCCCGATAAGCGGGGCTTTAGTCTTACACGCATCACTATTTGGGGTGTTTGCAACCCAGAGTATGCATGTGGTCAAACGGGTGCGCGCGCAGGTCTGGTTCCTGAGAGCGCTCGCGTCAGTTGGTTTTGCCCAACATAGTCCCAATCATTCGCACATGCAGGTTCAGAGGCGTCCGTTAGCGTCATCATCCCATCCAGCCTTGAACCCGCATGCGCGCGCGTATAGGGAAAAACCAAACGCGTTTAGGGGAGGCTTTTATGCAGGACGATCCGAAAACCCTCGTTTCTACCGAATGGCTTGCTGCCCATCTCAAGGACCCGGATCTGCGGGTACTGGACGGGTCATGGTATCTGCCACAGCAAGGGCGCGACGCAAAGGCCGAATACGCCGCCGCTCATATCCCCGGCGCACGGTTCTTTGATATCGATGACATTTCGGACCACCGCTCGGACTTGCCGCATATGGCGCCCCCGGTCGAAAAGTTCATGTCCCGCCTGCGGGCGATGGGCGTGGGCGACGGCCATCAGGTTGTCGTCTATGATGGGGCCGGTTTGATGTCTGCCGCCCGCGTCTGGTGGTTGTTCCGGTTGATGGGGCAGGAAAACATCGCCGTTCTGGATGGTGGTCTGCCGAAATGGCAGGCCGAGGGGCATGAGATCGAAGATCTGCCGCCGGTGATCCGCGACCGCCACATGACCGTCCGGGTCCAGAACCATCTGGTCCGTGACGTCACGCAGGTATCTGCCGCCGCCAAGCTGGGAGATCATGAGATCATCGACGCACGCTCTGCCGACCGTTTTGCCGGAACCGGAACAGAACCGCGTGAAGGTCTGCGAACGGGCCGCATTCCCGGATCGCGCAACGTGCCCTTTGGCACTTTGCTGAACAAGAATGGCACGATGAAATCCCCCGAGGAATGCCGCGCCATCTTCGAGTCCGCAGGTGTGGACCTGTCGAAACCGGCTATCACATCCTGCGGGTCGGGTGTGACCGCCGCAATCCTCAGCCTTGCGCTTGAGCGCATGGGCAAGAAAGACCACTCGCTTTATGACGGCTCCTGGGCCGAATGGGGTGCCTTCCCGACCCTGCCCGTCGCAACCGGAGAGAACTGATGTTCGAAAACCTCAAACCGCAGCCTGCCGACAAGATTCTGGCGCTGATGCAGGCGTATCGCGAAGACCCGCGCGATCAAAAGATCGACCTGGGAGTTGGTGTTTACAAAAATGCCGAGGGCGTGACCCCGGTGATGCGTGCGGTGAAAGCGGCCGAAAAGCGCATCCTGGAAGAGCAAGAGAGCAAGGCCTACACCGGATTGGCGGGCGACCCGGCTTATGCCGATGCGATGATTGGCCTGATCCTAGGCACCTCGGTTCCACGCGGCAACATCGCTGCCGTGGCGACGCCCGGCGGAACCGGTGCCTGCCGTCAGGCATTCGAGATGATCCGCATGGCCAACCCCTCGGCCCGCGTGTTCGTGTCGAACCCGACATGGCCCAATCATCTGTCGATCCTGAACTATCTGGGGATGGAGACGGTCCAATACCGGTATTTCGACGGCGAAACCCGTGGCGTTGATTTCGACGGAATGATCGAGGACCTGAAAACCGCGAATGCGGGCGACGTAGTCCTGCTGCACGGCTGCTGTCACAACCCGACAGGCGCCAACCTGAACATGGTGCAGTGGCAGGAGGTCGTGAACCTGATCAACGAGCGCGGCCTCGTGGCAATGATCGATATCGCCTATCAGGGCTTTGGCGACGGACTGGAAGAGGATGCGCAGGCAACCCGACTGGTGGCCTCGTCGGTCAAGCGCTGCCTGATTGCAGCGTCCTGCTCGAAGAATTTCGGTGTCTACCGCGAGCGGACCGGCCTGTTGATGGCCATCAGTGATGACCCGGCGCAGACAGCTCTGAACCAGTCCACGCTGGCATTCCTCAACCGTCAGAACTACTCGTTCCCGCCGGATCACGGCGCACGGGTGGTGACGACGATCCTGAATGATGAAGCCCTGCGCGCTGACTGGGCGGCTGAGCTGGAAGAGGTGCGCCTGTCCATGCTGGGCTTGCGCCAACAACTGGCAGACGAGCTGCAGGCCCAAAGTGGGTCCGATCGCTTTGGGTTTGTCGCCCAGCACCGCGGCATGTTCTCGCGTCTGGGGGCGGCACCGGAACTGGTCGAAAAGCTGCGCGCGGACCACGGCATCTACATGGTCGGTGACAGCCGGTTGAACATTGCCGGCTTGAACGCGACGACAGTTCCGATTCTGGCCAAGGCGATCATTGACGTCGGTGTCTGATTCAAGCCAATAAATCAGAAAACCCGGGCGCGAACGCCCGGGTTTTTTTGTTTTCGAGTGGCAGGCTCTTAGCCTTTCGAAAACTCTGGATAAGCTTCCATACCCAGTTCTGCCATGTCGAGGCCGTTGATCTCGTCTTCTTCGCTGACGCGGATGCCGACCGTCGCCTTCAGAATTGTCCACAGGATCAACGCGCCAACAAATGTGAACACACCATAAGCTAAGATACCGGTCAGCTGTGTGATCAGGTTTGCTTCGCCGTAGAAGATCACGGCGATGGTGCCCCAGATGCCTGCGAACAGGTGAACCGGGATGGCACCGACGACGTCGTCGATCTTGAACTTGTCCAGCATCGGAACCGCGAAGACCACGATGATGCCGCCAACTGCGCCGATCCACAGCGCTCCGAACAGGGTCGGGGCAAGCGGTTCTGCAGTGATCGAGACCAGACCGGCCAGCGCGCCGTTCAGCACCATGGTCAGGTCAGGTTTCTTGTACAGCACCTGCGTCATGATCAGGGCTGCGATAGCACCAGATGCGGCGGCCATGTTGGTGTTGGCGAAGATGCGCGACACGTCGGATACGTCACCTACGGTGCCCATCGCCAGTTGCGATCCGCCGTTGAAACCGAACCAGCCCAGCCACAGGATGAACGTTCCCAGAGTTGCCAGCGCAAGATTGGAACCGGGCATAGGGTGGACTTTGCCGTCCTTATACTTGCCAACACGCGGGCCAAGGATCAGGCAGCCCGCCAGAGCGGCCCAGCCGCCGACCGAATGCACAACTGTCGAACCGGCGAAGTCGGAAAAGCCCATGGCATCCAGCCAGCCGCCGCCCCATTTCCACGACCCCGAGATCGGGTAGAGGATACCAGTCAGCACGATGACGAAGACCAGGAAGGGCCACAGCTTTATGCGCTCGGCCACGGCACCGGACACGATGGACGCGGTTGCCGCCACAAAGACCAGCTGGAAGAAGAAGTCCGAACCGATAGACGCGTAGTCTAACGCCGCGTCTGCGGGCGCAACACCCACGGCATCAAGTACGGTCGGACCGCCAAGGGCAAAGAAACCATTAAAGTCGCCCGGATACATCGTGTTGAAGCCGACCAGCCAGTACATGATCGCGGCAATCGAAAACAGCGCGATGTTCTTGATCATCTGCATGGCGACGTTCTTGGAACGCACCAGACCGCCCTCGAGCATGGCAAATCCTGCAGCCATGAAGAAGACAAGGAAGCCTGCCATAAGAAACAGCAGGGTCGTAAAAATATACTGGGTGTGCAGCGCAGCTTCGCCCTCGGCGGCCTCTTGCGCCAGACCCATCTGCGGCAGCACGACAAGCGCGGCGGCTGGGATGAGAGATTTCATCAGGTTCATGTGACTTCCTCGAATGTATGTGAGTGGCGGCGCTTACAGCGCCTCTTCGTTCGTTTCCCCGGTCCGCACGCGCAGCGCCTGCTCGACATCAAGGACGAAAATCTTGCCGTCACCGATCTTGCCGGTCTTGGCGGTTTTGGTGATGGTCTCGACGATTTGGTCGGCCATCGTCGCGGGCACCACGATTTCAAGCTTGATCTTGGGCACGAAATTCACCGCGTATTCGGCCCCACGATAGATTTCGGTGTGGCCCGATTGCGAGCCGAAGCCCTTGATCTCGGTCACCATCATGCCGCGCACGCCGGCTTCGGTCAGTGCCTCGCGCACCTCCTCCAGCTTGAACGGCTTGATTGTCGCAATGATCAGTTTCACGTCTGTCCCCTCTTCCTTTCCGGCGGAACCGGTTTGTTTGCACCTGCAGAAAGAGAGCGTGACTGACCGCAGTAAGAAACGGTCAGGGTGGGAGAACGCAGGGGAAAAGGGGGGTTAGGTGCACAATTTTTGCACAAAAAAATGTTGATGCCCAAAAATCAGGCGAACTATTGAGGCCGGTTAGCGGAATTTCATACCTCTACTTCGCGCCGGTGGCAGGGTATGGTGCCTCAAAATGATAACCGGGCAGAGTTTGAGCATGACTGAGTCCAGGCGCCGCAAGACATCGCTTGTTGCAGACAAAAGATACCCTTCAAAGGGGCGTAAACCCGCTGCAACAAAGCGGACGACAAAGCCCGCCGGCAAAAAGGCGACGGCGCGCAAGACGTCGACTCGCAAAACCGCCCGAAAGAAGACCCGCAAGACGTCCGGTGGTGGCGGCGGCTTCTTTCGACGCATGTTCCGTTGGATCTGGCGGTTGATTTGGGGTGTGACCTGGCGTGTGGGCGCCGTGGCCGCGATGCTGTTGGCTTTGGCGGTCGGCGTTGTCTACTCCTCTTTGCCAGATGTCGATGCCTTGTTGGATGGTCGCGCACGCGGGTCGGTGACCCTGCTGGATCGTGATGGCAAGGTCTTCGCCTGGCGCGGTGATCAGTTCGGTGGTGTCATCACGGCCGATACCGTATCGCCCCATCTGAAAAACGCGGTCGTCGCGACCGAGGACAAGCGGTTCTATCGCCATTTCGGCGTCAGCCCGCGCGGTGTCGCAAGCGCTGTGCGCATCAACCTGAGCGAAGGGCGCGGACCACTGTCGGGGCATGGTGGGTCGACCATCACGCAGCAGACGGCCAAGCTGTTGTGTCTGGGTGTGCCTTATGAGCCCAGTGAATGGGAATCCGAAGCTGCCTACGAGTCCGATTGCCGTCAAGGCTCGCTTTGGCGCAAGGCCAAAGAGGCGGTCTATGCGATGGCGATGGAGGTCAAGTATTCCAAGGACGAGATCCTGACCATCTATCTGAACCGGGCCTTCCTGGGCGCGGGTGCGCGCGGGTTCGAGGCCGCAAGCCAACGCTATTTCGGGATTTCGGCGGCTGAGGTCAGCCCGTCGCAGGCTGCTATGCTGGCTGGTCTGCTGGTGGCACCGACGCGCTATGCACCGACGAATAACCTTCAACGTTCGCAGGATCGAGCGCGGCTGGTGGTTGGCCTGATGGAGGCACAGGGGTATCTGACCTCGGCACAAGCAAGCAGTGCGCGCAGCAATCCCGCGCAACTGTCCGAAGCCGCTGCTGCGCGGGCGGGGGGCTATTTCGCCGATTGGGTGATGGCCAGCGGACCCGAGTTCTTTACACGCAACACGACCGAAGATGTGGTGATCCGCACCACACTGGATCAACGTATCCAAAAATCGGCCGAAGAGGCGCTGAAGTTCATCTTTCAGGAGAAGGTCCGCGAAGGATCAAAGGCGCAAGCCGCGATCGTGGTGATGTCGGCGGACGGGGCTGTGCGCGGCATGGTTGGCGGGCGCAAGACCCGCGTGTCCGGCGCATTCAACCGAGCCACGCAGGCGCTGCGGCAAACGGGGTCTTCCTTCAAACCTTTCGTTTATGCCACCGCGCTTGAGCTTGGCTATTCGCCATTGGATACGGTGGTGGATGA
Source organism: Ruegeria sp. CDSB029 (assembly GCF_059611125.1). Lineage (NCBI taxonomy): Bacteria > Pseudomonadati > Pseudomonadota > Alphaproteobacteria > Rhodobacterales > Roseobacteraceae > Ruegeria > Ruegeria sp. CDSB029. Next base: position 39,142 of record NZ_JBXWOX010000012.1, read on the forward strand.
GCCCTACTGCGTGAACATTCCAGGCTCTGGCCAATGGTGTCCCAAGAACTACACCAACAAGTTTTACGGGCGCGTCACACTGGCAGATGCATTGAAAAACTCGCTAAACATCCCGGCGGTGAAAGTGGCTGAGATCGCAGGACTGGACAATGTCCGCACGGTGGCCAGCGAATTCGGCATCGATAGTGATCTGGCGCAAGGCCCCGCTCTGGCGCTGGGCGCGTCGGAAAGCACGCTGATCGAGATGACGGGGGCTTACGCCGGCATCCTGAACGGTGGCTCGGCGGTGGAACCTTATGGGCTGACCGAATTGAAGCTGTTGGGCGATCAAACCCCGGTCATGGTGACGACAACCGGCATTGGTGAGCGGGTCATCAACGACAAAGCCGCCAAACAACTGACCTGGATGATGGAGCGTGTTGTGTCCGAGGGAACCGGTGCGCGTGCACAATTGCCTGGTTGGCAGGTGGCGGGTAAAACCGGCACGACGCAGGCTGCGCGGGACGCGTGGTTCATCGGGTTCACGGCCGATTACGTAACGGGCATCTGGATGGGCTATGACGACAACACCCCATTATCCGGTGTGACCGGAGGCGGGTTGCCGGCTGAAATCTGGAAAGAAACCATGCTGCGCGTGACCGAAGGCATGACACCGACGCCGTTGCCGATGTTGGCGCCGGACCCACCGGTCAGAACAGCGCAACCGCAGCAGCAGCGCCGAAAGACCCAAACCGGGTTGGATCGGGCCATCAACAATCTGCTGAACAACATATTCGGTGGAAATTAAAAAAAAGGCGGTGCGCTGGGCACCGCCTTTTGAATTGAATGAGCGCCTGATCAGAGGCTGTCGTCAAGGGCGGCCAAAATCGCATCACCCATTTCCGTGGTCGAAACCGGCGTGACGCCTTCATCTGCCAGCAGGTCGCCCGTGCGAACACCGTCGGCCAGCACTTTCTCGATCGCTGTTTCAAGACGATCTGCTTCCTCAAGCTGATCAAAGCTGTAGCGCAGCGCCATGGCAAAGCTGAGGATACAGGCGATTGGGTTAGCTTTTCCCTGACCGGTGATATCCGGGGCCGAACCGTGGACCGGTTCGTACATCGCTTTGGGGCGACCATTCGCCATCGGGGCACCCAGGCTTGCCGACGGCAGCATACCCAGCGAGCCGGTTAGCATCGCCGCGCAATCCGACAGGATGTCGCCAAACAGGTTGTCTGTCAGGATGACGTCGAACTGCTTGGGCGCACGCACCAACTGCATCGCGCCATTGTCGGCATACATATGGCTCAGCTCGACCTCGGGGTAATCCTTGGCCACACGGTTCACAACTTCGCGCCACAGGATGCCCGATTCCATGACGTTGGCCTTCTCCATCGAGCAGACCTTTTTGTTCCGGCGCATTGCCAGCTCAAATGCCGAGCGCGCGGCGCGCTCGATCTCAGATTCGGTATAGCGCTGGGTGTTGATGCCAACACGCTCATTGCCTTCCTCGAAGATGCCCCGCGGCTCACCGAAATAGACGCCCGAGGTCAACTCGCGCACGATCATGATATCGAGACCGGCAACGATGTCTTTCTTCAGCGACGAGAAATCGGCCAACGCGTCAAAGCACTGTGCCGGGCGCAGGTTGGAATACAGGTCCATCTCTTTGCGCAGGCGCAGCAAGCCGCGCTCGGGCTTCAGTGAAAAGTCTAGATCGTCATATTTCGGGCCGCCAACGGCACCCAGAAGAACCGCGTCGACCTCTTGCGCTTTGGCCATGGTCTCGTCCGACAGGGGCTTGCCATGCGCGTCGTAGGCTGCACCGCCGACCAGATCCTCGCTCACGTCGAATTCCAGGCCGCGTTTCGCACCAAACCAGTCGATGACTCTGCGCACTTCGGCCATGACTTCGGGGCCAATTCCGTCTCCGGGCAGGATGAGGAGCGAGGGGTTGGACATGAAGGATCTCCTTGCGTTTTACAGCACAGGCCCTAGCGCCTGTTCGGCATCGGGTCAATGAGACGATCCCGCCAGAGGGCAAGGAAAATACAGGTTTGTTTCCGTTAGCGTCTGAAAATTGCGTCAGGTCTGTTTTGCGGGCCAGATCATGGCGCAAAAGGCCGTATTAGCGAGGCAGTGTCAGGTCGACCCAGATCAGCCGGTGACGGCTTGCGCGTTCGGCGGTTTTGCGTTCTTCAGTGCCTGCGGCGGGCCAGTGCACCCCGGAATCCAACACTTGCCATTGGGCGGATGGCAGGACGTAATCGACCCGCATTGGACCAACCGTTTTCCAGACCACCGTGGTCAAGTCGCCTGAGGGGTCTTCGGGTGACGGGTCCTGAAGGCGGGGGTCGTTCAAAAACTCTTGGATCGCCTCATTGCGTCCATCACCCCGCACTGGGTCCAGATTGGCGTCACCCGCGATGACAAACAGACGACCGGGTTTGCGCCCGACTTGCCCGTCCATGACTGCGGACCAAAGGCGAATTTCATCCCGGTTTCGCAGGCCGTTGCGATCCTCGGGTCCGTCAAACACGGGGGGTGAGGCATGAAAAGTCATCAAATCCAGCTGCCCCGCCGGAGTTTCAATGGGCACAATCCAATGCGCCACGGATGAAAGCCGCTGGACATTCTGCGCCGGTTCTGACGGGTAGGGGCCTGCGTCATGTTGGGGCAGTTCAGCGCCGGGCAGTTCCAGCCATAGCACGTTGGACAGGTCCTGAACCTGATCCGAAGTGATGGGGTAACGAGACATCACGGCCAGCCCACCTTGTCCGGTGAAGCGACCCCAACCCTGCGCGTCGCCGGGGCCGTGGGTTCGACCATCTCCGTCCAGATCAAGATCCGTTTCCAGGCCGGAATTTGGTTGGGCTGTGAGTGTGTGGGGATAGTCCAATCCGGCCTCGCGCAGCCGATTTGCCAGTGCCGCCAGCGCCAGCCCCTCAAAATCCCAATCGATCCCCTGCAAAGCAATGATATCGGGGCGGGTTTCCGCTAGAACCGCAGCAACCGCCATCACCTGATCATCACCGCGGCGAATATCGCGCAACAGCAACCCCGGGCCATCGCGGCTGAGCTCTGTGTTGAAGGTGGCAATACGGATCGTCTCTGCCTGCGCCATAACGGGCAACAGCAGCAAGATCAGGATGCGGATCATGCGGTCTGGGTAGACTCGGCTGTGGAATAAGCGCGCCGTTTTTCGACGATCAAATTGGCGATGCGCAGGGTCGCCATGCCACGCATGATCATGCTGGCGGGCAGGAAAGCCCAAGCACTGAGCGTCCAGATCAGCGTCTGAGGATTGCTCAGAGAGATCGGATCGGCATAGTCAGTCAGCAGTTTGATCAGGGCCGGGATCAGGAACGGCAGCAGAATGCCGATGCAAATGTTCAGTCGTCCGTCGCGCTGCAGGCGCGTTACCACATCACCGCCTTTGGTGGGGTCGAACAGCGGAAGATTAGTCCAGACATTGAAGGCGCCGTTTCCGGTCGGCCAGCCGCGCACTTTCACCGCGTAGGCAAAGCTGGCGATCGTCACCAAAGCAGCGACATACGCGACGCTGGCAGAAATACGGACAAGTTCGATCAGGGGCGCGCTTGCATCAGTCGGCAGCATTAGGATGATCAGCCGCACTGGCGAATAGGGAAAGTCGACCACATTTGCGACGCCCAAGCCAAAGGAATAGAAGGTCGTCGTCAGGCCGGTCGGCGTATACGCATTTTTGCAGATCAACGTCAGGAAGGTGACCATCGACATCAGCCCGACAAAGCGCAAACGGTTCACGGGCGGCGCGTCGCGGAACTCGATAAAGCTGGGAAAGGCAGAGTTGTATTCAGCGAATGTCAGGAAAAACGCGAGAATGGCGAGAAAGACGACAATCTCGGTCCCATTCGTAGACGTTACTGGCAGGTACAACGCAGGTGTCAGCACCAGTAGTGCGACCAAAACTCCCCGAATCGCCGCCCCTGTTGTGCGCGCAATCACTATCCAAACCCTTTCAAAACGGATTGACCGTTTCTATTTCTTTGACGGCTTTGTCCCATCTTGCATCCGACATTTTTTGCCAGAGACCACCAATACCGCCAACATTGACGATAAGCGACAATCCGCTCAAGCCAAGGCGTAGAAAACATGTGATTTTGGGCAAAATGATGGCAAAACTGGTGCACCTTTGCATCATCCGTGCCGCAAATTAGGCGTGTATTGGGGAGTGGCCGCTACATGTTGTGATTGCCGGGACTTCAACCCCAAGAACGCGAAAGGGGCCGCCTAGGCGACCCCGATAGGTTGAGTATCCACAGATTCGTTCTTGGAATCACACCCAGGGGCGGGCCTGGCTTGCGTGGTCCTCGAATTTGTCGATGTGGTGATCTTTCTCCATCGTCAGGCCGATATCGTCCAAACCATTCAGCAGGCAATGCTTGCGATGTGGGTCGACGCTGAATTCGATCACAACGCCATCCGAGGTGGTGATCTGCTGATCTTCCAGATGCACGGTCATGCGGGCGTTTTCGCCTTTATGCGCATCTTCCATCAGGATCGCGTGGTGTTCTTCTTCGACCACGATGGGCAGGATGCCGTTCTTGAAGCAGTTGTTGAAGAAGATGTCGGCAAAGCTGGTCGAGATCACAACCTTGATGCCGAAATCCTTGATTGCCCAGGGTGCGTGTTCGCGCGACGAGCCGCAGCCGAAATTGTCACCGGCAACCAGAATCTCTGTCTGACGATAGGCGGGTTTGTTCAGCACGAAGTCTTCGTTTTCGCCACCATGTTCATGGTAGCGCATCTCATCAAACAGCACGACACCAAGGCCGGACCGTTTGATGGTTTTCAGGTGCACCTTCGGGATGATCATATCGGTGTCGATATTGATCAGCGGCATTGGGGCGGCCACCCCGTGGACTTTGTCAAACTTTTCCATGTCTACACTCCTGCGAGAGAGGGCCGCGCCCGTATCCCGCGTTTAAGCTTGTTTCGCTTCTGTTGTTGCGTCGTTGGGTGCGTTTCTGATGAAGAACGCCATGAAGACCAATCCGAACCCGTTGAACAGCATCTCAATGCCCAGGAAAATGCCCAAAATGCTCAGCAGCACCTGAGGATCGCTTCCCACATATGTCCAGATGATACCCGCGAGGACGATCGACAAGACGCCCGAGATCATCGTGGGCCAGAAAAACTGTGTTCCTTTCATCTGGAACGACAGAATGACCCGCGCGATGCCGCCTGCCATGAACAGGATCAGCATCACGGTTGCCAGTGTCAGGGTTCCCTGCAGCGGGTGATCCAGAAAGGACCAGCCCAGAAACAGCATCACCGCACCCATGATGAGTGACAGAATTTTGTTGCCGGTACCTTCAACCGTAAAGCCGCCAACAACTTGCAGCGCGCCCGAGACCAGCAGCAACACACCGGTTACAACCGTCACGGCGACAGACGCCACAACTGGCGCGCCCAGTACAAAGATACCGAACGCTATGGACAGAAGCCCCAGCAGGAGCCATTTGACCCAGTCACTCATGTTTTCAATCCCTCAAATATCTAGATGTGATGGGACCTTACATCAATTCACGGACGTCTGTCAGCCGTCCTGTGATTGCCGCAGCGGCAGCCATTGCAGGGCTCAGCAAATGGGTACGTCCGCCCCGGCCCTGACGGCCTTCGAAGTTGCGGTTTGAGGTCGCTGCACAGCGTTCGCCCGGCTGCAGTTGGTCGGGGTTCATCGCCAGACACATCGAACATCCGGCCAGACGCCATTCGAAACCGGCATCCTTGAAAATCTCGGCCAGACCCTCTTCTTCGGCCTGCGCCCGAACCAGACCCGAACCTGGCACGACCATGGCACGCATGCCGTCCTTGACCTTTTTGCCCTTCAGGATCTCGGCCGCGGCGCGCAGGTCTTCGATGCGACCATTGGTGCAGGACCCGATGAAAACGGTGTCAATCTCGACGTCGCTCAGCTTTTGACCGGCTTCCAGACCCATGTACTCGATCGAGCGGCGGGCTGCGTCAACCTTGCCACCTTCAAAATCTTCGGGGTTCGGTACAGTTGCGGTGATCGGCAGTACGTCCTCGGGGCTGGTGCCCCAGGTCACGACAGGTGCGATGTCTTCGCCGCGCAGGGTGATGACCTTGTCGAAATGCGCGTCATCGTCGGTAAACAGCGTTTTCCACCATGTCAGAGCGGCTTCCCACTGGGCACCTTTCGGCGCGTGGGGGCGACCTTTGACATATTCATAGGTGGTCTCGTCCGGCGCGATCAGGCCTGCACGTGCACCGCCTTCGATCGCCATGTTGCAGACGGTCATGCGGCCTTCCATCGACAGATCGCGGATCGCTTCGCCGCAATATTCGATAACATAGCCGGTTCCGCCGGCAGTACCGGTCTCACCGATCACAGCCAGAGTGATGTCCTTGGCGGTCACACCCGGCTGCAGCTTGCCGGTGATTTCCACCTTCATGTTCTTGGATTTCTTCTGGATCAGGGTTTGCGTGGCCAGAACATGTTCAACCTCGGACGTGCCGATGCCGTGGGCCAAAGCACCAAACGCGCCGTGAGTGGCCGTGTGGCTGTCGCCACATACAACGGTCATGCCAGGCAGGGTCCAGCCCTGTTCGGGGCCGACGATGTGCACGATGCCCTGACGAACGTCATTCACCGGGTAATAGTGAATGCCGAAATCCTTCGCGTTCTTGTCCAGCGCTTCGACCTGAATGCGTGATTCGGGGTTTTCGATCCCGTTCACCCGATCCGCAGTGGTCGGAACGTTGTGGTCCGGCACGGCGATGGTCTTTTCCGGCGCGCGTACTGGACGACCCGCCATCCGCAGGCCTTCAAAGGCTTGCGGGCTGGTGACTTCGTGCACCAGATGGCGGTCGATATAAAGCAGGCAGGTGCCATCATCGGCTTCGTGCGCGACATGGGCATCCCAGATCTTGTCATAGAGTGTTTTGGGGGACATCGGTCCTCTCCCGTATTTAATGAGAAATAGCTGGCGAGTGGCTGGGCGCCGCTTATAGGCGGGCCAGAACCGTGCGGGCGGCCCCAAAGAACCGTTCACGCAGGCGCGTGCGGTCTTGCAGTGTCGGAGCAGGGGCCAAATAGACTCTCATGCGCCTCAGATATATCGCGTGTGCCCGTCAATCAAGGTTCAATCCGGCCTCGGGCTTGCATCACCCCGAGTTGCTGTCCAAGCTGCGGTTCAGGAGACCTGTATGAACCAAGACCTGATCCCCAGCTCGCTGTCGGAACTCTATGAAAACATGGTCGCGGGGTTTTCCGTGCAGTTCGGCAAACTTGCCGATCTGATCGTTACGCCGGGTTGGCGGCGGCACCAGTTGATCATCATCCTCGCCCTGTGGGCTTTGGCATATGTGCTCAAGCTGGTTACGCAAAACCGGTGGGAGGCCTGGGCACGTGCCCGCACCGGCTGGCCCAAATGGCGGCTGCGCACTCTGGTTCAGCTGATGCAGCGCCTAACACTGGTCTATTTCGTTCTGTTGTCCTGGACGCTGTACCTGTTCATGCAGAATGTGACCTGGCCGTCGCACAGTTACATTATCGGCGTGATCGCGACATTGGCCGCCGCATGGCTGGCGATTGCGCTGGTGGCGCGACTTGTCCGCAACCGTACGCTGCGGCGGATCTTCAAATGGGCAATGTGGGTCTATGCAACGCTGGTTGCGCTGAATTTGACCGATGACGTAGCCGAGTTTCTGGACGGCGTAGCGATCTCCATCGGTGATTTGCACATCTCGGCACTGGGAATTCTCAAGGCCGCATTGCTGATCGGCGTGCTGCTGACGTTGGCCCGCATCGGGACCCGCACGGCCGAGCGGGGATTGCAGAGGAACGACGATATCACGCCTTCGATGCAGGTTCTGTTGGCCAAAGGCATTCAGGTTCTGCTGTACGGCGCTGTCTTTATGGCGGCCATCCGCACGCTTGGGTTTGATCTGACTGGGATCGCGCTGTTGTCAGGCGCGATCGGCGTGGGCATCGGTTTTGGTCTTCAAAAGGTGGTGTCGAACCTGATCTCTGGGATCATCATCCTGATGGACCGCTCGATCAAACCGGGCGACGTGATTTCGTTGGGCGACACCTTCGGATGGATCAACGCGCTGGGCGCGCGCTATGTATCAGTGGTCACCCGAGATGGGCGTGAATACCTGATCCCGAACGAGGATCTGATCACCAATCAGGTCGTGAACTGGTCGCATTCGGACAAATATGTGCGGTTGGATCTGGATTTCGGCACCAGCTATGACGACGATCCGCACCTGGTGCGCGCAACCGCGATCCGGGCAGTTAAATCGGTGAAACGTGTTCTCAGCGGCGGTTCACATGAGCCGGTCTGCCATATAACCGGGTTCGGCGACAGCAGCGTGGACTATGTGCTGCGGTTCTGGATCAGCGATCCGACCAAGGGGCTTACCAATATTCGGGGCAATGTTTACCTCGCCCTCTGGGACGCCTTCAAGGCCGAAGGGATATCGATTCCCTTCCCTCAGCGCGAGGTTCGGTTGCTGTCGGACGGCGCAGAGCAGCAACAGATCGCCAAAGAGTGAACGCCTGTGCGGCCCCCAAAGCGCCCGTTCATTGAAATGTTGCATTCCCCTTGTTACCTTATTAGTACCCCTGCGCCGGGGTTTGGCGGCGCGCAACAAAGGAGGACTATGTCCTGTCTCTACATACACAGGCGGGTTTGCCCGCCGATGATGGGGCCAATGTAATGGCCCACTCTCAGTCAATCAGCGACAAGCTGCTTGAACGTATCCTTTCCTCACTTTCCGATGACAAGGCCGAAGACGTCGTGCAGATCAACCTGCAAGGCAAATCGTCGGTTGCGGATCACATGGTGATTGCCTCGGGTCGGTCGACCCGTCAGGTCTCAGCTATGGCGGAAAAGCTGACGGATCGCATCAAGCAGGAATTCGGTTTCACCTCGAAGGTCGAAGGCAAAGATGCCGGCGACTGGGTGCTGATCGATACGGGCGACGTGATCGTCCATATCTTCCGCCCCGAAGTGCGTGAATTCTATCAGCTGGAAAAGATGTGGCTGCCTCAGGGCGGCAGCGCCTCGGCCAACTGAGGCGCCATCCCGGCCTGCATTAACAGGCCGGAGGCGAGAGAAATATGCGTATAAGCATTTGTGCGGTCGGGCGATTGCGTGCCGGACCGGAAAAGTCCCTGCTTGACGATTATCTGACCCGATTTGACCGGACCGGCCGCGCGCTGGGCCTTGGTCCTGCGCGCGTGGTCGAGGTCGAAGACAAGAAAAACGCAGGCATGGGGGCCGAGGCCGCGTTGCTGCGCAAGGCCCTGCCCAAAGGCGCGGTGATCTGCACGCTGGATGAACGCGGGCGGGTGATGTCCTCGCCCGATTTTGCCAAGAAACTGGGGGGCTGGCGTGATGCCGGGCGGCAGGATCTGGCATTGATCATTGGCGGTGCGGACGGAATAGACCCTGATCTACGGGCCGAGGCCGATTTTTCCATCTCATTCGGTTCGATGGTCTGGCCCCATATGCTGGTCCGTGTGATGCTGTCCGAGCAACTTTACCGGGCCGCGACCATCCTGTCGGGCGGTCCCTATCACCGAGTCTGATATGGCGCAGCTTCTGATCGTCTACCATTCGCGCACCGGCGGAGCCCGTCAAATGGCCCAAGCCGCCGCGGCTGGAGCGCGGGACGAAGCGGAAACGGTTCTGAAAACTGCAGATCAGGCGACCCCTGAGGATTTGCTGGCCGCTGATGGGTATATCTTCTGCGCGCCCGAGAATCTGGCGGCAATTTCAGGTCTGATGAAAGAGTTCTTTGACCGCTGCTACTACCCTGTGCTGGGCAAGATCGAAGGACGGCCTTATGCGCAGATGATCTGTGCCGGGTCCGATGGCGAGAACGCGGCCCGCCAAACCGCGCGCATTGCAACTGGTTGGCGTTTGAAAGAGGTTCAGCCGCCGCTGATCATCTGCACCCATGCGCAGACGCCCGAGGCTATTCTGGCCGAAAAGACCATTCCGCAAAACCAATTGGATGAGTGCCATGATATTGGGGCTGCGTTGGGTGCGGGTCTGGCGCTGGGTGTGTTCTGAAGATCAGTTCAGCAGGACCAGCGTGGTCTCGTCACCCCAGCCATCGACACTGCACCGCGCCTGAATCTGAACCTGTGTCACGCCATCTGGAAGCGCAACACCGGATAGTGAGCGTGTAAAGGGCTGCTCATTCTCATGCGGGTGATGCAATACGCGCATACCCAGTTCATTGCCGTCCATGTCCAGAACACGCCAGCCATCGGCATAGTGATCCCACCCGGTATCGGGATGGCGGATCGTCACGTCGAATCGCCACGTGTCGCCGCTTTGGCTGGCCGCCACGTTTTCAATCATAGAAGGGTCGGCAAGCGCTGGGCTGGCGAGAAAAAGGCTGAGAATCAAATACCGCATGAGGCGATCCTAGGCTGTGTCCGTCGGCTTCGCGATCACGAATTCGTGTCGCGCGGCTGGGACAGCAGGACCAGCCGGGAATGCGACGCAAACTCGCGCCGGTATAGAACGCCAAACGTGATCCCAGTGCCCAGCAACAGCGCCACAGGCCCAAGTATCCAGGCAACGGAAGCCAGGGCAAAATAGGTCACGCGCAAACCTCGGTTAAAGCTGCGCGCCGCGGTGACGCAAATCTCGGCCGCTTGTGCTGCACGCGGATAGGCTTGTGGGTCCGATGATTCATTGGGCACCGAGGCCATCAGAACCGCGCAATAGCCAAACAACCGGTGCGCCCAGACATATTTCAGGAATGCATTGGCCAGAAAAAGGATGATGATCAGAATCTTGATCTCCCACACCATGGCCGGTGCGCTGCCGATGGCCAGGTCATTGGCGACACCGGCAAGGCGTTCGGTATTGCCTAGCAGGGCCAACCCGCCCCCGATGGCGATCATCGTGGTCGATGCAAAAAACGTACTGCCCTGCCGCATCGCCGCGACCACCTGCGCGTCAAACATTCGGGGTTGCCGGGTGACCATTTCCCGCATCCATTCTCGACGATAGTCATCCATCATCACTGTGACGGAATGTTTGTTGGGTGACGGGTTTTCGATCCGCCATCCGATCCACAGCCAAGTGATCAGCAACACGGCAATGGCCGCATAATCCAGCGGTGAAAACAGTTGTGCCCGATCAATCCAAGTCATGCTGCGACCTTAGGGCCAGACATGAGAACTTGCCAGATGGGGAAATTGGTAATATTATTTTACCAAATAGAGGATCAGCCATGGAAATGCCAACGCCAAACCCTGACATTCTGCGCCGCAAGACCGTGGTTCTACAACGTTTGTTGCAAGTGTTGCCCGAGGACGCGGTGATTCACGAACCGTCCGAGACTCGTGCTTATGAATGTGACGCGCTGACGGCATATCGGTGCCCTCCGATGCTGGCGGTTCTGCCGTCGACCACGCAAGAGGTCTCGGACGTATTACGCATCTGTAATGAAGAAGGTGTTCCTGTGGTTCCGCGCGGTTCGGGTACGTCATTGGCCGGTGGCGCCTTGCCAACGGCGGATTGCGTCATCCTTGGCGTCGCCCGGATGAATGAGGTGCTGGAGGTCGATTATGACAACCGTTTCATTCGCGTTCAATCAGGCCGCACCAACCTGAGTGTGACTGGAGCGGTCGAGGAAGACGACTTCTTTTATGCGCCGGATCCGTCCTCACAGCTTGCCTGTGCCATTGCCGGGAACATCGCGATGAACTCGGGCGGGGCGCATTGTCTGAAATACGGCGTGACCACGAACAACCTGTTGGGCGTAAAGATGGTGCTGATGGATGGCAGCGTGGTCGAGATTGGCGGCGCGCACCTGGACTCTGGCGGCTTGGACCTGTTGGGAGTCATCTGCGGGTCAGAAGGGCAGTTGGGCGTGGTGACCGAAGCCACATTGCGGATATTGCGAAAACCCGAAGGTGCACGACCCGTGCTCATGGGATTTGATGACAACGAAGTTGCCGGGCAATGCGTCTCGGACATTATCAAGTCGGGCATCCTGCCGGTTGCAATCGAATTCATGGATACCCTGTGCATTAAGGCCTGCGAAAACTTCGCCCATGCAGGCTACCCCGACTGCACCGCTTTGCTGATTGTCGAGGTCGAAGGGTCCGAGGCCGAGATGGACTATCAATTGTCAAAAATCATCGACATCGCCAAGCGCCATAACCCGGTGGAGCTGCGCGAAAGCCAATCGGCTGAGGAAAGCGCGAAAATCTGGCTGGGGCGCAAGTCGGCCTTTGGTGCGATGGGGCAGTTGAACGACTACATGTGCCTGGACGGCACGATCCCGGTATCGTCCTTGCCGGAAGTGCTGCGCCGGATTGGTGAAATGAGCGAAGAATACGGCCTGCCGGTCGGCAACGTGTTTCATGCAGGCGATGGCAACATGCACCCGTTGATCCTGTTTGATGCCAACAAGCCGGGTGATCTGGAGAAATGTGAGGCGTTCGGAGCCGATATCCTGAAGCTTTGCGTTGATGTGGGTGGCTGCCTGACAGGTGAGCACGGGGTTGGGATCGAAAAGCGCGATCTGATGCACCATCAATACGCGCCTGCGGACCTTGAGGCGCAGATGGCCGTAAAGGATGTGTTCGATCCAAAGTGGTTGCTGAACCCCGCCAAGGTTTTTCCGTTGAATGCGTCTGAATCCCGACGCATCGCGCAGATTGCCGCTGAATAATCGGCTCTAACAAAGAAGAATTGTCATGAAACCAAAGACAGAAGCCGAACTGGCCGAGTTGGTGGCCGGGCTGAACGAACCGGTCCGCATCAAGGGAGGCGGTACGCGCGGTGTTGCGGGACAAGATGCGGTGATTGAAACAAGCGGAATAACCGGCATCACACTTTACGAACCCGGTGCGCTAACGCTGGTGGCGAAAGCCGGCACGCCGGTGACAGAGATCGAGGCCGCATTAGATGCAGAAGGTCAGCAATTGGCTTTTGAGCCTATGGATCATCGGGGACTGTTGGGGACCAGCGGCATTCCGACCATAGGCGGTGTCGTGGCGGCCAACATATCAGGGCCACGGCGGATACAGGCAGGGGCATGTCGTGATTTCCTTTTGGGCGTGCGCTATGTCGATGGCATGGGGCAGGTCGTCAAGAATGGCGGCCGGGTCATGAAGAACGTCACCGGCTATGATCTGGTCAAGCTGATGGCGGGATCCTGGGGCACTTTGGGTGTTTTGACCGAAGTGTCGTTGAAAGTACTACCCAAGCCCGAAATCTCGGCTACGCTGTCCGTTCAGGTGCCCGATGTGACCACGGCAGTTGCAGCGCTGTCCGCCGCATTGAAATCCCCTTTTGACGTCAGCGGAGCGGCGTACGACCCGGATATGGGAAGCGCCTTACTGCGCCTCGAAGGATTTGCGGGTTCGGTGACATACCGATCGGATCAACTGAAATCCCTATTGTCTGGTTTCGGCGAGGTTGCCGAACTTGACCAGCCCAACACATTGTGGGCCGACCTGCGCGACGCAGCCGGTTTCCATGAACAAAGCGGTGATGTCTGGCGCATTTCAGTAAAACCAACGGATGCGCCGGACATCGTTGCGCGCATCCGGGCAGAGCGGACGTTGTTTGATTGGGGCGGCGGGTTGATTTGGGCCTTGGTGCCGGTTGGTACTGATCTGCGGGCGCAATTAGGCGCGTTTGACGGTCACGCTAACATCGTGCGGGCAGGGCAGGAAACACTTACCGAACTGGGGCGTTTTCAACCGGAGGCGCCCGGTATTGCGGCTCTAACCAAAGGTATTCGTCAAAGATTCGACCCCCGCGGTTTGTTTAATCCGGGGTTGATGGGGTAAGCCGATGCAGACGATGTTCACCGAAAAGCAGTTGCAAGATCCCGCGATCCAAAGATCAAATGAAATCCTGCGAAACTGCGTGCATTGTGGGTTTTGCACAGCCACTTGCCCGACATATCAGGTGCTGGGGGACGAGTTGGATAGCCCACGGGGGCGCATTTACCTGATCAAGGACATGCTTGAAAACGAGCGTGTGCCGGATGAGAAAACGGTCAAGCATATCGACCGCTGCCTGTCTTGCCTGGCCTGTATGACCACATGTCCATCGGGGGTGCACTATATGCATCTGGTCGACCACGCGCGGGAATACATCGAAGAGAACTACAAACGCCCCTTCTCGGATCGTGCGCTGCGTTGGGTGTTGGCTCAGATCCTGCCTTATCCGACGCGGTTCCGCTGGGCTTTGATCGGGGCGAAGCTGGGGCGGCCATTCCGCTTTCTGATGCCTGATGCCCGGTTGCGTGCCATGCTGGACATGGCACCCAAACATATCCCGCCCGTTAGTCGCAATGACGACCCGCAGAGATTTCCGGCTAAAGGACCGCAGAGCAAGCGCGTTGCGCTGATGACGGGTTGTGCGCAAAAAGCTTTGAATACAGACATTAACGACGCAACTATTCGACTTTTGACGAGGATGGGATGCGAAGTCGTCGTGGCCGAAGGGGCAGGGTGCTGCGGCGCCCTGACCCATCACATGGGCAAGACTCGCGAAAGTCATGAGGCCGCAAAAGCCAATATCAGGGCCTGGACCGCAGAAATGAACGGCGACGGGCTGGACGCCATCGTCATCAACACCTCGGGCTGCGGTACGACGGTGAAGGATTATGGCCATATGTTTCGCAATGATCCCATGGCCGAAGACGCGGCGCGGGTGTCGTCGATTGCAATGGATATCAGCGAACTGCTGATCCAGCTGGAGCTGCCACAGGGCGAAGACAAGGGCCTGACCGTTGCATATCATGCAGCGTGTTCTCTGCAGCACGGTCAAAAGATCAAAGCTCATCCCAAAACTCTGCTGAAACAGGCTGGTTTCGCCGTGTTAGAGCCTGCAGATAGCCACCTGTGCTGCGGCAGCGCAGGGACTTACAACCTGATGCAGCCCGAGATTTCGGGCAAGCTGAAGGACCGCAAGGTCACAACGCTGGAAGCCAAAAAGCCGGACGTGATCGCGGCAGGCAATATCGGATGCATGATGCAGATCGGCTCTGGCACGAACATTCCCGTGCTGCACACGGTCGAGCTTTTGGATTGGGCAACCGGCGGGCCGGTGCCGCGGGCCTTGCGTGAACCAGCCAAATCTGAGGTTCCGGTCCTTAGATAGACCATGCTGATGCAACTGCGCACCACTCGCCACGTTAAACGGACGCGGGCGTCATCGCCCTATTTTTGCCGCACCGGAGACGTAGGAAAATACGTCAACAGCAAAGCCGGAGTGCCGTTTGCGAAACTGGATCACAGCATTGGCACTGGCTTTGACGCCATTGTCCGCCGCAGCCCAGGATACCGGGTTGAAAAGCCTGGACACCACCGATGCGGGGCGCGCGTGGATGGCGGTCGGGCGCCTGGACATCAGGGACGGCGCCGGGTTTTGCACCGGGACGCTGATTTCTCCGACCCAGGTTTTGACGGCCGCTCATTGTCTGTTTGATAAGGTGACCGGTCAGCGAGTTGACCTCGCAGAGGTCGAGTTTCTGGCCGCATGGCGTCTTGGGCGTGCATCGGCCTATCGACCTGCGCGTCGCGCTGTTGTTCACCCGGACTACGAATACAGCACCGAAGCAACGGCCTCGCGGCTATACAATGACATCGCGCTGATCGAGTTGTGGCAACCGATCCGAAACACAAGCGTAATTCCGTTCGAGACCGGAGACCGCCCGGCCCGAGGTGCCGAAGTGGGGGTCGTGTCCTATGCGCAGGACCGGGCCGAGGCGCCCTCGCTGCAAGAAGTGTGCTCGGTCATGACGCGCACATCAGACGTTTTAGTGTTGTCCTGTGATGTCGAATTCGGGTCGTCCGGCGCGCCGGTCTTTTCCTTTGAAGGGGACCGGCCGCGCATCGTTTCGGTCGTTGCGGCCAAGGCCGAATTCAACGGGCAGCGCGTGGCGATCGGCACCGCGGTCGAGGATTCACTGGAACTGCTGCAGGCAGAGTTGTCGGCTGGCCGCGGATTTGGCGTGTCTTCCTCTCAAGGTGGGGCACGCCGCAATATTGGAGCAAGGTTCATAAAACCATGAGTCGTTTTCTTCTGAATTTTCTTTTGTTCCTTTCAATTTCCGCCACCGCAACTTACGCCCAAACCGCCAAGCGAAAGCTGACGGATCGCGATGACCTTTACGGATGGGAGGCGGTTGGACGCCTGGACATAGGCGATCAGGGGTTTTGCACCGGCACGCTGATTGCGCAGGATCTGGTTTTGACTGCTGCGCACTGTGCGGTGGACAAGGCCAGCGGCAAACCCTACGAGCCGGGAAAGGTGACGTTCCGCGCTGGTTTGAGCCATGGTGAGGCGCTGGCAGATCGCAAAGTCACGCAGATTGCCGTGAACCCGGAATATGTCAGCAATGCCCCGCTGTCACCGAATAATGTCCGCGCCGATGTTGCGCTGATGCGTTTGGAACAGCCGATCCCTTATTCTATCGCCAATCCGTTTGCCTTGCACACAGGGCGCGTTGCCGGAACCGAGGTCAGCTTAGCCTCATACGGGCGCGGCCGGTCCGAGGCGATCACGCGGGAAAGGTCCTGCCGTATCCTGGGTCGCCAGCAAGGGTTGATCACCTTCAACTGCGACATCACTTTTGGCTCGTCCGGTTCGGCATTGCTGGCCAGAAATGGCCCGCGCTGGCAGATCCTGTCAGTTGTCTCAGCAATCGGAACCTACGGGGGCCGCGTGGCCGGCTACGGGATGGAACTGTCTGGAATTGTTGCCGAACTCAAGGCGGACTTGCGGCGCGATGCCCCGCGCCCACAGGCAACGATCCGCCGGCTGCAAGTCGGATCCGACAAGTCGAATTCCGGCGCAAAATTCATCAGCTCGGGCGGGGGTTGAACTCGATCAAAATGCTACCCATGTGAACTGTGTCGGGTCGCCACGAACGGGGCCCGTATCAACCAGATGCCCGTCCGAACGGAGGGCAGAACACAGATCGCTCTGATATGAGGATATGACACATGCGTAGTTTTGATTTTGCACCCCTGCACCGCGCCACCGTTGGTTTCGACCAGATCGCCGATATGATGGATCGCGTGCTGACCAATGATGTGGCTCAGCCGAGCTACCCGCCTTACAACATCGAAAAGACCGATGCCGACACCTATCGCATCTCGGTTGCTGTCGCCGGCTTTTCGGAAAATGACCTGTCGGTCGAAGTGAAAGAAAACGCCCTTATCGTTGCTGGCAAAAAAGCCGCCGAGGACAAAGAGCGCAGCTATCTGCATCGTGGCATCGCCACCCGCGCGTTCGAACGCCGCTTTGCGCTGGCCGATCACGTGCGTGTCACCGGTGCCAACCACGAAGACGGCATGCTGAACATCGACCTGAAGCGCGAAGTGCCTGAGGCCCTGAAACCGCGCCGGATCGAGATTTCTTCGGCCAATGCCATTGAAAAGGACGTGGTCGACGCCAAAGCCGTGAACTAAGGCGACGGCAATACGCCGCGATAATCGTTCCTCTCTGGATTATCGCACCATACGCCCCGCGTTCCTCCAGACGCGGGGCGTTGTTTTTGTAAGACCGGGATGTCTGCTCTGCGGACAAACCAGACATTAAACAATCAATGCCCAATGTCTGGTTCTCGGTATTCGCGTCGCTCGCGCCCTGAGGTGTCCCACCAATGCGCTTGCATGAACTGAGGGATCGCCATCGTCGTGCCGTTCAAGCACTCGACCGTTCCGGCTGTCAGCTCTAGGGCCATCCATGCTTCATGCGCCGTCAACAGATCAGGATAAGGCGTCTGTTTGTCAGTTGGGACAAAACCATATCGCGGGTAGAAGGTCGGGACGCCCAGAACGAACACAGCGTCCGTTCCAATGGACTTTAGGTGTTCGATGCTGGTTTCCATCAACTCCCTGCCGATGCCAAAACCTTGATATTTCGGCGACACGCCACAAGGTGCGAGTAGGTAGCATTTTGCTTCTGGGTGATCCTCGAAGACAAACGGTGTGAACAGCACGTTGCCTACGATCCGCCCGTCACGTCTGACACTGATCGAGATTGTGTCTGGGTGATCAAGGAAGTCTTTTGCGAGTCGAGCGGTTTCCTCGCCTTCTGCTTCGCCAAACGCAAGTCTGTGGACTTCCAAAATGGCGTCGAATTCTGATTGTTTCATAGTTCATTCCTAGATTTAGTGAGTTTATTCGCGCACCAAATGCCCCCATAGTCGTGAGCTCAAGTTCCAGTGCGCGAAGCAGAGTTGCGTTTTCTGGTTTTCAGAAATCGGCTCTAAACTTGCTCGCTTGGATGACCCCACATGAGCGGCGCAGCATATGGGCCTGTCACGCTGGAAGTGCTTTCTCCGATGCCATCCATAGCGCCCGGTGTAAGTTCGCGCGCAAACCAACACTCAAGCGGAGCCCGAGTTCTAACAGGTGGCAGGACTTTGTGGGGGGTGTTGTATCGGTTCCCATAGTGGAAAGGTTCCCCCATCACAAAGATCACATCTGCATCAAGTTGTCGTTCCGCCTCTTCCATCAGGCGTGTGGCATAGCCCATTCTTTGAAACTCGGGCAGCACAGCCAATGGAGCGAGCACAAAGCACTTCAAGTGCGGTGCCGTGTCGATTGTGAGCGGGGTATAGCAAGCATGTGCAACCCCCTCATAAACGATGGAAAAGCTGCCGTCTGCGATCAGGTCATCCGCAAAATCGGCATACAGTTTCGCATGTCGTTCATCGTATAAGCCTCCGGCCGCCGCGAAAGCGTCGTATTGGATTTGATGAGGTGTTTTCATAGAAAACTCTCCTTCTTGATTTGATTATCGTTGGTTCATTTGCGCGCGAACGGACTGGTTCCCTAAATGGGTGATCCGATAGGGGCGGCCATTTTTTGATTTGATGAAGCGCTTGTCTTTTAGGCGTTTGAACACGTCCATCGTGCAGGCAGAGAAGACAAAGCCATCACGTGTGTAACACTCGACGGACTGCACCTTACCATTGTCGGCGCGCGCGTATTTTATCTCGCCACCTAAGGCGAGTTCATGCAAAACACGTTGCTCGTGCTTTGAGATGTTCATGGGATGTCTCGAATTTATGAAAGTACAGAAACAGGACACTCAGCGTCGCGCGTGAGTGACCCTATTAATGTTAGTGTTCCTGAATTTGCTTCGCCAGGAACGGGCGTTAGCCCCGATTCTCTTTCATAAAATCTCCATTGCTAGAGGCAACTCGCCTCAAGCGTTCGCCGTATTTAGTCTTCGATTTTTGAAACGTCAACCGGCTTGTTGCAACGTAACGGCGCGGCGCGATCAAAGCAGACTTTGGCTGCGAAGGAGATTTTTGTTGGTCTGGGCTCATAGCTGACGTCTGAAAACAAATGACCCCGCACAATTTCGTGCGGGGCTTCTCTGTATTTTCCTGTTGAGTTTAGTTCCCACCAGTCACCGACCCGATGGACCAGAACATCGTCTCGCCCGAGGCGTCGTCGACGCCGTCATTGTCGGTCATCACAAACGCCTCGCCCAAGGGCAGGATGGCCAGACCTTCGATCTTGTCCAGAACGTAGCCACCGGTCGAGGTCAGGTCAGGCAACAGGTCGCGGACCTCTTGCTTGCTGACTACCGGCAGAGGGCCGCCCAGCGGGGCCGGGGTCATCTCTGACAGCGGGATGCGATAAATCTTTTTGGTCACGGCGCGGTGGTCATGCTGATTGTCACGCTCGATGACATAGACGTGGTCGCCAAAGGCCACGATTTCCGACAGACCGACCCAGCCATTTTCCGGCTCCGCCTTGGGATAGTGCACCGCGCCCCATTCCTTGGTGTCCAAATTATAGGCGACCAGTTTCACGTGGTTCTTGGGGTCGTCCTTCCATTCGCGCTGAACGGCCATCCACAGGGTGTTGCCAACGCGGGTGATGCCCTCAAACCCAAAGCGCTTTTCGACGGCCATAAGTTCCGGCGGCAGGCCGATCTCGCCTTTGCGATCCTTGATCAGGCCATCAGCGGACACGTGGTAGATCGCGTGCGGGATAACACGGTCGGTGCGCCCTTCGGAGGCGACGTAGAACCCGCCTTTCCCGTCCAGCGTGATGCCCTCAAGGTCCAACTTCTGCGCCGGGTTGCCGTCCTGACGGTGGATGCGGATCACATCCACAATCCGGGCGGGCTGCTGGCTGGGGTCGATCTTGAAAATCGAAGGCTGGAAGCCGTAGAAGCTGTCATTGACCGCATAGATCATGCCGTCCTTATCCGCGACCAGACCGGACAGAGCGCCCCAGCCGATCAGTTCATCCGCCCCTGCGGATGTCAGATGCGGATAGGTGGCCGGGGCGTCCTGATATTCGTAGATCATCACATGCGCGCGCGGGCCACCGTCTTCGATCAGGTCCTTTTCATTGGCCGAAATCAGCAGGTTCCGTTCTGGGATCGCAACGTAACCTTCGGGGCCAACGCCCGAGGGAAGAAGCTGTTTCAGAACCGGGTTGGCCGGATCGGTGGCGTCATAGACACCCACGACCGAGGCGCGCTCGGCCCCCACAAAAATCATTGGTGTGTTACCGAAGGTCGCTGCGGTCACACTTTCAGGCTCAACACCTTTGCTGTCCGAGCGTTTGTCGGGGTAGTGACCGATCTGGATGATGGCTTTCTCGAACTCGGTGCCGTTGTCATAAACAACGGTGCCGTCCTTGTGGAAGATCGTCCAGCCGCGCGAGCCGCCTTTGTAGTCACCTTCGTTGGCGGTTGCGAAATGGTTGTCGTCGATCCATTTCACCGCATCCGGCTCGCGCAGGCGATCCTTTTGGCTTTCGGTGAAGATCAGCGCGCCGCGCTCATCCGTGGCGTCGATACCATCCAGATCCACGCTGCCTGCCGAGAAATGGCTGATCACGTTGCCATCCTTGTCGACAACCGCGATGTGGTTGTTTTCCTGCAGGGTGATGACGGTTTCACCCAGGGTGTTGATGTCGACAAACTCAGGCTCGGGATCAGTGGGGGCGACCTCGGCCAGACCTGCCAGCGAGGCCATCTTCATGCCCGCGCATTCCAGTGCGCCGTCTTTCAGCGGCACCAGCGCCAGTGTCCCGGCGGGCAGCTGCGGGATGACCCCGTCGTTCAAGTCTTCGTCGCGCTCATTCTCGATGGCGACGGAAACAAAGCTGCCATCCGGGGCAATCGCGACACTGTCGGGCTGACCACCCAAATCACAGGCACCGGTTTCGGCCTTGCCCGCAATATCGACCGAGATCAGTTTGCCCGACGGGGCGGTGTAGCTTACCGATGTGTTCACGCCCACAAAAGCCGTCGTGCCAACGACCCCAACCGAGGTCGGTTCACCACCCACCTCCATTGCGCCCAGAGGCGCCGGGTTCGAAGGGTCGGTGATGTCGACCATGCCAATCATGCCCAGCGGGCTGTCCGTATAGACCAGCGTCATGCCATCAGCAGTCGCTGCGATGATCTCGGGCGAGGTTTCGCGGGTGGTATCCGTTCCCTCGGCCATGTTCTTGACGACCGGGAAGGACGCAATTCGGTTGAATTTCATTTCTGCCACAGCCTGACCGGCGGTCAGGGCAAGGGCAGATGTCAGGCAGACATAGCGCAATGACATCGGGTGGTATCCTCTCTCACTTGGATGAGAGGGGGATGAACGCGGGTCATTGCAGGGATGTGACGGTTTGTTTGCAGTTTTGTGACAAACCGAATGGCCCCGGCGCTGTGCTCCGGG
This sequence comes from Ruegeria sp. CDSB029, assembly GCF_059611125.1. NCBI lineage: Bacteria > Pseudomonadati > Pseudomonadota > Alphaproteobacteria > Rhodobacterales > Roseobacteraceae > Ruegeria > Ruegeria sp. CDSB029. The sequence continues at coordinate 60,844 of NZ_JBXWOX010000012.1, forward strand.
GCCTTTTCAGATCAGACCGACAGGCAGACGTACTTCATTTCAAGATAATCTTCCATGCCGTGATGGCTGCCTTCGCGGCCCAAGCCGGATTGTTTGACACCGCCAAACGGGCCGAGCTCGGTCGAGATGATACCGGTGTTCACGCCGACGATTCCGTATTCCAGAGCCTCGGCCACTTTGTACACCCGGCTCAGGTCCTTGGCGTAGAAATATGAAGCCAGACCAAAGATCGTATCGTTGGCCATTGCGATGACGTCATCTTCGTCCTCGAACTTGAACAGAGGCGCGAGCGGGCCAAATGTTTCGTCCTGCGCGACCATCATGTCCTGAGTCACGCCGGTCACGATGGTGGGCTGGAAGAAGGTGCCACCCAGATCATGCGGCAGACCGCCGGTCAGAACCGCGCCGCCCTTGTCGGTGACGTCCTTGATGTGCTCCTCAACCTTTGCGACGGCTTCTTCGTTGATCAGCGGGCCGGTCGTGGTGCCCTCAGCCAGACCGTCACCAATTTTCAGCGCCTCAACAGCGGCTTTCAGTTTGGCCGCGAATTCGTCGTAAACACCGGCCTGCACATAGATGCGGTTGGCGCAGACGCAGGTTTGGCCGTTGTTGCGGAACTTGCACATCATCGCGCCTTCGACGGCCGCATCCAGATCGGCATCGTCAAACACGATGAACGGCGCGTTGCCGCCTAGTTCCATCGAGCATTTCATCACCTGATCAGCGGCCTGTTTCAGCAGGATACGACCCACTTCGGTCGAGCCGGTAAAGGTCAGCTTGCGCACGCCGGGATTTTCGCAGAATTCCTTCCCAATCTCGCTGGCGCTGGAGGACGGCAATACGTTGAACACACCAGCCGGAATACCGGCCTGTTCGGCCAGAACGCCCATGACCAATGCAGACAGCGGTGTTTCCTTGGCCGGGCGGGCAACAAAGGCGCAGCCTGCCGCCAGTGCCGGAGCTGCCTTGCGGGTGATCATCGCATTGGGGAAGTTCCAGGGCGTGATCGAGGCCGCAACGCCGATCGGCTGTTTCAGCACCATGATCCGCTTGTCGCGCTGATGGCCAGGGATCGTCTCGCCATAAACGCGCTTGGCCTCTTCGCCGAAGAACTCGATGAACGACGCGCCATAGCCGATCTCGCCAACGGCCTCGGCCAGCGGCTTGCCTTGCTCGGCGGTCAGGATCTTGCCCAGATCTTCGGCGTTTTCCATCATCAGGTCGTACCAGCGACGCAGAATCACGGCGCGTTCCTTGCCGGTCAGCTTGGCCCATTCCTTTTGCGCGGCCTCAGCTTGTGCGATCGCCCCGGCGACCTGCGCGCGGCTCAGGTCCGCGACTTCGGCTACGACGTCGCCGCGGGCCGGGTTGGTCACGGCAAAGGTGCCATTGTCCCCGTCGACCCACTGACCGCCGATATAGGCTTTGGTCACCAGCAGATCGGGGTTTTTCAGGATGGATTTCAGGTCGGTTGTCGCGTCCAGCATGGGTCAGCCTCCGGCAATAAAAATTTGTTAGCACTCAAACATGTGCCTCCCGGATTGTCTATGGCCACCCGTGGGGTCAGATCAATCCAGTTTTCGTATGGTAAACGTGACGTTTTTTGCCTACCGGGGCGCATTCATGCGATCTGAGGCCAAAGTGTCAACCCGCCTATCTTTTTTTGGCGGAGTTTGCCAAAGTTCCACAGGATTGGATGCCCAAGGGGATGTAAATGATCGTAACATCTCCTATCTTGTTGGGTGCATAATTTAAAAAGGAATAGGACAGATGTCGAACCAGCAGTTTGATGCGTTGATTGAGGAAACGCAGCAAAAAGTGCGCGAAAGCCAGTCTCAGATCGAAGGGCTGACATCCCGGATTGAAGCCGCGCGCTCTAAGATCGGCTCTGCCGAGGCCGACATCGACATCGAAAACGCCACGCTTGAGGATGTGCACGCCCATACCGAGGTGATGAACGCCAATATCGCTGAGCTGATCATGGGTCTGGACGACGTCACCAGCGCCTTTTCCAAGGATTTCGACGAGATGCGCTCGAAATCCGGGTGGGAGACGTTTGTCGGCATCTTCTCGAAAGGAAAATCCGAGTCGATGCGGCAGGAACGCATGCGCACGGCCAATATCGACGACAAGTTGCAGGACCTGATCGCCAAATCCGACGTAATCGTTCAATTGCTGCAAGGGCAGCTATCCTTGTTGGAAGAACAGCGGGTGAAGGTCGAGGAAAACCTGACCGGTACGCTGGACGACCGCGAGGCTACTGTTGCTGAACTAGAGGCGCTGCGGGCTGAGATTCAGGATATGGATCCGACGATCATCACTCTGGAAAACAAGATCAGTGTCGAACAGGACGCGGCCGCGCGGACCCAATTGGAAACCGAACTGGCCGAGCTGAACAAGCAATACAATGCCAAGGTTCAGGAAGAGCAGGTCAAGCTGGCCAAGTCACAAACGCTGGAGCGCTACATCGAAAAGGGCAAGACCTGGGTCGACTCCCTACAGAACCAGGCGGCGACGCAGATGGTGCTGATCAACAAACTGCAGACAGACACGCAACAACGCGTTGTGCTGTATGACGCCCTGACCAAATCGCTGAAAACCGCGCAACAGCAGGACGTGGCCCACCGCATCAACGAGATCGGCGTGCAGACCGACCAAGAGGCGCAAACCGCCATGGCCGCCATCGGCACCGCGACCAACCAGAAAATGGCCGATATGCTTGAGGCGCATGAGGACCATATGGTCTTTGCCCGTGATGTGCTGGAGAAAAAGGCCAAGGCAGATGAACGCTTTGCCCGCCGGTTCGCCTCGATTGTGGAGAAGCACGATAAGAATCTGTATGGGGGCTGAGGTAGTTGTTTACCAAAACCGTTCGCAACAAGATCGCCCGCATAGTTGGGTACTCATCGCTTTTTCTGTGCCTGTTAGGGATTTTCTTGGGGACCAACACGGTTCTTGTCATTGGAATTTGGGGTTGCGCGTTCGCGTTTTGCATCGTGTCGCCAATACCGAGTGGCTCAGATGCAAAAGAGATTGGCGAAGAGCACAAAATTAGTTTCGCCAATGCAATTGCGGTCAAAGCCGTTTGGGGTTCAATGTTGAGGAAATATGGCTTTTCCATTGTTTGTTTGGCCATCGGCACCTTTGCGCTGCTCCGTTGGGGCGTACCGTGGATTGGAATTCTGGGAATCTATGCGACTGCATTTCTGAGCTTTTTTAAATCAGCCATAGTCGAAGTTGAGCAATCGCAAGTCAGCACATGACAGACCCCACCCAAGACCATGTCGGCCTGACCGACACCTTCGCCTCGCGCCGCTATTTCCGCAAATTTGAGGTGATCACCGTGCACCTCCTGCGCGTGGCCGCGACGATGGAGGCTGAGGGCGCGATCAGCAAGCAAGAGGTGCGGATCGTATCGCGCTACCTCTCGGGGCTGCTCTACACTTTTCGCGCGCTCAGCATGAAATACCTGCTGGTCGGGCGCGATACGGGCCGGTTCTTTGGCAGCCTGGCTATGGACAAGCGCGACAGCGGCTTTCCGGTGGCGGCCGAGCTGCTGACCATGGCCAATGACGCGCAGCAGGCGCAGGTGCATCTGGCGAATATGCCCTCGGAGGGCGACCTGAAAACCGACATGGTGCGGACGATCATCGGCGATCAGGAAATCCCCACCAAGCTGCAATTCGCCCTGTCGCAAAGGCTCTATTACGAGGAATTGCTAAAGGGTCAGCTGTTCTGGGCTCGCAACGATCCCGAATGTCATTGGATCGGAAATGTGGGCGAACGGCGCAAGTTCATGATCCACTGGGCGGTTTTTGACAGCCAAATCAACCTTCCGGTCATCTACCTGATGCAGTTGGAGGACAGCGGCAAAACCGCCCTGCCCAAGGACCAACGTCGTTGGCCCGAAGTTCAGGCGCATCTGATGGCGCAAAGCTTAGGCGGTCTGAAACTGGTGACTATTGCCAAAGGCTTCGATCAGGATTTCGACGACTTGCACCCCAAACATCTGCGCCGCATCCACGTGGGGCCGATGTATTCCTCGGCCTATACCGAGCAAACCGGCCCGTTGCGGCAGGTGCTTGAGGACGCACAGGCACCGCAAGGTCAGGACTGGGCACTGGCCTGGACCACCGAAGAGCTGCAAAGCGAAGAGGTGATCGAAGAACGCGCCGGGTGGTTTTCCACAGTCGAGCGCGAGGTCTTCGCGCTGGACCCATTCGGCGGGCAAGGGGCCGAAACCGGGGCCACGCGCACCCAACGGTCGATCATCCTGCCCCAACGCCCGTTTCAGGTGCTGGCCGAGCGCAACCCGCCGGGATTTGGTGATGTGCGCAAATTCGTGGTCAGCAAGAGCGGGCAGGTGCTGAGATATTAGTTTGGCCTCCGGCGGGAGTATTTTTGAAAAGATGAAGCAAGGGCGGTTTTGAAATGAGTTTGACGTCAGATCAGATGGAATTGCGCGAAGACGATATTCGCAAGCATTATCCGGCAGCGACCGCCTTGCTGAACGGTTTCGAACACGCGCCGCGGATAGCCAAAGCGGTTGAGGTGGCGCCCGAACGGTCTCCGGGCGTTGCAACTGGACGGCGGTTTCGGTCGACGACGCCGGGGCTGGTGACACGCCGAACCGTGCGCGCAGCCGGAGTGCATCTGGTCGAACGGATCGAGGCCTCGGATGATGGCGATACGCTAGTTTCACCACCGCAGGCGACCACGCAGCAGGCCATCCGCCGCGCCATTGCCATCGCCTTGGCTGTGGCTGAGACCTATGCGGAACAGACGTCGCTGGCTGATCTGAAACGCGCGAACCTTGCTGGAGACTTGCCCGCCGCGCGCAAGACCGAATTCTCGGAACTGCTGACGGCCGAGGCGCTGATCACCTCGCACACCTTCGGCAATGCGCTGGCGTACTTGATGTCCTCGCATCTTGGAGAGACCACTGTCGATATCGGTGAGGTCGAAGAGGTCCTGACCGACAACGGCCAACTCGCCCTGCACGGCGCGCTGTGGGAACTGGACCAGACCCTCGCCAAACATGCCCCCGACGATGCTCATCTGATTGCCGCCACCAGCGCCTATGCCGAGCAACTGATGGAAAAGTCGGCCCTGCGCGCGCAATCCGCAGGTCATCTGGCCCCGTTCCAGAACGCCGCCTGGCACATCGAGGCTGATGATCTGACGATCCGAGGGTTCGAACCAGCATCAAAGGCCAAATCCACCACCCTCACCATGACGTTCAAGAAACCGAACGAGGTGGTCGGCAACCATATCGCCAAGTATCAGGCGATGAAGCTGGCCAAGATGGTGATGGCCTATGACTTCGACCGCCGCCTGAACCCGTTCGCGGAACTCGGCGGGTTCATCTTTACCTTCATGGGCGACGGCAAACCGGGCACCGGCAAAACCACCCTGATCCAGATGATGGCCGGGCTGATCAACGACTATTGCCAGAACGCGGGCTATCCGTTCCGTTATCAGAACCTGAGCACCGACAATATCGACAGCTATCAGGGCAAATCCGGCCAGAACGCCAAAGCGTTTATCAACACGATCATCGACCCCTCGGTCATCGGGTTCGGCACCATCGACGACATCGACCAGCTGGCAGGCAAACGCGGCGACCGGCAGTCGTCAGCCGGGCAGCTGGAAATCACCGCCGTGCTGATGGAGAGCTTTGCGGGTGCCAACACCGTCGTGCGCGGCAACTGCACCTTTGGCATGTTCTCGAACTACCCCGAGAATGTGGACGACGCCCTGCGTCAGCGGGCCGGTGCGCGGTTTCTGGTGGACGGACCGCAAACGCGCGAGGATTACATCGACATCCTGCACCTGCTGATGGGCCGCAACCACGACATCCCGCTGGGCGAACACGAAGCCTACGCCGCGCAGGAAATCAAAAAAGCCGTCGCCGCCAGTTTTGAAAGCCACTCGCGCCCGCACGAGGACGCTCTGCTGCAGGTTTATGACCGGGTGTCCGGCGATATCGGCCAGATGGATACGATTGCCAAGATGGGCACCTACCTCAAGGCGATCCAACAGGCGGATGAGCGGTTCACCGGCCGCGCGATCAAGAACATAACCGACGCCGTCAAGGTCCGCGCGATGGATTTCGAATTGCCCGACGAATGGATGGAAAACCCCGACCTGTTCTTGTTCCGCGACTACGACACCAAGAAGGCGATGATCGAGGACCTGCGCCAGCCGATCACGGTCGAGATGGTGATCCAAGAGATTAACCGCTACGCCGACAGCGAGTTCCGCTATGCCGACAAGAGCGACGAGGTCGCCATCGAGAACGCCATCCGCGAGATGGGCCGGATGGAAGAGGCCAAGCGGCGGTATCTGGAGGGGAAGGAGTGACATTTGTGTCAGAAGAAATTTCTGCGGTGGCCAACATTATAATGGCGATAGCAGCGATAGTGGCATCTGTTGCCGCTTGTCGTGGGCTGCGAACCTGGAAATCCCAGATAACATTCCAAACCAACCACGATCTGGTAACAGCGATTCTGAAACATATTTATAGGCATAGAGACGCAGTCGAAGAAGCGAGACACCCTGCGTTTGATTACAGTGAAACTTTTGCCTCGAAGAACAGTGACTCGCATCCAAACCAAAGTGAGATTGAACTCAATCGCTACCGTCAAGCGGCAGCAGAGTATGAGAAGAGATGGGCGAAAGTCGTAGAAATTCGATCAGAGCTTTATCCATTGTCGCTTGAAGCAGATGCCGTTTGGGGAACGGCCTACAGCAGTTTGTTGAATCCAATTTTCGAACTTGAAGCAGAATTGCGGAGAGTAATCCAGGAACACTTGAGAGCGAAAAACCCTTCATTATCGACTGAGGATCGAGATATCGCACAGAGAAGTTATTGGAAGGATTGGCGAGTAATGTATGCCAGATTTTCCGACGATGATGAGTTCCGAAATCGATATCAGGAAGCTTTAGTAGAAATCGAAGCGAAGCTTAGAAAGAAGTTGAGCTGATGATCCGCCTCATCGAAAAAGGCCTGATGTTCGGCAACCTCGTCCACATCTCCAGCCCGGCTCTGGTCGAGCGGTATAACCGCGCGTTGCAGCATCTGGCGGGCAAGACCACGGCACTGACGGACTTCCATGTCGACATCTCGGGCTATTCGCCGGAGGTGGGTATTGAGCTGGAGGACGAGCTCTACCTCAACCCCAACGGAGTCAACCGACAGTTCATTCTGTTGACGACCGAGCAGAAACGCGCGCCACTGCTGAACGTCAAATTCTCGACCTCGCGCGATATCCTGCGCGAATTCATCGAGATGAACGAGGCGCAACTGTTTGCCCTGACCGCCACCGATGCGGTGGCTGGGGAACTGGTGAACTCGGTCATCAAACTCACCACACCGCGCGATCTGCTGAACCTGCGCAAGATTGAGATCGAGGCAGATACTGCAGGCGGCACCCTGCGCAAAGCGCAACAACTGGCGGGCATGGTCGAGCAGTTCAAAACCGAAGAGGACGCCTGGTTCGACGATGTGCTGATCGCCAAGATGATCGAAACGGCCAAGGAAACCGGCGACGTCACCCGCAATCCCGTCCGCCTGCGCCATACCGCATTCGAGCAGCGCAATTTCTGGACGGCGCACTTCGACGGGCTCTACCTGTTCCCGGATCTGGATCACCCGGCGGTGATCTGTATGGGCGACAGACCCGACGATATGCCGATCAAATACGTTTTTGACCCATCTCAGCGGAACCAGATCGCCAAGTTCCTCGGGCTAAACGGCTTGGTTGAAACGATCATCGAGGCGCGCGGTGTCAATTCCGCCGCAATCCTGCAGCAGAAAATGGACTTCCTGACCGTGGATGCCGCAGCCGATGCAGGCGTCGACCTGACAGGTTTGGATCGCGGTGACATGCGACGGCTGGCGCGAAACCATTCGGATCGTTTGCCCGAGGCCTATCACGGTCTGGCACAGCTGCTGCGCTGGGCAAAGGATGGCGGGCCGTGGCCGCGCATCACGTCAGATCATCCGGCCTATTTCTATACGTTGCGCGCAACCAACACACCGAACCGCGATCTGGTGAACATGTTGTTGGCGGAACTGGCCCCGTTGGACCCGCGTCAGGTGTTCATTTGCCATAAGGAACTGTTCTACCGCACCTATGCGACATGGCCCGAGGCCAAGAAAGCCTATGTTGCCGACTTCCTTGCGCGCGAGTATCAGGTGGATAAGGCTGGCGCCCGGGCCGCACTGTTCGGCCACGAACCGGATATGAGCGGCAATGACCGGATCAGCGAAGACATCATCGCACGCGTCGGCCCCTGGGGCGCAGTAGGGAGAAGTTAAATGTTCGTCGCACTGCGCTTTTTGATCCCGTTGCTGGTCGTTCTGACGGTCATTTATGTGGGCGTATCAATCTATTCCCGCTGGGTACGGCGCAGTAAGCTGATCGCCCATTGGGAAAAAAAGGGTCTGACCGGCGACCGCGATGCATTTGTCCAGCGCGGGCTCAAAAAATACGACGGATCGTTTCGCCGCAAACTGATCCTTGGGGTTTACGTGGTGCCGCTGGGCCTGATCGCAATCCTGATTTATGTTACGAATTTCATGTGAGGGTTTCGCTGATGCGTTACGTCAAATGGGCTATCATCATCATGTTCTGGGGCACGATTGCGGCGGTGTTGAATTACACCCTGCCGCAGCACGATGTGATTCGGATTTCGGATACCTATGAGAAACGGATCGACCCCGGTGAGAACAGCATCTTCTGGTCGGTTCATGACGTCGGCAGTGATGCGACAACACCAAACCGCGATGTGTTTTTCATTCAGACCCGCAAGACCAACGGCAAGGTCATGGTTTATCGGAACGAAGACACCGGCTGGGGCTGGCCACCTTATTTCAAACTAAACTCGTCGAACCTGCAGGCCGAAGCAGCAGACTTGAAATCAACAGCCGAAGCGCCTCGCTGGGTGGTTGTTCGCCACTACGGTTGGCGCAGTGAGTTCCTGTCAATTTTCCCGAATGCAGTAAAGATTTGGTCAGTAGACAGCCAAGACGTTCGGATCATTCCCTGGTTCAATATCATTTTTCTGACCGTTTTCTTCGCGATTGTTTGGGCCCTTTGGGTCCGCTGGCGCCGGTTTCGCGAGGCGCGGGTCGATCCCGTGATCGAGAATATGGAAGATGGCCTTTATGCCGCCGGCGACGCCATAGAAGAGCAGGGCAGCAGGTTCAGAAAATGGCTAAACAGCTGGAAATCCAAATAGGTTTTGGCGGGGCCATTTGGCCCCTCCGTCAGCCTTGGCGGTGACCTGTTGGGCTGAGTTCCTCAGCGTACGATAAATTCGGCGTGCAACGCTCCGGCGGCTTTGATCGTCTTCAGAATGTCGATCATGTCCCGGGGCGACACCCCTAGCGCGTTCAGGCCTGCCACGACTTCGGACAGGGTTGCCGCTTCGGGTATTTCAGCCAGCCCGGTGCCTTCCTCTTCTTCTATTCCAGCGATTGTTCTAGGCACCACAACGGTTTCACCGCGCGCGAAGGGGTTGGGTTGAACCGCAATCGGCGCCTCTTCAACCGTGAGTGTAAGATTGCCCTGCGAGACCGCCACGCGGGATATCCGCACTTCCTGCCCCATCACTATCGTGCCCGAACGCTGATCGACCGCGACGCGGGCCTTGGTTTCGGGTTCGACCAGAATGTTCTCGATTCGCCCAAGAGCGTGGGCAGTCGAAATTGCCCGCGTTGCCGCTATGTTCAGCTCAACTGTCCCGGAATCCCGCATGATGGCCACTGCACTGTTGAATTCGGAATTAATAGCAAGCTCGATCCTGCCTGCCGTAGTAAAATCAGGCTCTCGCAAAGCAAGGCGCATCTGGGTAAGCGCCGATAGTTCGAAATCGATTTCACGTTCCACCCTTGCCCCAGAGGGGATCACGCCGGATGTGGGAACGCCCTGCACCACCGAGGCAGCCTCTCCCTCAGCCGACACGCCGCCTGCCAAAACGGTGCCTTGCGCAACAGCGTAAATCTGCCCGTCGGCGGCGTTCAATGGGGTCATTATCAACGTTCCACCCAACAGGCTTTTGGAATCTCCGATGGCAGAGACCGTCACGTCGATTTGCCCGCCAACACGTGAGAAAGGCGGCAGGCTTGCTGTCACCAGAACGGCGGCCACATTTTTGGGGCGAAAATCCTCACCGTTGACGTTGACGCCCAACCTTTCGAGAATGTTGGACATGATCTCTTCGGTAAAGGGTGAATTTCTTAGCCCGTCACCGGTTCCATTCAGCCCTACAACCAGACCGTAACCGACCAGATCGTTTCCGCGGACTCCGTCGAAGTCCACCAAATCTTTCAGTCGGATAGCGCCGGCGGAGGCCAGGCCAGGAAGCAACATCAGAAGAAAAACAAGAACTCTCATCTCAGGAAATTCACTAGTGACAGGTTCGCGTTGCGAACGGTGACCGAATACAGGCTTTCCAGTTGGAACTGCACGGTTTGCAACTGAGTGGCGGTTTCATAGGGATCCGCCGCGATCAATGTGCTTCGGCTGCTTTGTAGGCTAGTCCGCGCCGCGTTATTTCGTGTTTGCGCCTGTTCGATTCGGGCCTCGGTCGCGCCGACATCGGCGCGCAGCCCCACCAACTGATCCTTGGCGTTGACCAGATCGACGCCCAATTGTTTGAACAAGGCCGTTCTTTGTTGCATCGGGACATTCAGACCGCTGTCCGCGACCACGGCTGCGACCGCGATGTCGCGAAGTGCAGCTTTGATGGCTGGGTCGGTCGCTGTCACAGGAATTGAAACGCTTTCATTCTCGGATATCTGCATGGGGGCCAGTTTTGTGCCGGATCCCTGATAAATTACCGCATCGAACCCGGTAGGATCGTTGAACCAATCCTCTGCCCTCTGCCGGATGTCCGCGACAGTAGCTGCGCCCGTCAACTCGGCCTCTAGCGCGGTGATCAGCGTGTCAGCGGACGGAAGCGGAGAGACATCCGTTGCGGTGCCCGAGTAAAGGCTGCGCCCTCCGGCGCGGGTGTTCAACGCGGACACGATTGCGTCCAGTTCGTTTCTGGCCTGAGCCGACGCGTTTTCGTGGGTCACCGCCTGATTCGAGGTGCCAAAGGACAGAAGTGAGGCGGTAATCCCCTCAACAGCGCCGGCAACTGTGTTCAGGCTCAGCTGCATCGCATCCGTGAACAACCCGGCTTCGGCGGTCGATACTTTGAACGCATCCAGTCTGGACAGGCTGCGATCCAGATCCAGCAGATGAGAGTAATCACCGTCCAGATGACCAGGCAAGTCCTGAACCCGTCCGGATGACAATTCGTAGGACAGTGTTTCGATCTGGTTTTTGATCTCGGTCGACCGGGTTCTCAGCGTCAAACCACGCGCCAGATCACCAATGGATGTCAAATTCATCGTCATAACCTCAGCAAAGTGTCCATCATCTCATCCAGGGTCGAGATGAGCCGCGCATTCGCGGCGTATGTCTTTTCGATCTGCATCAGGTTTTGCAGTTCGGTGTCGGTATCCACGCCACGTTCAGCTTCGATCTTGGCCATTTCCAGTTGCGAGTGCTTGGCGAATGTCATGCGCCCCTCGGCGGCATGGGCGTTTGCCCCAGCCTTAGACAGCAGTGCCTCGGCAATTTCCGCAGCTCGCATGTTGCCGGTGCCATATAACCCCCCGGCAACAGGACGGGCATCGTTCAGGACCGCGCTAAAGGCCCTCAGCTGTGTTGCATCGCCCGGATCCCCCGGAGTGGCGGCGCCGAGGCCCGTCCGCAATTTCCAGCTGTCACCACCAGCATCGGGGTCCACTGCCACGTTCAAGCGTATGCGCGAAGCCAATCCGATTGCCGCAGTTGCGTCGTAGCGATTGCCATCATCGGTGAACACGCCGGGATCAGTTGCCGCGACGGTCGGATCAAGACCGGCGGTCTCGAACCGTTCGATCAGGTCTTGGGCGGCGGTGTCCAAGTGTACTTGAGCCTCAACCGCCAGTTCATCGCGAATCTCGAACTGAGCCGCCAGCGCACCGCCCCTAAGCTGCGCACTATTGCCGCCGGTACGCACAGGCTGCCCGTTCATTTCAAGACCTGACAAAAGGCTGTTGGCAAATGTCATGTGCGGCTTGGTTTCGCCGGTAGTCGTAAAACTGAATTCTGCTGCCTGCCCCTCTAAAAGGATCAGGCCGCCGTCTGAATATAGCGACACACGGTCGTTATCCCGCGCTACGACATTGACCGGCATCAGCTCGTTCACTTGATCAATCAATACTTGGCGCTGATCGAGTAAGGCATTGATATCGCTGCCGGAGTTCTTGATGCTGGGGATCTTATTGTTCAGCTTTTCGATATCCTGCAAGGACTGGTTCAGGCGGTTGACCTGCTTGCCGATGGTCCTGTCTGCGTCCGACCGCGCCTGACGTAAACCTTCGGATGCCGCGTTAAGGCTCTCCGCCAAATCCCGGGCAGCGCGGGCCGCCTGATCCAGCCGCACTTTGGAATCGGGCAAGCTGGCGGCCGTTGTCATGTCGTTCTCAAATTCGGTCAACCGAGAGGCAAAGGATTTGGGGTCATCAACCGAACCCACGGCCTTTTCAAAACGCGTGTAGAACTCTGAGATTGCGCTTGTACCGGCAAGATTTGCGTCGGAATCGCGCCGGTTGGCGATCAGGGCCGGGTCCTGATGGCGCGTCACACCGACGGTGCGCACGCCGTTGCCTGAGATCGGACTTGTTGCCAATTCCAGCGAGCGACGCGCATAGCCCGGTGTCAGGGCGTTGGCGATATTGCCCGAGACAACTGCGGCCCCGCGGCTTGCGGCGGTCAGACCGCCCAACGCGTTGTTCAATGCTGTCGTCATGTTCATCGGACAGGTCCTTTCCCTAGCTCAAAGCCCCGGATCAACGTTTGATGTTTGTGGTTTCCTGCAGCATCTCGTCGACGGTCTGGATCACTTTGGCGCTTGACGAAAATGCCCGTTGCGTCTGGATCATTGATGTCAGTTCAGTTGCAACATCTGTCGTCGATTCTTCGCGCGCAAAGGACACCAGATCGCCCGTTGGCCCATCGCCCGCGTTCCAAAGGAAGAACGTTCCGCTGTCGCGGGATGGGGCATAGGTCTGATTATCCAACGCCGTTAGCCCATTCGGGTTGGGAACATCGACAAGCGGAATCTGGTACACGCGCCGGCTAACACCGCTGTCGTATTGCGCGTAGACATACCCGTTTTCATCCACCTTCACGCCTGTCATCGTTGCAACGGGGGCACCGTCGCGCGTGATCGATACGGGGGCAAATGTATCCGACAGCTGGGTAATTCCATCTTTGTCGCCAATCTGACCGATATTAACCTCCATCGGCCCGCCATCCACGTTCACCACAAAACTGCCATTTGCCGGATCGTAAGCACCACCCGAAATGGTGGTCACGCTGGCCAGCGTGCCGCCTGCGGTTCGGCTGTCGGTGAAGGTCAGGCGGTACTCTCCGATCACCGCACCGCCAGATGCGGTATCGCGCAGTGTCATCGTCCATTCATTGCTGGAGCCCGTACCGGGCACGGTCGGGACCAGTTCAATATTCACGGATTCCGATTTTCCGAGGTTGTCAAAATACTCAACAGACAAAGGCTGTGCGTCACCCGGTGCGCCGGCATCCGTCGCCGTGGCCGGAAGGTTCATGCGAAGGTTCATGCTTGTGGTCGGTGAACCGGTTAGTTGGTTGACGCTGAGTTTGACGGGTTCCAGCGCAGCTGCCGTATCCCTTGGCACATTAGGGATCGATCCGTCCGGGCCAGCGGGCCAACCCAACAAAACAAGCCCCGATTGCGTCACCAGATGACCCTGCTCATTGGTGCGGAACGAGCCAGTTGTGGTCAGAAGCATCTCATTCGAGTTTGACGCCACCTGAGAGCTGGGTCGCACGGGCAGCAGGCCACGGCCGCGCACTGCCAAATCGGTTGAATTGTTCGTTGTGACCAGCGATCCACGCTGGTCGATCATGCGTTGACTCGTGGTTCTGACGCCGCCTGCCGAATAGCTTCCACCCTGACCGGAGGTGACCATCGAGTGAAAGTCGGTCTCAACCCGTTTGTAGCCAAAGGTGGACGAGTTGGCGATATTGTCAGAGATGGTCGCCAGCCGGTTCGCGTTGGCCTTCAAAGCGGCCACACCGGCATTCAGCGAAGAGGAAATTGTCATTGGCACGCCCTTCTGTTGCGTCAAAACGTGATGCAACAGCTAACGTGCTGGCCCTTAACAGCACGCTAACAGGTAAAATGCGTTCTATCCTTTTGAATTCTAGGGCGTACGCAGAAAAATGATCTCGATCTTGTTGTTGCGAACTGCCATCGGGTTTTTGGCTGTCAGTTCGCGGTCCGCGTGGCCCGTGACCCGATCCAGCCTTTCGGCGGACAAACCCTTGCCCTGCAACATCTGGCGCACGGTTTGAGCGCGGGTCGTTGACAGGTCCCAGGCCGGGTTGTTTGCCAAGACAACTGGTGAAGCGCGCACATGACCCTCGACTGCGACGGCATTCTGTACCAGATCCGAAGACCGCGCCACCAGCAGCGCCAGTGCGCGCATCATGGCGGTGGGCTTGTCGGTTCCCGATTCGAACAGCGGTTGATCCTCGGTATCGAACAGCTCGACAACCAAGCCTTCGTCAGTGACGCGCGTGACGATATGTTTCCGGACCTTGTCCGAAACCAGACTTTCGCCCGTGCGCCCCAGAAGCTCGGCTTCGAGTGTCGAAAAATCCTCGACGGTCTCTTTACCACCTTCTGCGTTCACGCCGACCGAACCGCGTGCCTGCCGGGCAACCGTCGGGCTTTTCTGGCTGGCGCCCGAACCATCCATCACCATGGTCTTTTCCGAGAACATATTGTTGCCGCCGAAGGCGCCGTCACCGCCGCCTGACACCGGATTCACCGGTATTGTTGGCGAAAAGTAATCCGCCAGTCCTTTGCGTTGTTTTTCCGTCGTTGCATTCAACAGCCACATCAACATGAAGAACGCCATCATGGCCGTGACAAAGTCGGCATATGCGACTTTCCACGCGCCACCGTGGTGACCTTCGCCACCGGACACACGTTTCTTCTTGATGATGATTGGCGCCGCATTGGATTGCGCACCCATCTCCACCACCTTTTTATCACCCGCTTCCGAGGTAGCAGTGCAGGTCTTAAGGCGGGCTTAACGTTTAAAACTGTCGCGATATCTCTACTGCGCCAAAGCGGTTCCTGCCCGACGCAGGATCAGCTGCAGGTGGTTGAAGCTGTTCTGGATGTCTTCCGTTTCGGGTTTAGCAAAAAAGCCGTCCAGGTCATCATGAACACGCACCGCCTGATCGAGAAGTGGGTCCGCGCCCTCGGAGTAAAGCCCGGCCCTGATCATAACTTCGGATTGCTCATAGCTGCCAACCAGTCGGCGGGTTTGGGATATCAACAGGTTCTCTTCCGCCGTGGCCGCACTCGGCAGGCTGCGCGAGACCGAGCGGCTCAGGTCAATGGCCGGAAACCGGCCGCGTTCGGCGATCTCACGGCTCAGGACAATGTGGCCGTCCAGAACGCCACGCAGGATATCGGCAATGGGTTCATCCATATCAGATCCTGCAACCAGAACGCTGAACACTGCTGTGATGTCGCCCTGCTCTTCCGTGCCTGTCCCGGCCCGCTCGCACAGGGCGGCAATTAAAGGGGTTACAGAAGGGGGAAATCCGCGCAGCGAAGGCCGTTCGCCCATAGGCACGGCAATCTCACGATGCGCCTCGGCAAACCGAGTGACCGAATCCGCCAGAAACAGCACGCTCAGACCCTGATTGCGCAGGTATTCTGCCACCGACATCGCGGACCAGGCACATCGGCGGCGGGCCAAGGCGGACTGATCAGACGTTGCGGCTACAACGACTGACCGCTTCATTACCTCGGAACCCAGTGCATGTTCGACAAACTCGTTGACCTCGCGCCCACGCTCACCCACCAGCGCGACGACGACTGCATCCGCCTGCATAGATCGCGCCAGAGTTGCCAGCAAAGTGGACTTTCCCACGCCCGAACCTGCAAACAAACCAACGCGCTGTCCCTGAACCAATGGCAGCATGGTGTTCAGCATAGCAAGACCAGTTTCCATTCGGCCACCCAGAGGTTTGCGATCGACTGCCGCTGGTGGGGATCGCATGATGTCGTACGTTTGGATGCCCTGCAGCAGCGGTTTTCCGTCCAGCGGCTGACCGAACGGGTCAATCACCCGTCCCAACCAGTGCATACCCGGCGCAAAGGCGGGTGTTTGCAGCAGAATCACCCTGTCGCCAAGGCAGACCCCGTCTGGTGCCATGGCGGGCAGCACGTGGATCATATCCGATTCGACACGTAGAACTTCGCCTGCCAGATCCGGCCCATTGCGTCGGCGTAAAGTCACATGATCCCCGATCCGGGCATGGGTTTCGAGGCCCTCAACCTCTATGACCCCGCGCGCGACACTGGCCACTCGTCCCATATGGTGCATGGCAGTAAGGCGGTCGAATTCGCATTTCAAAAGCATCGGGTCAAGATCGGACATCGTGGGTTCTCCAACGGTTTCTGAAAACGGTTTTTAAAGGAATCGGGGTTAAGCCTTGATTGAAATTGATCGAGGGAGAAGCCCCGATGTTCTATGACCTGAACGTCTTTAAGACCGCGTACGCAATGGCAACCCATGCCGGGCAACGGCAATCCGTCATTGCACGAAACATGGCCAATGCGGATACGCCAGGCTACCAGCCCCGCGATATCGAGGATTTTCAGAAAGCCTTCGAAAGCTCGGGTCGTGAGGTCGCCATGACTGCGACGCGGGCGGGTCACCTCAACGGTATTGGCGGCCCAAAACCTTGGGCTGAGATTGAAGCCTCGCCTTCGGGTGACCCAAATGGCAATGGCGTTTCTGTCGAGGAAGAGATGCTAAAAGGCGTTGAGGTCAAGCGTCAGCATGACCGTGCCCTGGCGATCTACAAATCTTCAATGAACATTCTGCGCAGCAGCGTCGGCCGGGCATAAGGGGGCCATAGGATGAGTGACTTTTCCCATTCTCTGACGGCCTCTGCCAGCGCCTTGCGCGCACAGGCCGCGCGTTTGCGCCATGTGTCCGAAAACATCTCGAACGCGGATACGCCGGGTTATCGGCGCAAGACGGTTCCGTTTGAGGCCGTGAACAAAGGCGGCAACGAAATGGTGCAGGCTGGGCGGGTCAAGCTGGACCGCCGCGCGCTGTTTCGCATTTACGACCCAAGTCATCCGATGGCCGATGACACGGGTCACTATCGTGGCTCGAACGTCGATCTGATGATCGAGATCGCCGACGCCCGCGAGGCGCAACGCAGTTACGAAGCCAACCTAAAGATGTTCGATCAGACTCGTCAGATGTCGTCGAGCCTGATGGACCTTCTTAGAAAATAAAGGACACCAAAATGGATATCCGAGCAATCAATGCGGCCCAGAGTTATGCGGGCGCGCGCCCCGCAACGCAAGCTGACCCAGACCATGCCGGAATGGCCCAGGGGCTGCGGGCAGGGTTTCAGGACTTTGCCGCGACGCTGAAACAGTCCGAGCAGATGTCGCAGGCCGCAATGACCGGGCAGGCCGATCCGCATGCATTGGTGCAGGCGCTGGCGCAGACCGAACTGGCGGTGGAAACAGCTGTGATCGTGCGCAACAAGGTGGTCGAGGCTTACCAGGAAATCCTGCGGATGCCGGTCTGACGCAATGCTCAGCGAAGGTCTGTTCTATGACATCGTACGTCAGGCGCTTTGGGTCGCGGTCATCACCTCGGTTCCGATCCTGGCGGTGGCGCTGGTTTCGGGCCTGATCGTTGGCCTGTTCCAGGCGCTGACCTCGGTGCAGGAGATGACGCTGACCTTCGTGCCCAAGCTGATCGCCATCGTCATCGTGTTCTGGATCTCAATGGGCTTCATGACCCAGACGCTGGTCACGTTCTTCGCAGGAACACTGATCCCTTTAATCGCAGAAGGTCGCTGATGGATACCGCCTATGTCACCCTGTCCCGGCAATCGGGTCTGATGAACGAAATGCGCCTGGTGGCGAACAATATCGCCAATGCCAACACCACCGGCTACCGCGCGCAAGGTTTGGTTTTCTCGGAATTCGTACGCGATATGTCCGGAAACCCGTCCCTGTCCATGAGCCGCGCCGAAGTGCGCAATACGTCGCTGCAGCAAGGCGTGCTGACCGAAACCGGAGGGCAGTTCGACTTCGCCATCGAAGGGGATGGGTTCTTTATGGTTGAATCCCCCGCGGGCAACCGTCTGACCCGAGCTGGTGCGTTCTCATCCAACGCGGACGGAGATCTGGTGACAATGGACGGGCACCGTGTGCTGGATAGCAATGGCGCGCCCGTTTTTATCCCGCCGGACGCGGCAACCATTGATGTCGGCAGCGACGGTACGCTGAGTGTCGACGGGCAATTGCTGGGACAAATCGGTGTTTACCGAGTTGCCGATCCCAAAACACTGGTGCGCGAAGGCAGCACGCAGTTTCGGGCCGAGGGCGATATTGAACCAGTCGAAGAACCTGTGGTCGTTCACCGTTTTCTCGAAGGATCGAATGTGAATGCCATCGCCCAGGTCTCGCGCATGGTCGAGATCCAGCGCGCCTATGAATTGGGGCAGAGCTTTCTGGAGGCCGAAGACGAACGTGCGCGCGGTGCGCTCAAGGCGCTGATGCGCTGATTTGTACAAGGAGAATTTGACATGCGGGCTTTAAAAATCGCGGCGACGGGAATGACGGCGCAACAGATGCGAGTCGAGACGATCTCGAACAACCTTGCGAATATGAACACCACGGGTTTCAACGCAAGGCGCGCCGAATTCGCCGATCTGCACTATCAGCAGATGGCACGAGCAGGCGCGGTCAATGCCAATGACGGTACGGTTTTGCCAACAGGTATCCAGTTAGGTCTTGGGGTTCGCCCGGCGGCGGTGACCGTGCAGCTATCGCAGGGTGCTTTGTCAGCCACCGGAAGCGATCTGGACATCGCCATCGAAGGGCGCGGTTATCTGGAAGTGACGCTGCCCAACGGCCAGTCCGGCTATACCCGCGATGGCAGCCTGAAACGATCAGCCGAGGGGCTGATCGTAACATCGGACGGGTTTGCCGTAGCGCCCGAGATCACCATTCCCGACGATGCGCGGTCGATCTCGATTAACCCCGCGGGTGAAGTTTACGCCTATTTCGATGACGCGCCAGAGGGGCAACTGCTGGGAGAGTTCACTTTGGCCAGTTTTTCCAACGCCAAGGGGCTCGAGGCGATTGGCAGCAACCTGTTCAAAGAAACCGAAGCTTCGGGCGCGCCCGTGGTTGGCGCACCCGGAGAGGATGGGATGGGCACGCTGCGGCAGGGCTATCTCGAGGACAGTTCGGTCGATGCGGTGCGCGAGGTTACCGAACTGATTGAGGCACAGCGAGGATATGAAATGAATGCCAAGGTCATATCCGCCGTCGATCAGATGATGGGCGCAACGACGCAGGTGCGGTGATGCGGGCTCTGAGTTTTGTTCTGGCCTTGACGGCTCCGATCCCGGCAATGGCTGAAATTGTGGTGTCGAAACGCACAATTCGGGCCAAGGAAATCATTTCAGCCACTGACCTGGAAACCAAGGATCAGATGGTTCCAAACGCGGTGAGCAATGTGGACTTTCTTGTTGGGCAAGAGGCGCGCGTCGCCCTCTACCCCGGGCGTCCTATTCGTGAGGGCGATTTCGGTCCGCCTGCAATTGTGGATCGAAACGATCTTGTCGTTCTTGTTTTTGACCGCCGCCCCCTGTCCATCACCGCCGAGGGTCGCGCGTTGGGCCGTGGCGCGGTCGGGGATCGAATCCGGGTCATGAACCTGTCGTCACGCACAACCGTAACCGGACGTATCCGGTCGAACGGCCAGATCGAGGTAAAATGATGTCAGTACTTCCTAAAACTCTGTTGGTTGCCGTTCTCACCTTGTCGGGCTGTGGCCGTGTGGATCACCTTGGCAAACCACCAAGCTTTACGTCCAATGATGAGTCGCCGGAACATGTGGCGATGCTTTGGCCCGGCTTGCCTTTGCATACGCAGCCGGCGCGCAGTGTCGACAAATCCTCGCTTTGGAGCGGTGGTCAGCAGTCTCTGCTGGGAGATCAGCGCGCGATCAAGAAAGGGGACATCATGACGGTCGTGATCGAGCTGGACGAAAAGGCCGAGATATCGAATGACACCAACCGATCCCGTAGCGGCTCGGAAAGTCTTGAGGTGCCGGGGCTGTTTGGCTTACCGCAACGCGCGGCCGAGCACCTGCCAAATGGCGCATCCCTGGACGAAGCCGTGTCGATCGATTCCTCGTCGACCAGCAAAGGCAAAGGATCAGTAAAGCGAAAGGAAAAGCTGACCCTGCGGGTGGCCGCAACCGTGATTGATGTTTTACCAAACGGGGTGCTTTCGATCTCGGGGTCGCAGGAATTGCGCGTCAACTTTGAGCTGCGTGAACTTTTGGTCGCGGGCTACGTGCGCCCTCAGGATATCTCGCGCCAGAATGAGATTACCTACGACAAGATCGCGTCGGCGCGTGTGTCCTACGGTGGTCGCGGTCAGATCTCTGACGTTCAGCAGCCCCGTTACGGGCAGCAAATCCTGGATTCAATTTTGCCATTCTGAGGGGAGGGAGTGATGAAAAAACTGATCCCGGTCGTCCTTCTTTTCGCGGGCTTGGGTGGTGGCATTGCGGCAGGCGTGTTTCTGGCCCCTTCGGACAAAAAGGCAGAAGGTGCCAAAGATATGAACGTCGAGTCAAAACAAGACAAGACTAAGAAGAAAGACCCGAAAGCCACGGCAAAAAAATCCGGCAAAGCGGACAAAAAGGACGGTTTGGGTTCTTATGAGTATCTGAAGCTGACCAAGCAATTCGTGGTTCCGATCGTGGAATCGGATCGGATTGCTGCACTTGTCACCATGTCGCTAAGCCTTGAGGTCACACCTGGAATGGCCGAGCCGTTCTATGCCTCGGAACCCAAACTGCGTGACCGCTTTTTACAGGTACTGTTCGACCACGCCAATACCGGTGGTTTTGACGGGAACTTCACCCGCTCGGATAACCTGGGGGTCTTACGCGAGGCGTTGCTGGATGAGGCGCGCAAGGATTTAGGGGACGATGTCTCAAAGGTTCTGATCATGAGTGTGAACCGTCAGGATACGTGACGGGTCGACCGGCCCTGGTTAGATCACGGGCAAGTCCTTATTGGGTTTTTTGCATAAATTGGAAACCGCCTGCTTGCGCCCGAATGCGACGCGCAGATTCGTAAGGGCTGTCAGCTTTTGTGCTCGTAACCGCGCAAGCTGCATGTTGAGCTGTCTGCGTGCCGCCGATTCCCACCCGTTCCAAAGAACATCCGTTCCGGTAATACGGTAACCTTCCGCAGACGCTGTCTCTTGCCGGGTTTGTTGGACTTGGGCGTCAAGTCGGGCCAATTGTTGTTGTACCCGTGCCTCGGCCTCGAGCAACGGGCGCAGGGATTGGAATTCTCGCTGAAACGCGGCTTCGGTCACTTTTGCCAGATCCTGCAGCTGCTTGCGTTTCATCAGATCTGCTCCTTCGCCCGTTTGCGCATTGCCTCAGCAAACCGGATCGCGGCGGCAACGGGGCGGTAATGTTCTTCCGAGATCTGCTGCCCGATCTCGACCGTGGCATGCAATGCACGTGCTGTTGGCGGATCCGGGTGGATTGGGACGCCGGCCTGCCCGGCGGCCTCGCGAATGGCGGCTGCAACTGAATCCACGCCCTTGGCCACGCAAACAGGTGCCGATCCGGCGGTCCGGGACCATTTCAGCGCGACGGCAAAATGGGTTGGGTTCACGATCACGACATCGGCTTTTGGCACCTCGGCCATCATTTGATTGGTTGCGATATCCTGGGCGCGCTGACGACGTTGCTGTTTTACATGCGGGTCGCCTTCGGCATCTTTGGTCTCATCCTGGATTTCCTTGCGCGACATCCGGTTCTTGCGCATGTGTTCGGCGTATTGCCAGATGTAGTCGACCACACCGATGGTCAGAGCCACCGCAATGACGATGAACATGAACCGAAACAGCAGATTCATCATAAGCATCACTGAAGACTGGGCTTGAGTCGCGCTTGCGGACAGAATCTCGCTGAGGTTGGCCCGCAGGAAAAGCGCCAGGCATGTGCAGTAAATCACCAGTTTTGCAAAGCTCTTGGCAAATTCGAACAAGCCGCTGCGCCCGAATTTGTTCTTGGCATTGGACGGTATCGAAATGCGCGACATCTTGGGTTTCAGCTTGGTGGGCGCAAAAACCAGCGCACGTTGTGAAATCAGGCTGAGCAGGACGGCGGCGGCGGGCAGGCCAAACAGGATCGAAACAGACAATGCAGCCGTCTGCAGCATCCCCCCGACGGGGCTGGACGCCGAACCTGTTGTCAGCAGTTGGCCAAAATCATCTGCCTGATCAATCAACACGACAAACAACGTTCCTATGTTGCGCACCGCGAATTGCCCCGCAGCAAGCATAGCAACCAGCAAACCGACATAGGCCGCCACAACGTTCAGGTCGTTGGACTTGGCGATTTCCCCTTTTTCGCGCGCTTTCTGCAGCTTTTGCGGTGTCGCCTCAAAGGACTTGTCACTGTCGTCGTCCTGACCGCTCATCTTTTGACCCCAAGCGGGTTCACAATGAAGGCGAACAAGGCATCGGACCACACTGACAAGATCAAAGGGATGCCAGCAAACAGCAGAAACAAACCCGCGAAGGTGATCGCGGGGGCACCGACAAAGGCCACCATCAACTGAGGCATCGCCCGGTTTATGACCCCAAGCGCAAGGTTATAGATCAGCGACGCGATGACGAAGGGCATGGCCAGGCTGAACGCTAGACCAAAACTGCGCGCGATGTGTTTCACGCCCCATTGCGACATATCCGGTGCCAGCGGAGCAACGCCCATTGGAAACAGCGTGTAGCTGTGGATCAGAAATTGCGCGATGCGGATGTGCAGGCCTAGCAGAACCGCCAATGTCAGACCTGCGAGTGTCAACAGATATCCCATTGCAGGAACAGGATCGACAGCGGCCCCGCCCAGAATCTGCGACAGAGATGCCGATTGTGCCGCGATGGACCCCGCAGTTTGCAAGGCCAGCACGAACAGGCGCAGTCCAATGCCCAGTGCCAGCCCGACAAGTGTTTCGGAGCCAATCATCCGCGCCAAAGGCAATAACCCTTGCCCGTGGTCAGGCGCTGGAACGGCGGGCGTCACGATCAGTGTAAATGCCGCGGCGATCCCCAGCTTGACGCGGGTTGGAATGCTGCGTTCCCCGAAGGCGGGTAACAGCGATACCAGCGCCGACACGCGCAGGAAGACGGCAAAGAGGTGCCACAGACCATCTGCCAGTTCCGGCAGCAACGCTGGAGGCACAGCGATCATGCGGGTATCGTTCCGACCAATGCGGGTCTGGCCTCGAGCCCGATTTCCTCAAAGGACAGGACCGGATTCGACACCCCCCGCGCCTGCATGATCGTGCGCAGCAATCGACGTCGGCGGGTTGAGGTTACGACTGCCGGGAACACCCCGTGATCGGCGGATTGCGAGACGGTTTCGACGACACCATCTGCCAGTTTGTTGAACAGGTTCGGCGGCAGGGCGACATCCAATCCAGCGTTGGGCGCGTCGATCTGGTACGAGGCAAACGTGTCTTCCCATTCAGGCGCAAGCTGGATCAGCGGAATGGAACCGTCCCCCCGCTTCATGTCGGCAACCAACTGGAATCCCAATCTTTGCCTGACCAACTCGCAAATCCCTTCGGGTTGCGTCGTGGTCAAGCGCGCCTCGGCCACAGTTTCAAGGATCAGGGCCATGTTACGGATCGAGACTTTTTCCTCCAGCAGCAGGCGCAAAACAGAATGTAACGTGTCGATTGGCACCTTGTCCGGGATCAGCTCGTCCAGCAGCTTGCGGTTCGCTTCGGCCCGAACCGGATCGCTAAGCCGTGTCATCTCGGACAGCAGGCGGCGCAGGCATTTCAAAGTCAGCAGCCGCGCGAAGTTCTGTTTGATGATCTCAAGCAGATGTGTCGCCAAAATCTCGGGGGGAGAAACGATGGTCGCGCCGCTCAGCGCCGCGGCTTCCTGATCCTTTGGTAGAATCCAGCGCGCCGGAGCGCCATAAACAGGTTCGGTCACATCATTGCCTTCAGGCAGCATGTCATGGCCGTCCTGCACCAGCGCCAGTACCAGATCAGGGTTGAGAACACCGCGTGCCTGTTCGACCCCCTGTACCTTGATCACATAGGTTCCCAGTGGAAGTTCCGCCCGGTCGGTCAGGCGGATGTCAGGCAGGATCAATCCAAAGCCTGAGGCGACATATGTGCGCATATTGGCAATTCGTGCGTCCAGCCCGGTGCCAGGGTTGAGAACCATGCTGACAAGATCAGGGGCGAATTCCAGGTGGACGTCGTCCAGATCCAGAATGTCCCCGATGGCCTGCGAGACCGGGGTCTCATCCTGCGTCGAGGGCGCATGTTCCGCGTCGGCCTCGGCCTTCTGTTTGCGGTGCACCGAATAGGCCGCATAGCCCAGAACGCCTGCGCCAAGGATGAAGGGCAAAAAGGGCAGGCCGGGCACCAACGCAAATAACACCATCAGCATCGCCACTGTGCCCAGCGCCGCAGGGTGGCGCCCCAGTTGGGAGAAGATCGCGCTGTCGGTCGCACCCTGGGTTCCGCCCCGCGCCAGCAAAAGTGCCGAAGCGATCGAGATGATCACGGCGGGAATTTGCGAGACCAGTCCGTCGCCAACAGTCAGAATGGCATAGGTCTCAAACGCGGCAGAGATGGGCATTCCCTGCACGATCACGCCCATAATCAGGCCCATCACAAGGTTCAGAAGCGTGATCAACAGCCCGGCAACCGCATCACCTTTGACGAATTTCGAGGCCCCGTCGAGCGAGCCGAAGAACGTGGTTTCCTGTTGTTCACGTTCGCGGCGCTCTTTCGCTTGTTGATGATCAATGGCCCCGGCGGACATGTCGCTGTCGATGGCCAGCTGTTTGCCGGGCATTCCGTCCAGAGCAAATCGCGCGCCGACTTCGGCCATGCGGGCCGCGCCCTTGGTGATGACCATAAAATTCACGATCAGCAGCACACCAAACACGACGAGGCCCAGAAAGATGCTGCCGCCCATGACGAAGTTCGCAAAGCCTTCGATCACAACTCCGGCTGCATTAGGGCCGGTATGCCCCTGACCGATGATCAGCTTGGTCGAGGACACGTTCAGCGACAGTCGCAGCATCAGCGAGGCCAGCAGGATGGTTGGGAATGACGAAAAATCCAGCGGGCGTTCGATGAACAACGTCAGTGTGAAGATCAGAATCGCCAGCGCGAATGAGGCGGACAGGCCAACATCCAGAACCCATGCGGGCATAGGCAGGATCATCATTACGATGACAGTCATCAACGCCAGCGCCAGCAGCACGGTCGGAGAGAAAAGCGAACGGGCGTCGATCTTGGGCACACAAAGCTCCTAGTTGAACTGTATGAAGGCCGTCGCGGCACCAGCCACCGGTACTAGCGATCCCATCGCGCCAGTGTTGGCAGGCTCTGCCCGACGTGGAATTAATGGATCGGCAGCCCCGGTAAACGGATCGCGCGTCGCAAATGCGTTTGGAGTTTGCTGATCCAACTGAGCCAGAACGGTTTGAAAACGCGCCACATAGGCGTTCGCCAAAGCGGGTGTGCGCGAGTGATAGGCCCCGGCGGCAGCTTTCCACGAGCCCAGCTCGGCATATAGATCTTTCAGAAATCGCGCGGCATATGTGGCGTTTTCATCAGGATCGAACATGGCGTCGATCGAGCGGAATGCCTTGCCGTGCCAGCGGTAGTTGATCTGGAAACACCCGATATCAAAGCTGCGTTTGCCTGCTTTGAAGATGTCGAACACATATGATTTTGCCTCGAACTCTGAGGTGAACCAAACGCCCTTTCCTTCAACATTGATTGTCCAGGGCCAGGGTTGCAGCGCCCCATCAGCCGTGCGGCCTGTCTCAACCCGGGCAATTGCACGCATGACATCCAGTGGCACACCTTCGGACCGGGCGGCGCGCTGGGCGGCGTGGTCGCAAGTGCGGGCCGTTTGGGTGTTGGGCATGGCAAAACCCTGCGGCGCAGCCAACAGCGTCACCAAGGTCAGTCCTAAGATCGTTCGATATGGCATTCTGCCGGTCCGGGATTCTGGTCAGTCCGGGCCAAGCTAGCTGTGTCAGGGTTTACAGAGGGTTATCGGCTGCTCAGTTTCGGTCGATCCGGCGGCCGAACACGACACTGGTGTTGGTTCGCAAAACCCCGGGGATCTTTGCCAATTCGTCGACCAGAATGTCCAGATCCTCGATCCTGGGGGCTTCGGCGGACAGCAGCAGGTCGAATTCCCCATTGATCGACAGGCAGAGTTTGACCTCGGGATAAGTTTCCAGCCGCTTGATAATACGTTTGGTCTCTTTTTGCTGAACCTCAAGCAAGACAACGACCTGAACGCGCGGGGCGTCTTCGGGCTCGCTCAGAACCACCGAATACCCGGCAATCACGCCGCGTTCTTCCATCCGTTGGATGCGTTCATGCACGGTGGTCCGGGCCACACCGAGTTTCGCCGCGATCTTAGTCGTAGATTCGCGGGCGTTGTGCTGCAGGGCTGTGATGATGCGGCGGTCAAGCTGATCCATAGGGCCAAGGTGTAGTGCAAATACCTTGGGATGCTCAAGGTTTGTCAGCGTGTTCGCCCGACGTGATTTTCTGCCTGGAGCGCGGCCAGATCAGAAGCGCAACACCAAGCCCCAAAAGGGCCGCCACAGTCATCCAGATCAATGTCTGTTCGGTTCCTTTGGTGGTCATCAGCCACCCGGCCATCGGGTACAGTACCAGCCAGCAGGCATGGGACAGGGTGAACTGCGCGGCGAAAACTGCTGGTCGGTCTTCCGGGCGGGCCGTGCGTGTCAGCAGACGGCCGGAGGGTGTCAGAGTGGCTGAATAGCCAAAGCCAGCACCTGCCCATAACACTGCGAGCCCCCACAAAGTCATCTGGGTCGAGGCGAACAACCCCGCTGCAACGGCCATCGTAAGTGTCCCGAATGCTGCACCAGCCAGCATAACGCTGCGATCCTCGTAGTTGTTCAGAAGAGACGGCAGGATGAAGGCCGCCACCATCGAGCCGCCCCCATACCCGGCTAATGCTACGGCCACAGCGCTTTCCGACAGCCCAAGATCGGCGCGCACGATTACGACAGTGTTGACGATAACCATCGCGCTGACTGACGCGGCCGTCCAGGTCAACGCCAGCAAGCCGCGCAACCGTGTCGTGCCAAGGTATAGGCGGATGCCACGGGTCGTCCGGTCGTAAATCCCCCTCCGTTTCGTCGGTTTGGGCGAAGGCAGGGCGACTGACACGACAAGGATTGCCGATGCAATGAACCCAAAGCTTGTGCCCCAGAACAGGCTGTCGAAACTCATGATCAACAACAGCGCTGCAGCCAGAGCGGGACTGAGCAGGCTTTCGAGGTCATAGGCCAGTCGGGACAGCGACAGGGCTTTGGTATAGTCCTGCTCATCTGTCAGAACATCCGGGATCGTTGCCTGAAAGGCAGGGGTGAAACCGGCAGAGGCCGATTGCAGCAGGAAGATCAACACATAGATCTGCCAGATCTCGGTTACGAACGGCAGACAAAGCGCAACGGCGGCACGCACCAGATCTAGCACCACCAACATTTTGCGTCGGTCCAGCCGTTCCGCAAACGCAGCGGCGAGCGGGGCGACAACCACGTAGGCCACCATCTTGATGGTCAGGGCGGTTCCCAGAACCATACCTGCCGCGTCACCGGCCAAATCAAAGGCGAGCAACCCCAAGGCAACCGTCGCCAGCCCGGTTCCCATCAACGCGACCACCTGAGCCGCCAGTAAATGCCGATAGACACGGTTCTTCAGGACGCTCAGCATCGGTCAGAGGTACTTTGTGATGGTTTTGAAGTCTTCCACGTCCGGGTCTTTGGCTGCGGTGGTTGGCGACAGGCAATGATCAATATGATCGTGGATCAAGGCCCGTTTGGCGTTGGTAATCGCCTTTTCAACCGCAAAAAGCTGCTGTGCGATGTCGGTGCAGCGGTCTTGATCTTCGAGCATGGATATTACCCTGGCCAAATGTCCGTGCGCCCGTTTCAAACGCGCATGGATCTGCGGGTGCGACTCGTGTTTGTGCTGTGTCATGTAATAACCCTATCCCCCCCATAGGGATATGGTCAACGTATCGTACGGGTCCCTGCCGCCCCGTTATGGATGGCGTTGAGTTTAGGGACCAAACCTCCTATCTCGGGGACGATACCGGACAAAGGACAAGCCCCGTGGCAAATCATCTTTACAAAAACGACCTGCCGGACGGGTTGGATATGGGCCCTGTTGTGGCCATCGACTGCGAGACCATGGGTCTGAATCCGCATCGGGACCGGCTGTGCGTGATCCAGATGTCAGGCGGCGACGGAAACAGCCACATCGTCCAGGTCGAAAAGGGGCAGACCGAGGCCCCGAACCTGTGTGCGATGCTGGAAAACCCCGACGTGCTGAAACTGTTCCACTTTGGGCGTTTCGATATCGCTGCGATGTACCACGCGTTTGGCGCGCTGGCGGCTCCGGTCTATTGCACCAAGATCGCCAGCCGGTTGGTGCGAACCTATACGGATCGCCACGGGCTGAAGAACCTGTGTCAGGAGTTGATCGGTGTCGATATCTCCAAACAGCAACAAATGAGCGACTGGGGCGCCGAAGCCCTGACAAATGCGCAGCTGGATTATGCGGCTTCGGACGTACTGTACCTGCATCAGCTGCGCGAGGCGTTGGACGGGCGCTTGGCCCGCGAAGGCCGCACCGAAATGGCGCAGGCCTGTTTTGAATTCCTGCCGATGCGTGCGAAACTGGACCTCGCCGGTTGGCCCGAAACGGATATTTTTGCGCACTCATGACCGATACCGAAGCATTCCTGAGAACCGCACGTCAGGTCATCACCGACGAAGCCCGCGCGTTGGACGTGCTGGCCGAAAGCCTGAATGAAGATTTTGCTGATGCTGTGCAGATGATCCTGCAGGCTCCGGGCCGCATCATCATCAGCGGTATCGGCAAATCGGGTCATATTGGCCACAAGATTGCCGCCACGCTGGCCAGCACCGGCACGCCGGCCTATTTCGTACACCCTGCCGAGGCCAGCCATGGCGATCTGGGCATGGTGTCGAAAGGCGATGTGGTTCTGGCCATCTCAAACTCGGGCGAAGCGCCGGAACTGGTCAATCTGCTGGCCTTTACCCGCCGCTTTGGCATTCCGTTGATCGGCTTGTCCAGCAAACCGGAAAGCACGCTAATGACGCAGGCGGATGTGCATCTGCTGATCCCGTCGCTGGGCGAGGCTTGCGGTTTTGGCATGGTGCCCTCGATCTCGACCACTTTGACCTTGGCGATGGGGGACGCGCTGGCCATTGCGTTGATGAAGTACCGTGATTTCAAGCCCGAGGACTTCCGCGCCTTCCACCCCGGCGGCAAGCTGGGCGCGCAGCTTTCAAAGGTGCGGGATTTGATGCACGCCGATCTGCCAGTTGTGTCTGAGGGTACCCCAATGAGCGAGGCGCTGCTGGTCATGAGCCAGAAAAGCTTTGGCGTTGTCGGCGTGACGGATGAGACGGGCCGCCTGATTGGCATCGTGACTGACGGCGATTTGCGCCGGAATATGGACGGCCTTCTGGACAAGACCACCAAAGAGGTCATGACCACCAATCCGCTGACCATTTCCCCGAATGCAATGGCGGAAGAGGCGGTGGCGATCATGAACGACCGCAAGATCACTTCGCTGTTCGTGGTAGACCCCGAGACACAGGGCCCAGCCGAGGGGCTGTTGCATATCCACGACTGCCTGCGTGTCGGATTGGGCTAAGCGGAGGGTAGTGCGGTGGACGGACACTCACGCAGGGTACAGTTCTTCAAGGTGGTGCTGCCACTGGTGGCTATCGCTATGCTGTCGACCGTGTTCCTACTGTCGCGCAGCATCGAAACCAATGTGTCCGTGCCCTTCAACCAGCAGGATATCGATGAACGTTTGGCGGATCAGGTGGTGACGCAGCCCAACTACCAAGGAACAACCCGCAAGGGTGAAGACGTTCAAATCGAGGCAAGCCGGGCAACGCAGGGTACTGAGGGCGAAGCGCCAACAGCGGCCGAGTTTCGGGGTCGTTTTGGCCTGCTGAATGGCGGCGTGATCACTTTGGATTCCAACTCTGGCATGATCCGTCCGGACAAGAATACGGCTACCTTTGTCGGGGATGTGGTTATAACAACAACGGACGGCATCGTCGTCACAACGGATCTGTTGAACACCGCGCTGGACGAAATTCAGGGCGACACGCCCGGTCAGGTCGACGGAACCGGTATTATTGGTGATTTTACTGCGGGCAGAATGACTTTTGGGACTGAAAAAAAAGATGGACCGGTCCATATTATTTTTACAGATGGCGTGAAGTTGGTGTATGAGCCTCAAAAAGCAGAAAGATAACCTGTGTTCTATTTTCGATTAGCCCTTGT
Organism: Ruegeria sp. CDSB029; assembly: GCF_059611125.1. Taxonomy (NCBI): domain Bacteria; kingdom Pseudomonadati; phylum Pseudomonadota; class Alphaproteobacteria; order Rhodobacterales; family Roseobacteraceae; genus Ruegeria; species Ruegeria sp. CDSB029. The sequence goes on from NZ_JBXWOX010000012.1 coordinate 91,455, forward strand.
AAGCGCTGCTCTGGTAACTGGTGCGATCTCTGCGACAGCGCAGGAAACTCAGGTTGCTTTCGGTTCGGCCAATGCCGACCCAAGCCTGCCGGTCGAGGTAACCTCGGAAAAGCTGAACGTAAATCAGGAAGACGGCTCGGCCGAGTTTCTGGGGAACGTGATCGTCATTCAGGGCGAAATGCGCCTGACGGCGGAACGCGTGCTAGTCATTTATAACGAAGACCGTTCAGGCATCGAACGGATGGAAGCGACCGAAGATGTGATTCTGGTCAGCCCTCCGGATGCGGCCGAAGGCGACTGGGCGGAATACACCATCGATTCAGGTGAGATCGTCATGAAGGGCAACGTTCTACTGTTGCAGGGTCCAAGCACGATCAGCGGCGACCAGATGAACGCCAACCTGACCACCGGCAAAGCGACGATGACCGGCAACGTGAAGACCATCCTGCAGCAGGGGGCCAACTGATGGCTCAGCCAAACCTGACGGTAGCCGAAGGCGCGTCTGGCCTGAAAATCGAAAAACTTCGCAAGTCGTACCGAAAAAAGACGGTGATACGCGACGTTTCCATGACCTTGGGTCGATCCGAGGTGGTGGCGCTGTTGGGTCCGAACGGGTCAGGCAAGACCACCACATTCTACTCGGTCGCGGGACTTGTGTTTCCTGAGGCCGGCACTGTTACGATTGACGGTCAGGTTGTCACAACGCTGCCTATGTATCGCCGTGCGCGACTTGGGATCGGATATCTGCCGCAAGAGATGTCGATTTTCCGTGGCATGAGTGTCGAGGACAATATCGCCGCCGTTCTGGATATTACCGTCAACCATGCTCACCGCCGAAAGGAGCGGCTGGAAGAACTGTTGTCCGATTTCTCGATCGAACACCTGCGCCGCGCACCCGCGCTGGCCTTGTCGGGCGGTGAACGCCGCAGGGTCGAGATCGCGCGCTGTTTGGCAGCAGACCCGAAATATCTGTTGTTGGATGAACCCTTTGCAGGTGTCGACCCGATCAGCGTCGGGGATATTCGCCATCTGGTTGCGGACCTGAAAAAGCGTGGAATCGGCGTGTTGATCACCGATCACAACGTGCGCGAAACACTAGAGATCGTGGATCGTGCCTACATCCTGCATGACGGTCAGGTCCTGATGTCCGGCACACCCGACGAAGTGGTGGAAAACGAAAACGTGCGCCGGGTCTACCTGGGCGAAAACTTCCGTATTTCATAAGCTTGCGCAGATTTTCGCCAGGCGCATGGCGGAAATCACGTATATACACGCCTGTTTTGATTGACTCTCCCGCCGTCTCTTGCCTCAATTGGACTATGGCATTTCTTCGGTTCCCGACTGGATCACGACGTCCCTTCCTGGAAGGGGGGCCGGTGCGGTTACCGCAGGATTTGCCGATGTCCCCCACCCGATAAAAACAAGCGCGTCGCATTACGTGACGTCAGAAATGGGTGTGAATTGTGAAGGAGATCACATGCGTTACCAAATCAGCGGAAAACAGATCGACATCGGTGCGGCCCTGCAGACTCATGTGCAGACCGAACTGGGCGAGGTCGTGGGCAAATATGCCCAACGTCCGACAGATGCCAACGTCGTCTTTTCCCGTTCAGCGCATGAATATGTATGCGAAACCACAGTGCATCTTTCCACTGGTCTGACCGCTCAGGCCAAGGCACACGCAACCGAGATTTACGCGGCGTTTGAGGGATGCTGCGACAAGATGGAAACGCAACTGCGCCGTTATAAGCGCCGACTGAAAGACCACCACAAGGATCGGTCCGAGCCTGTTGAACTCTTCGGAGCGTCGTCTTATATCCTCGCCTCTGACGAATCGGAGACGGCTGACGAGCCCGATACTCTGCAGCCCATGATCGTGGCTGAGATGGAAACCAAGATCCCATCGCTGAGTGTTGGAGAGGCGGTCATGCAGATGGAACTTGCCGGTGCGCCGGTGTTGGTGTTCCGGAACGAAAACAAGGACGGATTGAATGTCGTGTACCGTCGCGAAGATGGTAATATCGGCTGGATTGATCCGTAACAGGCAAGACTAGCAAGGCACGCCCCTGCAATTGCAGGGGCCCCGCCGTGGAGCGTGATGATGGAGCTTTCGAGCATATTAAAGCCCGAAGCAGTACGTGTGTTGTCCGCCGCTTCTAGTAAGAAGCGGTTGTTTCAGGAAATTGGAGATGTTGCCGCCGGAACTTTGCATCTGGATGCGCAGACTGTCGTCGATTGCTTGTTGGAGCGCGAAAGCCTTGGACCGACCGGGGTTGGACACGGTGTCGCCTTGCCACACGCTCGGCTGACAGATCTGGACTCTGTTTCGGGTGTGTTTGTAATGCTTGAAAAACCGATTGATTTTGGATCGGTCGACCGGCAGCCGGTGGACATCGCTTTTGCACTGTTTGCGCCGGAAGAGGCGGGTGTCGATCACCTTAAGGCGCTTGCGCTGGTGTCACGTACACTGCGTGATACGTCTGTTTGCACAAAGCTGCGGGCCAACCCTGATCCGGTCAAGCTTTACGCGATTCTGACCGAAGCGCAGTCCATGCAGGCCGCCTGACCTTGCTGAAATAAAAAAGCCCCCGAAAGGTGGGGGCTTTTTTCTTCGAGGCGGCTTTTGGTTACCCGCCTGCTCCCATTTCCAGCGTCCACCAGATTTTCCCGCCACTTTCCTGATGCCAAGAAAAGCCCATTTGTGAGGCTTTCGGGTCCATGATCACGGCTCGGGGGCCAGGTTCCTGCATCCAGGCGGCCAAGGTTTCGGTTTCGGTCTCATAGGTTTCCGAAATCGCCTCACCCAGGAAAGTTCCGTAATAACCAACGCGTTGCGCGCGATCTATGGGCGACGATCCGTCCGAACCGAAGTGCCATGGGCGGTTCTGGCGCGCCATGTCCTTAGAGTGGGTCGCGGCCGCGGCATTCAGCTGCGAGTTCAGCTGCACCGCCTGTAAACCCTGAGCCTGGCGCAAGGCATTTACCGAATCCAGCATACGGAACTGGAGCTTTTCGGGGTTGCCGCGGATTTTGTAGACCGACGGCAGTGGACGGCCATCCGATCCGTAAGTTGGGGTGCTGCTTGGGGTACATGCAGCCAGCGCAACAAAGCAAAGAAACAGTAATGTGATAATACGCGTCATGATCGACCTGATTATTGTGTCGACATACGGCATAGCGCGCCATGCAGCCTTCGGCAAACCTGCAATGGCTGATTCTTGCATGTTTCTGCCGGTTTGATTTGCGATTGACGCATTCTGGCAATAAAATACGTGAAAATTTCAGGACAACTTTCGCAAAGGACCGGTCACTATGGTCAAGAAACCCATTCATTCATCTAGCCGCCGAGCATTTCTGGCCGGCGCTTCGGCCTTGTTGGCATCGCCGGCGATTGCCCAGTACGTTCCTGGTGACCCACTGCGCCCAGCCCCCGAGGCCGAGCCAGACGTGCGTCGCAATGTCTCGGGGTTCCGCGCCCTGGATTGGCAGCCTTATTTCTCGAATACGAGAAATGGGGCCATTCTGGTCGATACGGTGTCCCGAGCGCTGCATTATTGGTCAGATGATCAATCTGTATACAAACTCTACCCCTCATCCGTTCCGCTGACCGAAGAATTGACCCGCCGGGGCCGCACCAGCGTCATCCGCAAAGTTGAGGGTCCCAGTTGGTCGCCGACACCTTCTATGAAGAAACGAAATCCCGAATGGCCGGACCATATTCCACCGGGTCCTGATAACCCATTGGGAACACATGCTTTATACCTGAGTTGGAAATACTACCGGATTCACGGAACGCATGACACGCGCAAAATCGGTCGCCGGTCGTCGAACGGATGCATCGGCCTGTTCAACGAAGATATCGCTGAACTGTTCTCGATGGCGAAGGTCGGCACGCAAGTGTTGCTAATATGACGACATTTTCGCGCACGAACCCGCTTGTGGCTCAAGTTGCAATTGCATTCCAGCCATATAGCTGATTAGAAAAAAACCACGAGGTAAGTCTTAGGTGTGCGGATCCGATTGATGGAGCCGTGCAAACTCTGGAGGTTAATATGAAAAAACTCGTTCTCGCCGCTGCATTTACTGCTGCTGCTTCGACCGCTTATGCCGGTAACCTGGAAGAGCCGGTTGTTGAAGCACCGGTTGTTGTAGAGGAAACTCAGGGTTCGTCGCAGGGTATCATCCTGCCGCTGGTCCTGCTGGTCGTAGTTGCCGCAGCTGTTGCAGCAAGCTAATTTGACGAGCTAAATCTAGAGAAAAGGCGGTGGAGTGATCCACCGCCTTTTTTCATATTTATTTGGTGGGAATCGGTCAGTCGAGCCAGCCCTTTAGATTGTCTTCGATTACCTTGCCCAGTGCGCCAATGTGCGAATCATCGTCATTGAGGCAGGGGATATAGGTAAAGGTCTGACCGCCAGCCTCTTCAAAGCTTTCCTTGATCTCTTCGTTGATCTCTTCAAGCGTCTCGATGCAATCGGCGGAAAACGCGGGCGCTATCACGGCGATGTTCTTCTTTCCCTGCCGCGCCAGATCAGCCACGTGATCCACGGTATAGGGTTTCAGCCATTCCTCGGGACCGAATCGCGATTGGAAGGTTGAGACCAGCTGATCGTCCGACCAGCCCAGCCGTTCCTTCAACAATCGGCTCGTTTTCGCGCATTGGCAATGATAGGGGTCGCCCTGCTGCAAATAGCGCTCTGGCATGCCGTGATAGGAACAGACCAGCACATCCGGTTTGGTCTCCAGCGCCGCATAGGCTTTTTCCACTGACCCGGCCAAAGCGTCGATATAAGCAGGCTCGTCGAAATAGGCTGGAACGGTGCGAGACGCAGGTTGCCAGGCTTCGTCCATCAGCGCGCGGAAGAACTGATCATTGGCTGTTGCAGTCGTCGCGCCTGCATATTGCGGGTAGAGCGGGAAGAACAGAATTCGATCACAGCCCGCGGCCACCATTTCACGTACTTTGGATTTGGTTGAGGGATTGCCGTAGCGCATGCAGAAATCGACCATCACCTGATCGCCGTACCGTTCTTGCATCGCATCGCGCAACTTGGCTGTCTGATCCTTGGTGATCGTCATCAGCGGGCTTTCGCCTTTGTCATGGTTCCAGATCGACTTGTAGGCCTCGCCCGAGCTAAACGGGCGCTTGGACAGGATGATGCCTTGCAGAATCGGCTGCCATTTCCACTTGGGATAGTCGATTACGCGCTGGTCCGACAAAAACTCGTTCAGATACCGGCGCATCGGCCAATAGCTGTAGTCATCCGGCGTGCCAAGATTGGCCAGCAGAATGCCGACGCGGCCCATTTTGACCTTGGGGTGGTCTGCGGGCGCATGATCGGGGCGAGTGGCGTCAAACATCTGATGCTTCCTGAGATTTCTCTGTACTGGCCTGAGATAACCGGAAAAGCCCGGTCGTCAATTGGACAGTTTGCCTTCTTTTGTGCCCAGCGCATCCGCAAGTCGCGCTTTGGCTGATCCGGGGCGTAATGGTTTCTGTTGGCTGTCATCGGGAGACCAGCCGGTCAGGCAGATCAATTCATAGGTGGCGGCCAACCGTCCCCTGGGCGTTGAGAAGTTGTCGGCATAGACCTGCTGCGCGCGCGTAAAAACCTGTCGCTTGGTGGGTTGTTTCATGCGCCCGGACAGGCTGTTGGTCTCACCCATGGCGCGCAGGTCATGCATCAGGTGCTGCATGTCGCGGTATTCCGCCGTCAGGCGCGCGGTGTCGGCGACCGGCAGCGCAAACCCCGCCCGTTGCAGCAACCCGCCAAGATCGCGCAGCTCGGCCATCGGGACGATACGGGGGCTGAGGCCTCCGGTCACTTCGATTTCGGCCTGTCCCAATGCGGCGCGCAATTCGTGCAGGGTTTCTCCGCCCAGACACACGACCAACAGCAACCCGTCGGGGCGCAGAGCACGGCGACATTGGATCAGTTGCCCAACAGGATCATTGGCCCAATGCAGCGCCATGGCGTGGATGACCAAATCATGCGCACCGGGGGTCAGATCCAGAACCTCATCATCCGCAACGATCCGCGTCCCGGGCAGCACGTCCTGCCAGATATGCGCAAATGGCGTCACGATCGCCGGGGCCGTAAAGGTTTTGTTAACCATAGAGAGCCGATCCTGCACTTCGTCCACAGCGGCACGATGCAGGAACAGGGCCTCATCCTTCGCGCGGGCGCGGTGCCGGGTAAGGACCTGGCGATCAAACAAAGAGGGTGTATTGGACTCAGGCAGTTTCATAGGGCGCAATTATCGCATGTGGCACCGGATTCAAACCGCTGTCGCGCTGATCTATCCGCCGCGCTGTCTGGGATGCGGGGACCTGACCGAATCGGATTTCGGGCTGTGTGGGCCCTGCTGGCGCGAGACGCCCTTTATCGGTGGAGTTGTTTGCGAAAGCTGTGGGGTGCCGTTACCGGGGGTTTCAGACGGTCACCGGATTGAGTGCGACGATTGCTTGGCTGCGCCGCGCCCCTGGCAAGATGGGCGTTCGGCCCTTTTGTACGATGGCAAAGCGCGGTCGCTGGTGCTGGCCTTGAAGCATGGTGACAGGCCCGAACTGGCGCGCCCTGCCGCACGCTGGCTGGCGCGGGCCGGGCAAGAGATATTCCGCGAGGGGATGCTGCTTGCGCCTGTGCCCTTGCACTGGTCCCGGTTGTTGAAACGCCGGTACAACCAGTCCGCCCTACTGGCGCAGCACCTTGGGAAAGAGGCAGGGCTTGAGGTGTGCCCGGACCTTTTACTTCGCCACCGAAAGACGCCTGTTCTGGATGGCAAAACAGCGGCAGAGCGGGCTGAAGTCCTTAAAAGCTCGATCATCGCCCATCCAAAGCGGCAAGACCGCTTGCGAGGCCGCGATATCCTGCTGGTGGATGATGTGATGACCTCCGGCGCAACACTGGCGGCTTGTGCGCGTGTCTGCCTTGCATCCGGGGCAAATCATATTTCCGTGTTGACCCTAGCGCGCGTTGCCAAGGATGCCTAATTCGCCCAAGATTATGCGAAACGCGAAGGTACGGAATATGAAACCGGTAGAAATATACACCTCGCCGCTGTGCGGTTTTTGTCACGCGGCCAAACGCCTGCTGAAACAGAAAGGCGTCGAATTCAAGGAAGTCGACGTGCTGATGCATCCCAAGCGCAAGCCCGAGATGATCAAGCGCGCAGGTGGCAAACGAACCGTGCCACAGATCTTTATCGGTGCGCAGCACGTGGGCGGTTGTGACGAACTGTATGAGCTGGAGCGTCAGGGTAAGCTGGATCGCCTGCTCGCGGCCTGATGAAAACCGCGCTGCTGCAAATCACCTCGTCGGACGATCCGGTCGAAAATCTGGACAGGGTGCGCGCCATGATGGCCGAGGCAGCGGCACAGGGCGCGCGGTTCATCCTGACGCCTGAGGTGACGAACTGCGTGTCCACCAGCACCACGCGGCAGCGCGAAGTCTTACAGCACGAAGAAGATGACCAATCGCTGGCCGGCCTACGGGATCAGGCCGCCGCGCTGGGTGTCTGGCTGCTGATCGGGTCTTTAGCGATCAAGACCCATGACGCGGACGGGCGGTTTGCCAACCGATCCTTCATGATTGACCCGCAGGGGCAGATCGTGGCGCGGTATGACAAGATTCACATGTTTGACGTGCAGGTTACCGAAACCGAGACCTTCCGCGAATCGAAAAACTACCGGCCCGGCGACAAGGCGGTGATTGCCGACACCGATTTTGGCAAGGTTGGCATGACGGTGTGTTACGACATCCGGTTCCCGGCGCTTTACGCGGCGCTGGCGCAGGCGGGTGCGCGTATCCTGACGGTTCCGGCGGCGTTTTCGCCGGTGACCGGGGCTGTGCACTGGGAATCGCTGCTGCGTGCGCGGGCGATCGAGACCGGCTGTTGGGTGCTGGCCCCGGCGCAAACCGGCGAACATCCGAAAGCCCGAGGAAAAATGCGCCATACCTATGGCCACAGCATGGTAATTGCCCCTTGGGGAGAGGTTGTCATCGACGCAGGGACCGATCCGGGCATTCACATTTTCGATTTGCGTGATAGTTCTGTGTCTGAGGCGCGCCGACGGGTGCCCTCACTTACTCACACCCGTCGCTTTGACGGACCCTGATCCAGAACCGGACCATGACTGACGAACACAATGCCCTTGCGGTCACGCTGTTCAGCGAAATCCTGACCGCCGATCAGCTGTTGCGCAACCGGCTTAGCCGGGTGTTGCCCAAGGGCATGGAGATTTCGCATTTCTCGGTGCTGAACCATCTGGTTTTTGTTGGGGATGAGCGTAGCCCGGCCCAACTGGCGGACACATTCCACGTGACCCGAGGGGCGATGACCAACACTTTGGCCAAGCTGGAATGGGCCGGATACATCCACATCCGCCCCGACTGGGACGACGCCCGCCGCAAGATGGTGGCGATCAGCCCGGCTGGCCGGAGAGCGCGCGATCAGGCGATTGCGTCAATCGCCCCACTGATCAACCGCGTGGTCGGAGAGCTTGGGCTGGAGCGTGTCCGCAGCACACTGCCCGTGCTGCGGGATTTGCGGTTGCAGTTGGAGGGGGAGTAGGAAGGTCATGCGTTGGTTTAGGAAGCGACGGAAATCCAGTGTGCTTTCAGAGAACGTGACTTCGCCAACCTCCGCTAACGAAGATTAACAAAATCGATCTCACCTGAAGACTTCAAAACCGAGTGGCGCAATCTGGGTTAGCGATGTTTACCAAAGACATGAGCTCAGCATTGGTTTTGTCACTGTACCAATGTGAAACAAGATCACTTCGATCAAGTTTCGCGACGAAGATGTCTAAATCGCTAAGAAACATAGTGACGGAAATAAGAAGAATGCCCGTGGCGAGCATGTCGACTCAGAAGCAGTGCCGAATGAACTCTATTGGAACCTAAGCGAGGCACCACCGAGCACTATACTTCCGGTGTTCAGTGCAGGGCACCCAATGTTACGTGCGGATGTTGCGGAGATTTTTGAGCACTATGATTTGGGCCAGGCACGCCTGCAAAAAACGCAACTTTTTGGTAATGATACAGAGGCCCCGCCTGATTGTGTGGCATATGCTCTAATTTTCAAGAATCAAGGTCATGCAATCGATATTGCAAAGAGCGATGTTGTGCATGTGTGGCCTGGGCGCGAGGTGTTTAAGCCTAAGCCTAAGCCTAAGCCTAAGCCTAAGCCTAAGCCTAAGCCTAAGCCTAAGCCTAAGCCTGATGCCTCACTTGCTGATTGCCTTGTGCCGGATACCAGATCGGTAAATGGTCCAGCAGTCTGGATTGATCCCAATATGTTCAGGTATTTTTTCCTTAGTGACGCACTTGGCAGCGAGCTAACAGCTGCTGGTTTTGGCCCTGCTTTTGGACTGACCCGTTTAGAGTTTTAAGAAATCGTAGGATGGGTGCTTGTACCCATCGCGTCTGTATTGTCGTTGGAATAATGGCTGCAAGCACCCATCCTACCCCGGTTTCACACTCGCCGTCACATAATTCACGCTCAGATCTCGGTCCGAGATCGACCAGCTCCACAGGATCGGGTTGAATACGAACCCTTTGCGATCCACCGGTTCCAGTCCAGCCTGACGCAGCAGGTCGAACAACTCATCCGGGGTGATGAACTTGTTCCACTCATGCGTGCCGCGCGGCAGCCAGCGCATGACGACCTCGGCCCCGAAAATGGCCATCGCATAAGATTTCGGGTTGCGGTTGATCGTGGAACAGATCAGCAAACCGCCGGGTTTCAGCAAGTCTTGCGATGCGGTCAGAAAACCAAGGGGGTCGGCCACATGCTCAACCACCTCCATGTTCAGCACCACGTCGAACTGTTCGCCTGCAGCGGCCATGTCCTCGGCAGTGGTGTGGCGGTAGTCGATCTCAAGCCCGGATTGTTCCGCGTGGATGCGCGCGACGGGCAGGTTGCCTTCGGCGGCATCCGCTCCGACCACTTCGGCCCCAAGGCGGGCCATCGGTTCGCTCAGCAGCCCGCCGCCGCAGCCGATATCCAGCAAACGCAGGCCCTCGAACGGCTTTGCGGCCTTCAAATCGCGATCGAATTCGCCCGCGATCTGCTGTGTGATATAATCCAGCCGACAGGGATTCAGCATGTGCAAAGGTTTGAATTTTCCGTGAGGATCCCACCATTCTGCGGCCATCGCTTCGAATTTTGCGATCTCAGAAGGGTCAACCGTGTTCGGATGCGCTTGCATTCCTGTCTCCGTATGCTCTTTTACGCTTAAGGACTATATAGGGCCATAATGGACAAGTACCCGGACCAAAAGCGCGCAGTTCAATATCTGTACCCGCCGATCGATCCTTTCGATCAGCGTATGGTCGATGTGGGCGACGGACACCGTATCTATATGGAACAATGCGGCAATCCCAACGGCATTCCGGTGGTGATTCTGCACGGAGGCCCGGGCGGTGGCTGCAGCCCCGCGATGCGGCGCTATTTTGATCCGGACGTCTATCGGGTGATTCTGTTTGATCAGCGTGGATGTGGACGGTCACGCCCGCATGCCTCGGTCACGGATAACACCACATGGCATCTGGTGGACGATATCGAACGTCTGCGAACTCTGCTGGATATCGACGACTGGATTGTCTTTGGCGGCAGCTGGGGGGCAACGCTTGCGCTGGTCTATGCGCAGTCCCACCCGGATCGGGTCAATCGCCTGGTGCTGCGCGGTGTGTTCCTAGCGACGCAGGCCGAGTTGGATTGGTTTTACGGCGGCGGCGCGGGCAAGTTCTGGCCCGAGCAATGGGCGAAGTTCACCGCTCTGCTGTCCGACAATGAGCTGAGTGACACCATAGGCGCATTTAACAAGCGCTTGTTTTCGGGGGACCGTGCGACCGAGATCCTGTATGCCCGGGCCTGGTCCAGTTGGGAAAATGCGCTGGCCTCGATCCATTCACATGGCGCAACCGGGGAAAGCCCCGGTGAATACGCGCGCGCCTTTGCACGGCTTGAGAATCACTATTTCATCAACCGCGCGTTTCTTGAACGCGACGGGCAGATTTTGGACCAGATGGACAGAATCGCACATATCCCCGGCCATATCGTGCAGGGACGGTATGACATGATCTGCCCGCCTCAGGCCGCGTGGAACCTTGCCCAGCTGTGGCCCAGTGCCGAGCTGAAGATGGTGCGTCAGGCCGGGCATGCACTGTCCGAACCCGGAATTAGCGCGGAATTGGTTCGCATCATGGACCGCGTGGCGGAGGGCGCATTATGACTCGCATCGACCGTCGCGCTTTGTTTGCGTCTGGTGCTGCTGCCGCCTTGTTGGCGGCGACGGGCGCTTCGCTGGCGGATACGCCCAAAGTGGGTGGTACGCTGCGCCTGGCCGTGCCGCGCGATGACAGTTTAGAGCAGGTCGCCCGCGGGGCTGTGTTCGAAACCCTGACCGAGATTGCACCCGACGGCACCCTGCGCGGAGAGCTTGCGACCGGTTGGCAGACTGATTCCCAAGCCCGCATCTGGAGCTTTGATCTGCGCGAAAACGCTCGTTTTCACGATGGTGCAGTCCTTGATGTAAAGGATGTGATGGCGGTTCTGGGCGATGTTGGGCAGGTCGACGCCTTGTCAGATAATCGCGTGCGTCTGGACTTGGCTCTGGCCAACCCGGGTCTACCCTTCCTTTTGGCCGACAGCAGGTTCGTTATTACGCGCAACGGGCAAGGTGTCACGCCCTTGCAGACCGCGAACGGCACCGGATGCTACCGAGTTGAACGGGCGGAAGATGATCGTCATTTCCTTGGGCGCCGTGTGGCGGGCCACTACAAGGATGGATTGGCTGGCTGGGCCGAAACCCTGGAGGTTATCGTCATCCCCGATGCGCGTGTGCGCACCGAAGCGCTGCGGGACGGCTTTGTGGATATCGCGGCGCTGCCACAGGGCGAAGGGTTCAGCCAGCACCGCGGATTGCGCTTTTTCCCAAGCGAATCCGATATGGCGCTGGCTGTTGCAGGGCATGTCGGCATGCCCCGTCAGATCGGAACGGATCGCCCCCTGGACGATGGCCGCATTGCCGAGCGTTGGTGGTTGATTTAAACACCGAAAATTCGCCTGACTTCTACTTTGAGCATAATTTTGCTATTGTACGCGCTGTATTAGCTTAATTGTTTCGAAAGTGGGAGAATTCCCATGAGGGTTGAAGGTTTAAAGAATATATCAATCTCTATTTTGTCCATAGCATTGGCGGTTGTTGCGGTGTTTGCCCTGAAATCAGGTAAAGACGTTACCGTAAAAGTCAGCAAAAACGGAACGATAGAGCTTGACGCCCGAGAAGGGCAGTCTCTGACTCAGTTGCTGGACAAGGGTTTTGAGGCCGTAGAGGCGAACCCCGAAGATAGTGCAGAGACGACAGCGCGGAAACTGTCCGATATGCGGGCTCTGACCCGCACGCTGAAGTCGCATGGTTACTATGCGTTGAACGATTCGGATCTGGTTCACGAGATTAGAGGGCTGGAAAAGGAGGATCCCCTGTCGGCCGGGCTGCGCGACGTTCTGTATGATCTGGAAGGTCCGTTTTCGCTGCCCGGAACATTGCGTGGGGCGGATTCACGGATGTGGCAGGCGATCGCTGATCTGTACGAGGGTATAAAGTCCGAACCGCGTGGTGACAGCCAGCTATTTGCGACGCTTTACACCAACTTCATTCAGCAAGAGACCGTGTTTAGCCCCTTCAAGCACGAGGTAACGGCCGAGGGCGTGTTGTTGCATGACGCAAATGGGAACGAAAAACCGATGGTGTACACCTGCCCCGACAGTTTTTTGAAACCGGGGATTACCGTCCTGATCAAACCGACCGGGGGGTCATCCAATATCATGCGTCAGTTCACGGTGCGGCAAGATCCTGTTTTTCATGCCTGCGCCGCGCGGACACCGTTCGAGTTTTTGTCGGGTTCGGAAATGAAGTTGGGGCTGAACAGGGTGGCCTTTGATCAACTCTTCCCACCGCGGACGGCGAATGCCGAGCAGTTTCAGGGCAGGGGCACTCTTTCGGTGATTATCTACCCGCGCAACACGCAGCCTGCGCTTTTTGCATCTTCGGCGGAATAGGAGCTTTCCATGAATAAACTTTCTGTTCTCGCTGCCATTATTGCACTAGTGACCGTCGCTCTGTCAGGCGTGGCACATGCCCAGGGACGTCAATGCCTGTTTGACGGCGAAGTCTACGAAGACGGGGACCGCGTTGGTCCTTACCTGTGTGAAAATGGCGAGTGGATTCTGTCAGACTGATATTGTGATTGCCCATCCGGGCGCTTGGGCTTGCAATCTTGCAGTCGCTTGGCTATATGGCCGTTAACAGCGGCGTGTCGGGCTTCGGTCCGGGGCTCCACCGGAAAAGATCGACGGGCCGCGCGCCCGTTTTTTTGTGCCCGACTGACAGGGTAGAGTACCAGATGACAAATGACCTGATAGCCAAAGCAGCCATCGACCGGCGACTGGCCGAGATCATCACCCCCGTGATCGAGGATCTGGGGTATGAGCTTGTGCGTATCCGCCTGATGAGCGGCAAACAGACCACGCTGCAGATCATGGCTGACAAGCCAGATGGCGGTATCGAAGTGGATGATTGCGCCGAGATTTCGAACGCGGTCAGCGCCACGTTGGATGTCGAGGATCCGATCCTTGACGCCTATGCGCTGGAAGTGTCCAGCCCCGGCATCGACCGCCCCTTGACCCGTCTTAAGGATTTTGAGGCGTTCGAAGGATATGAGGCCAAGATCGAAACCGCCGAACTGATCGACGGGCGCCGCCGTTTTAAGGGTGAGCTGGCCGGGATCGAGGGCGATGAGGTCTTGATCAATCTCGCCGAGGGGGACGAGACGATCACCATCGGACTGCAATTCGACTGGCTAAGCGATGCCAAGCTGGTCCTGACCGATGACCTGATCAAGGAAATGCTGCGCCAGCGCAAAGACGCCGGTGCCCTGAACGAAAACGCTTTCGACGAGATTGAGACCGAAGGGTCCGAAGAGGAGACGAACTGATGGCAATCACCTCAGCCAACCAGCTGGAGCTGCTGCAGACCGCCGAGGCCGTGGCCCGCGAAAAGATGATCGACCCCGGTCTGGTTGTCGAAGCGATGGAAGAATCGCTCGCCCGCGCCGCCAAGAGCCGTTACGGCGCCGAGATGGACATCCGCGTCAGCATCGATCGCAAGACCGGTAAAGCGACATTCACCCGCGTCCGCACAGTGGTCGAGGATGAAGAGCTGGAAAACTATCAGGCCGAGATGACCGTCGAGCAGGCCAAGCAGTATATGGAAACGCCTTCGGTTGGTGATGTCTTCGTTGAAGAAGTGCCGCCGGTTGAAATGGGCCGTATCGCGGCACAATCCGCAAAGCAGGTGATCCTGCAGAAGGTGCGCGAAGCCGAGCGTGACCGTCAGTACGAAGATTTCAAGGATCGCGCAGGCACTATTATCAACGGTGCGGTCAAGCGCGAAGAGTTTGGCAATGTCATCGTCGATCTGGGCGGTGCTGAGGCCGTTCTGCGCCGCAATGACAAGATCGGTCGCGAAAGCTATCGTCCGAATGACCGTGTGCGTGCCTATATCAAGGAAGTGCGTCGCGAAGTTCGTGGCCACCAGATCTTCCTGTCGCGCACCGCGCCGGAATTCATGGCCGAGCTGTTCAAGATGGAAGTGCCGGAAATCTATGACGGCATCATCGAGGTCAAAGCTGTTGCCCGTGACCCCGGTTCGCGCGCCAAGATCGCCGTGATTTCCTATGACGGTTCGATCGATCCTGTTGGTGCTTGCGTTGGTATGCGCGGCAGCCGCGTGCAGGCCGTTGTAAACGAGCTGCAGGGTGAAAAGATCGACATCATCCCGTGGAACGAAGATCAGCCGACCTTCCTGGTGAACGCGCTGCAGCCTGCTGAGGTTTCCAAGGTGGTTCTGGATGAAGAGGCCGGAAAAATCGAGGTTGTGGTTCCCGAGGAACAGCTTTCGCTGGCCATCGGTCGCCGCGGTCAGAACGTGCGTCTGGCCAGCCAGCTGACCAATCTGGATATCGATATCATGACCGAGGCCGAAGAATCGGCGCGTCGTCAGAAAGAATTCGAAGCCCGCACCCAGCTGTTCATGGACAGCCTGGATCTGGATGAGTTCTTTGCCCAGTTGCTGGTGTCCGAAGGCTTCACCAACCTCGAAGAGGTAGCCTATGTGGAAATCGAAGAACTGCTGGTGATCGACGGCGTTGACGAAGGCACCGCGCAAGAGCTGCAAACACGGGCGCGCGAATATCTGGAAGCACAGGCCAAGGCTGCGTTGGAAAGTGCCCGCGCGTTGGGTGCCGAAGACAGTCTCATTGAATTCGAAGGCCTGACACCCCAGATGGTTGAGGCGCTGGCCAAGGACGATGTGAAGAACCTGGAAGACTTCGCTACCTGCGCTGACTGGGAACTGGCCGGTGGTTGGACCACGGTCGACGGCCAGCGAATCAAAGATGACGGTGTTCTGGAACCTTTCGGAGTAACGCTGGAAGAGGCGCAGGATCTGGTCATGACAGCTCGGATCATGCTGGGCTGGGTCGATCCTGCTGAGTTGGAGCAGACCGAAGAAGAAGTTACCGAAGAGGAGGCCGAGGCCTGATCTCAGGCTTCGGGTGGCGCAAATGGGTCGCGGTGGCGTCCATAAGGATCGGTCCGAAGGACCTGAACGCAAGTGCATCGCCACGGGCGAGGTTCAACCTAAATTTGGGTTGATCCGCTTTGTGACGGGGCCGGATGGTCAGGTCTTTCCGGATGTCGCGGCGAAACTACCGGGGCGCGGTGTCTATGTCGCGGCGGATCGAAGCGCGTTGGACAAGGCCGTGGGCAAAAAGTTGTTTGCACGTGGTTTCAAGGCACAAGTCAGCGTGCCTAACGATCTCGCGGATGAAGTTGAACGTCAGATTGCGCGCCGTGTGATCGAGTTGGTGAGCCTTGCGCGTAAATCCGGTGATGCGATCGCCGGTTACGAAAAGGTCAAGACGTGGCTGGACCGGGAAGAGGCCCAGATACTGATACAAGCCTCTGATGGATCGGGGCGCGGCAAGTCGAAACTGAGCACGCCGCACTTCGGAACATACATCGGCTGGCTGACGGCGGACGAGTTGGGACAGGCATTTGGGCGCCAAACCGTGATTCATGCGGCGCTCGCCTCTGGCGGACTCGCCAAACGTGTTGTAGAGGAAGCGCAGCGCCTGCGTGGCTTGCGCGAAACGGATGACGGCGGCAGGGGCCGCGCGGAAGGGTAAGAAGCTTTATGAGCGATAATGACGGCAAAAAGACATTGGGTCTTCGTGGCGGGGCACGCCCCGGAAATGTGAAACAAAGTTTCAGCCACGGACGTACCAAGAATGTCGTGGTGGAGACCAAACGCAAGCGCGTGGTGGTTCCCAAGCCGGGTGCCGGCAAGCCAGGTGGCGGAGCAACGCCCTCGGGTGATCCGTCGCGCCGCCCTGCCGGGATTTCCGATGCGGAGATGGCCCGCCGGATGAAGGCGCTGCAGGCCGCGAAGGCCCGCGAGGTCGAAGAAGCCGCCGCCCGCGAGGCAGCTGAAAAAGCGCGTGAAGAAGAACGCGCCCGTCGTCGTGCGGAGCAAGAGGCTAAGGAACGCGAACAGCGTGAGGCCGAAGAACGTGCACGTGCCAAGGCCGAAGAAGAAGATCGCAAGCGCAAAGAGGCTGAAATAGCGGCCCAACGCGCAGCTGCTCCGGCTGCACCGGCAGAGCCCAAGGCGGCTGCTCCGCGCAGCCCGGCCAACAAGCCTGCACCGGCTGCAACGCCGCGGAAAAACGATCGCGAGCGTGAACAGCGCGGCAATCGTGGCAAAGGCCGTGATGACAACCGCCGGTCCGGCAAGCTGACACTGGGTCAGGCAACGGGCGGCGAAGGTAATCGGCACCGCTCTATGGCGGCGATGAAGCGCAAGCAGGAGCGGGCGCGCCAGAAAGCCATGGGTGGTACGGTCGAGCGCGAAAAGGTAATCCGCGACGTACAGCTGCCCGAGGCGATCACGGTGTCCGAGCTGGCCAACCGTATGGCCGAGCGTGTGGCAGACGTTGTCAAATCGCTGATGAACATGGGCATGATGGTCACGCAGAACCAGACCATTGACGCCGATACAGCCGAGCTGATCATCGAAGAATTCGGTCACAAAGTGACCCGTGTCTCTGATTCGGATGTCGAGGACGTCATCAAAGAGGTCGAAGACGACGACAAAGATCTGAAATCGCGCCCACCGGTCATCACCATCATGGGTCACGTTGACCACGGCAAAACCTCGCTGCTGGATGCGATCCGCGATGCGCGGGTTGTGGCAGGCGAGGCGGGTGGCATCACCCAGCACATCGGTGCCTATCAGGTGACAACCGATAGCGGCACCACGCTGTCCTTCCTGGATACGCCGGGCCACGCGGCCTTTACCTCGATGCGCTCGCGCGGTGCTCAGGTCACGGATATCGTGGTTCTGGTTGTTGCCGCCGATGACGCGGTGATGCCGCAGACGGTCGAAGCGATCAACCACGCGAAAGCGGCCGGAGTGCCGATGATCGTGGCGATCAACAAGGTCGACAAGCCAGGCGCGAACCCGGACAAGGTGCGCACCGATCTGCTGCAGCACGAAGTCATCGTCGAGAAAATGTCGGGTGAAGTTCAGGACGTTGAAGTCTCTGCCATCACCGGTCAGGGTCTGGATGAACTGCTAGAAGCCATCGCGCTGCAATCCGAGATTCTGGAGCTGAAAGCCAACCCGAATCGCGCCGCCCAAGGTGCCGTGATCGAGGCGCAGCTGGACGTGGGTCGCGGCCCGGTCGCCACTGTTCTGGTTCAGAACGGCACGCTGCGTCAGGGCGATATCTTCGTCGTGGGTGAGCAATACGGTAAAGTCCGTGCGCTGATTAATGACAAGGGCGAACGCGTCAAGGAAGCTGGCCCCTCGGTTCCTGTCGAGGTACTGGGTCTGAACGGCACGCCTGAAGCGGGCGACGTTCTGAACGTGACCGAGACCGAAGCACAGGCTCGCGAGATCGCGGAATACCGCGAACAGGCCGCCAAGGACAAACGTGCCGCCGCTGGCGCCGCAACGACCCTTGAGCAGCTGATGCAGAAGGCCAAGGAAGACGAGAACGTCAACGAGCTGCCAATTCTGATGAAAGCAGACGTTCAGGGCTCGGCTGAGGCCATCGTTCAGGCGATGGAGAAGATCGGCAACGACGAGGTACGCGTGCGCGTGCTGCACTCGGGCGTAGGTGCGATTACCGAAACCGATGTCGGCCTTGCCGAAGCATCCGGTGCGCCGATCCTGGGCTTCAACGTGCGTGCCAATGCGTCGGCGCGGAACACCGCGAACCAGAAGGGCGTGGAAATCCGCTACTACTCGGTAATCTATGACCTTGTGGACGACGTGAAAGCCGCCGCATCCGGCCTGCTGAGCGCCGAGATTCGCGAAAAGTTCATCGGTTACGCCGAGATCCGCGAAGTCTTCAAGGTTACAGGCGTCGGCAAGGTTGCTGGCTGTCTGGTCACCGAAGGCGTGGCGCGTCGTTCCGCAGGCGTCCGCCTGTTGCGCGACAACGTGGTGATCCACGAAGGCACGCTGAAGACCCTCAAGCGCTTCAAGGACGAAGTGGCCGAGGTCCAGTCGGGTCAGGAATGCGGTATGGCGTTCGAGAACTACGACGATATCCGTGCAGGCGACGTGATCGAGATCTTCGAACGCGAAGAGGTCACCCGGACGCTGGATTGATCCGGTAGTACAGTAAAACAGAAAACAGCGGCTCACTCGGGCCGCTGTTTTGTTTTTGTGAATGTTTGCGAACCTTCGATTTTACGTATGAGATTTTCTGAATCCAGTCAGTGCGGTTCGTTTTACAATCCTGCCCTAATTATGAGATGAGTCTGACTTCAAGGTCGGCTGTGCGGACCATGCTGTCGATCGCTCGAAGAAAATGAACGACCGCTCTTGAAGGTAACACATTTTAGGGTTGTTCAAACGATCCTATCCAGTGGATCGAAATGCAAACACCCTATTGCAACTTCGGGAGCGGTCGGCGGCGCGCAGCGTCTACAGCCTGATCTAGAAAGCGAATGTAGTTCGCCATGGAGTCGAGGTGATCCTCCATCGGGGGGCCACACTTCCATAGTTCGGTGAACGCGCCATTGGTGAAGGCGCTGCAATCCCAACCACGCAAAGAGAATTGAATCAGCTGTTTGAAATGGAGCGTATTCAAGCCTTCATCCTCCGCAAAGCTGACGGTTTGCATGTCGCACCTGTCATTACAGAACAGCACGACATATCGACCCTGAAACATACGGGATTTTGACAAGTAAACACGGCGCTGGTTCTCAAGTGAGCTGTGGCCAATAATATCGAAGTCTTGCGAAGCGGGACGCAAGAACGCGCGCAGCGAGGCATAGGTGGGTTTGGGGTCACCCTCCCAAAACCACGCCGGGCCCAAAACCTCACGAAAGACGTTATTACGATTAGGTTCTTCAGACCCAAACTGCCCTCTGTAGAAAACAATGTAATCTTCCCATCTGGTAAAGGGCATGGTGCGATCTGCACACTTAACAAAATAGGGGTTCGCGCGATGGTTCAAAGCCGCCCCACGGAGCACCTTGCCGTCTAAGTATTCGGTTTCATCATAGCTATCAGTCGTTAACCGACAGGTGTCTCCGGTAACCGGCTGGGCATAGTGGATTAGGTTTAGGGTCTCCTGCCCGATGTTCTTTACGACATATCCTTCTGGTATGTCATCGCAGTCGTACTGCGCGCAGAAATTCGTCCATTCCTCGGCTTTCCTGCGGATTTTCTCTGCCCGCTCAGCCTCGACCCTCTCACTGTGCGTCGGAGCGGTAAACACCAAATACGCAAAATAGCCAATCCAAACCACCGCGATGAGAATTGCCACGGCGATAAACGCGACTACCGCGGAAAGGAGGTAGCGAAAGAAGCGTTTCAGAATCATAGAGTTTCGGCCCAGAACCACATCGTTGACAGCTTGTGTCAGCATTCGGGCGAAACTTTGGCCCATTTCCGGGTCACGGGGGTCACTTTCCCAGTTTGGCTAGCAGGACTTTCTAACGACCTTCGAACCAAAGCTATCGGTGTGAGTTTTGGCAAGCAGAGATAACTAAACCCGACATTGGAACTAAGCTCGGGATTGAGCACTTTGGGCTCGAACCGGGCGTTCGAACCTTGGCCACAAAGGTAAGGTTTGTAATGCTCGTGTTAATTTCCGGGGAAAATACCAAATCAGTTGATTTTCAATGCCTTTGACTACCGATTTGCCGGCAAAAACGTCCCTCGGTGCATGATGATATCGAAGTGCTGCATGCCCTTTAGCAAATCGAAGCTGACCGAATGCCCGCCTTTGCGCAGGGCTTCCGCATAATCGCGACTTTGGCGGATGAATTCCGGCGTGTCCCGTTCTGCCACCGTCACGTGATAGCGTGGACCGGGGGGTGGCAGGTGCAGGATCGGGGACAGATCGTGCACCTCGACCGGGGTCAACTGCAGCGGGTCGTTCACCGAGGTCAGGCTGATCGGTTCCAGATCATAGACGCCGCTGATCAGGATTACATCGCGCACGCGCAATCCCGCGCGGGCCAACGCATCCGCTGAGGTCGCCATGACCATGGCCACCAGATGCGCGCCAGCACTGTGTCCCGATAGCGTGATCCGCGACGGATCAAAGCCCAAATTGAACGCGTTCTCTGCCAGCCAAAGCAGGGCATCGCGGCATTCGTTGACCATCTGATCCAGCCGCGCATCCGGGGCCAGCGTGTAGTTCAACGTGGCAAAGGATTGCTCGGCCTCAATCAGTGCGGGGGCCATCATCGCCGATTCGCGCTGGCTGAGCGCTTGCCAATATCCACCGTGAACAAAGACGTGCAGAGGCGCGCCAACTCCTTTCGCGGGAAAGAAATCCAGCACTTGCGCCGGCGAATCGCCATAGGCGACGTTTTCCTTCACGTCCATCCTCGCCCGGTGCTGCGCGCTGAGTGCGGTATAGCTGTCTAGATAAGGTGTTAGATCGCCACCGATCATCGAACTGGGGGAGTATTCACGCTCCAGCTCATCCTTAGGGAACCCTCGATACAGCATCGCCTACTCCTGCCCCGCATACATCAATTCGGTGCGCACATCGTAGAGGTCGTGGAAGAAGCGTAAATCCAGGGCCTTGCGCAGAAAGGACACGCCGCTGGATCCACCCGTGCCGGGTTGGTTGCCGATGACACGTTCCACAGCCGTGACATGGTCAAAACGCCAGCGTTGGAACAGGGATTCGACGTCCATCAGCTTTTCGGCTAGCGCGTATAGGTCCCAATACTGGTCCGTATCGCGGAAAACCTGCCCCCATATCTTCACCACGCGGTTGTCGCCGGAATAAGGCTGCGCATAGTCCCGGTTCAGTAAATCATCGGGCACATCGAAACCCTGACGGGACAACATATGCAGCACCTCGTCATACAAGGACGGTTTTGTCAGCGCGGCATTCAGTAAGCTCATGACCTCGGCGTCATGTTCGTGCACTTTCAGGGTCGAGGCATCTTTGTTGCCCAGAATAAATTCGATCTGACGATAGCCGTAGCTTTGGAAGCCCGACGAACTGCCCAATGCCTCGCGGAAGGTCATGTAGTCGGCCGGCGTCATGGTCAGCAACGTCTCCCAAGCCGAGATCAGCTGGCGCTGAATCGCCTTGACCCGGTCGAGGTTCTTCATCGCGGGGCCGAATTCATCCTGTTGCAGGAACCGGCGCACCTCGACCAGTTGGTGATGCATCAGTTTCAGCCACAGCTCGCTGACCTGATGGATGACGATGAACAGCATTTCATCCGGCTGCGCAGGGTCCTGAAACGTTTTTTGCAGATTCAACAAGGTCTTGAGCTGCAGGAAGTCGCCATAGCTCTTGCGATGGGTTTCCGCGAAATCGGTGACCAGAGTGTCCTCGATCCCGCGTTCCAGATACCGGTCCTTGTCGCCCATTTGCTCCTCCAAACGCATGATTTCACCCCTGTTTAGGGACTGATCTCGCGCAATTCCAGAGCGTTAAGTCCAGTCCAGAACCACTTTGCCGGATTGGCCGGATTTCATCGCGTCAAAACCTGCGGCGAAATCGTCGACCTTCATCTGGTGTGTGATGACCCGGCTGACGTCCAGACCGTTCTGCAACATGGCGATCATCTTGTACCATGTTTCGAACATTTCACGCCCATAAACACCTTTGATGGTGATGGCCTTGAAGACGATACGGCTCCAATCCACCGGGGATTTTCCGGGGGGAATGCCCAGTAAGGCGATTTTGCCGCCCATCACCAGTGCCTCGACCATCTGGTCCAGCGCGGCTTGCGAACCGGACATCTCTAGCCCAACGTCAAACCCCTGCTGCATACCAAGCTCGGTTATGACGTCTTGCAGGTCTTCCTTGCTGACATCCACGGACCGCACGGTGGGCACGACGTGTTCGGCCAGCTTTAGGCGATCCGGGTTGATATCGGTGATCACCACATGCCGCGCGCCTGCATGCCGGGCGACAGCGGCTGCCATGATGCCGATTGGGCCTGCGCCTGTGATCAGAACGTCTTCGCCCAACAGGTCGAAGCTGAGCGCCGTGTGAACCGCGTTGCCCAGCGGGTCGAGGATGGCTCCGATCTCGTCAGGTACGTCTTCAGGCAAGGGCACCACGTTGAAGGCAGGAAGTTTCAGGTATTGGGCAAAAGCCCCCTGTTCGTTTACACCGATGCCCCGTGTACCAGGATCCAGATGGAACTTGCCCGCTCGGCTTTGGCGACTGTCGGTGGTGATCAGATGCCCTTCGCCAGAACAGCGCTGGCCAATCTCAAGTCCGGTTACATTACGCCCTATCTCAACAATCTCGCCCGCGAATTCATGGCCCGTGATCATCGGGATTGGCACTGTGGCCGCAGCCCAGTCATCCCAGTTCCAGATATGGATATCTGTCCCGCAAATGCCGGTCTTGTTGATGCGGATCAGAACCTCGTCCGCGTCGATTTCGGGCACCGGGGCCTGCACCATCCACAGACCTTCCTCAGGTTTGGATTTCTCCAAAGCTTTCATTGTGTTGGGGCGCATCAGATCACTCCCAATTCTTTGCCGACCTTGCCAAAGGCGGACAGCGCACGGTCCAATTCGTCCTTTGTTAGAGCCGCATTCATCTGTGTTCTAATCCGTGCCTGACCACGTGGGACCACAGGGAAGAAAAAGCCAGAGACATAGACGCCTTCGTCGAACAGGCGCGACGCCATATCTTGCGCCAGTTGCGCCTCGCCCAGCATGACCGGGATGATCGGGTGTTCACCGGGCAGCAGGTCGAAGCCCAGCTTTTCCAACCCCGCGCGCCAGTACTTCGCGTTGCCGAACAGTTGCGCGCGCAGCATGTCGCCCTCTTCGACCAAGCGGATTGCTTCCAATCCGGCGGCGACGATAGAGGGTGGCAGCGAGTTTGAGAACAGATAGGGCCGCGCCCGCTGCCGCAGCAGGTCGATCACTGGCTGCGGCCCGGCGATGTAGCCGCCAATTGCCCCACCAAGTGCCTTGCCCAAGGTTCCCGTCAGAATGTCCACATCGACGCCGAAGTGATCCGGTGTGCCCGCGCCGTTCGGCCCCACAAAGCCTGTGGCGTGGCAGTCATCCACCATGACCATGGCGTCGTATTTATCGGCTAGCTCTCGGATTTTTGGCAGGTTGGCCAGATAGCCATCCATTGAGAACACGCCATCGGTGGCGATCATGATATGTCGCGCGCCATCCTCGCGCGCCTGCTTCAGCCAAGCCTCAAGATCGTTCATGTCATTGTTGAGATAGCGATAGCGCTTGGCCTTGCACAAGCGCACGCCGTCGATGATCGAGGCGTGGTTCAAACTGTCCGAGATGATGGCGTCTTCAGGCCCTAATAAAGGCTCAAACAGTCCGCCATTGGCATCGAAACAGGCGGCGAACAGAATCGAATCATCCTTGTTCAGGAATTTGGCCAGCTTCTGTTCCAACTCACGGTGGATGTCTTGCGTGCCGCAGATGAACCGGACCGAGGCCATGCCGAATCCCTTGGGTTCCATAGCGCCTTTGGCGGCATCGATCAGAGCGGGGTGATCGGCCAGACCCAGATAGTTGTTGGCGCACAAGTTGATGACTTGTTTGTCGCCCACCGTAATCTCACCACCCTGAGGCGAGGTGATCATTCGTTCGCGTTTATACAGACCCTCAGATTCGATCTGCGCGAGGGTGTCCGTGATGTGGGACAGGAATGCATCAGCCATGGCGGTCTCCGTTTGTCTGAGTCGCATATCTAACATAACGGACATAATTCCCAAATGGGGGAATTACAATATACGAGAAAAAAATCCGCGAAGACGGAATTTCGCTGGAATTAGGCGTTTTTGACGATCAGGAAAACCCGCGCAGGCCCATTGGCGACGATCGAATGCGCGATGTCCGCCGAATAACGCGCCGTATCACCCTGTTTCAGGTCGCTGATGGCAGATCCCGAAGTCACACGAACCGCGCCTTCCAGCACGGTCAACTGCTCGCGTGCTCCACGGGCGTGGGGCTGGCTGTTCAGTGCGCCGTCTTTGTCGAACTGAATGTCGTAGACTTCGTGACCACCTGCTTCCTCGGGTGGTGACAGAATACGAATCCGGCAATTCTGGCCCATGTTGTCGATGCTGGGAACTTCGGATTTCCTGAGAACCTCGATCTGGTCAGCGCTGTTCGCTTCTTCCAGAAGACCCGCGAAATCCACCTGCAAGGCGCGTGTCAGGTTCCACAGGGTCGAGATCGTCGGGCTGCTTTCGCCCCGCTCGATCTGACTGACCATCGATCTGGATACGCCGCTAAGATTTGCCACGGCTTCAAGCGACAGACCCTTGGCCCGACGTGCCTCTTTCAGGCGAGCGGGCAGGCGTGTCAGGATATCGTCTGGATTTTCCGTCATGACGGAATCTCATGCGCGTTTGTCCGTCATATGTCAATTCTGCTTGTGACGGTACGTTCCATGGGACAGCCTGATGCCGCAGATGCATAGTGCCGTCAAATTCCGGAGGAGTAGAGACATGAAAGACATCGTGATTCTTGATGGTGCCCGCACCGCGATTGGTACGTTTGGCGGGGCGCTGGCATCAACCGCGCCGATTGATCTTGCGACCGTGGTGACGGAAGCGGCGATGGAACGTTCAGGGGTCGAACCGACCCAGATCGGCAGCGTTGTTTTTGGCCACGTGATCAACACCGAGCCACGCGATATGTACTTGTCGCGCGCCGCTGCAAAACAAGCGGGCATTCCGAACGAAACACCTGCGATGAATGTGAACCGCCTGTGCGGGTCGGGAGCGCAGGCGATTGTGTCCGCTGTGCAGTCTCTGATGTTGGGTGATGCAGAATTTGCCGTGGCTGGAGGTGCCGAAAGCATGTCGCGCAGCCCCTACATCGTTCCTCAGGCGCGCTGGGGTGCGAAAATGGGGGATGTTAAATCGCTCGATATGATGCTGGGTGCCCTGAATTGTCCCTTTGGCACCGGTCATATGGGTGTGACAGCCGAGAACGTGGCGGATGAACATCAGATCACGCGTGAGCAAATGGACGAATTTGCCCTAGCCAGCCAGGCGCGGGCTGCGACTGCGATTGGGGCTGGCTATTTTGAAAGCCAAATCGCGCCGGTTCAGGTCAAAGTCAAACGCGACATGGTCGATTTCACGGTCGACGAACACCCCAAGCAGACCTCGGCCGAGGCGCTGGCAGGACTGCGCCCGGCGTTCAAGAAGGACGGTCGGGTGACGGCTGGAAACGCGTCCGGCATCAACGACGGTGCCGCCGCGATGGTTCTGGCTACGGCTGAAGCAGCTGAGAAAGCGGGTCTGAAACCCAAGGCGCGCATTCTGGGATACGGTCACGCTGGTGTCCGTCCCGAGGTTATGGGGATCGGACCGGTTCCGGCTGTACAGAACCTGTTGGCGCGTACGGGCCTGTCGATCGAGGATTTCGATGTGATCGAAAGCAACGAGGCCTTCGCGTCGCAAGCCTTGGCCGTAAACAAAGAACTGGGGCTGGATGCAGCCAAGGTGAATCCGAACGGGGGGGCGATTGCTTTGGGGCACCCGGTGGGCGCTACAGGCGCGATCATCACCCTTAAGGCGTTGTACGAGCTGGAACGCATCGGCGGATCGAAGGGCCTGGTCACGATGTGCATTGGTGGCGGACAGGGTATCGCCATTGCCTTCGAGCGGATCTGATCCGGATCGGGCAGAGGGGGGGGCTGTCTGCCCCCCATCGCGCTTGCGCGATTCGCCCCGAGGATATTTTGGCCAGATGAAGCTGACGGATATGCCTTAGGTGAAGGCTGTCAGGATCAGGACAATTGCGGCGCCAGCAGCGGCGCCGATGGTTGCTGGAAGAATGGCCGCCGATAGGCCTTTGTTTTGAGTGTCGTCCTTTTGCGTCTGCGCGATCAGCGCATTTTCCACCAAAGCGGGCAGGCGCGGGCCAAAGCGGGCCAGCACCATGGCGGTTTTGCCAAAATCCCGTAGTGCTGCGCGGGGACCGATGGATTGCTTGATGTAATCTTCGACAACCGGGCGCGCGACTTCCCAGATGTTGATGCGCGAGTCCAGTGACCGCGCCACGCCTTCGACGACCACCATTGTCCGTTGCAGCAGGATCAGTTCCGTGCGGGTTTCCATGCCGAACCGTTCTGTCACCTCGAACAGGTAATTCAGTAGGCGTCCCATCGAAATATGAGTGGCATCCATGCCAAAGATAGGCTCTCCGACCGCGCGCAGGGCGCGGGCAAACTCGTCGACGTCCCTGTCGGCAGGGACATAGCCAGCTTCGAAATGCACTTCGGCCACGCGCTTGTAGTCGCGGCGAATAAAGCCAAAGAGAATCTCGGCATAAACCCGGCGGGTATATTCGTCGATATGACCCATGATGCCATAGTCGTAGGCAATGATGTCCCCATTTGCCGCGACCTTCAGGTTGCCCTGATGCATGTCAGCGTGGAAAAAACCGTCACGCAGCGCGTGCAACAGGAACAGGCGCAGCACACGTTCCGCCAGATCGCCGCGGTCGTGCCCCGCAGCATCCAGCGCGATGTTGTCGCCCAGCGGAACGCCGTCGGCCCAGCTGAGCGTCATCACCCGGCGGGCAGACAGGGACCAGACGACCGGGGGCAGCCAGAAGCCTGTGTCGTTCTTGGTGTTGGCCGCATATTCCGACGCGGCTGCGCTTTCCAGCCGCAGGTCGAGCTCACCGCGGACCACGCCGTCGAAATGTTCGATCACCTCCATCGGACGCAGGCGGCGTGCACCGGGGGCGAATAGCTGCACGATGCGTGCGGCGAAATAAAATGCGTCTACATCCTTGCGGAAGGCGCGTTCGATGTTTGGGCGCAGAACTTTGACGGCGACGTCTTCACCGGTGCTAACCAGCTTGGCCTTGTGGACCTGAGCAATCGAGGCCGCGGCGATGGGTTCACTGAACTCGCTGAACACTTCGGAAACCGGCTGGCCCAGTTCCTTTTCAACCTCAGCCATGGCTTCGGCTTTAGAGAACGGGGGCAGCTTGTCCTGCAGCACGCGCAATTGTTCGGCCAACTCATCCCCGACCACATCGGGACGGGTCGACAGTACCTGACCAAACTTGATGTATGCCGGTCCAAGCGCCGTCAGCGCCCTTGTGGCGGGGGGCATGTCAGGATCGCCTTTGTAACCCAACCATTGGAACGGTTTTCCCAAAGCATGCGCCAGAAACCGGATTGCGCGCGGAGCCTCGAACGCGTCCAGCACAACGTTCATGGCGCCTGTGCGCTCAAGAGTGGCGCCTGTGCGGATCAGGCGAATGATGTTGTGTGGTCCGCGCATCAGATTTTCCAGCCGGAATGCAGCGCGGCGATGCCCATGCTCAGGTTGCGGTACTTGGCATTTTCAAATCCGGCCGCGCGGACCATGCCCAGAAACGTTTCCTGATCCGGGAAATTGCGGATCGATTCGACCAGATATTGATAGCTGTCGTAATCATTGGCGATCAGCTTGCCCATGCGCGGGATGACGTTGAAACTGTAAAGGTCATAGAGCTTTTGCAGCCCGTCATTGGGCAATTGGCTGAACTCCAACACCATCAGGCGGCCGCCGGGTTTGAGAACGCGAAACGCCTCGTTCAGGGCCTCTTGGGGGCGGGTCACGTTCCGGATGCCGAAAGAAATCGTGTAGACGTCAAATGTGTTGTCGTCGAAGGGCAGAGCCATGGCATCACCAACCACCCAATTCAGGCTGTCTGCCATCTGGTCGGCCTCGGCACGTTGGCGGCCTTCGACCAGCATGGGTTCGGTTAGATCCAGAACGGTGGCATGGCCATAGCCTGCGCGTTTCAGGAATCGAAACGAGATGTCACCGGTGCCGCCCGCCACGTCGAGCAGGCGCTGGCCTGGGCGCGGAGCAAGCCAGTCCATCATCGCGTCTTTCCAGACCCGGTGAATGCCCATCGACATGACATCGTTCATCACGTCATATTTCGAGGCGACCGAGTTGAACACGCCCTGCACACGCCCGGCCTTTTCAGCCTCACGCACGGTTTCGAACCCAAAATGAGTGGTCTTGTCGCTGTTGTCGGACATTTGCCTTGCCGTTTTTCGAATTTCGCCTCTGTTATAGGGCTCTGGAACCGGGGCACAATGCGGCCCTTTGGAATAGGAGCCGTGTAATGCCGGAATTGCCTGAGGTCGAGACAGTAAGACGCGGCCTGAGCCCAGCGATGGAAGGCGTGGCGATCGACCGGGCAGATGTGAATCGTCCTGATCTGCGCTGGCCTTTCCCTGAGCGGATGGCCGAGCGGTTGACGGGGCAGACGGTTCAGCGATTGCGTCGACGGTCGAAATACATTCTTGCCGATCTCAGCAGCGGTGAAACCCTGCTGATTCATTTGGGCATGTCAGGCCGGATGACCGTATCTGGCTATCCGCGGGGGCAATTCGCGCATGAACATCCGGTGATCCAAAAACATGACCATGTGGTCTTTCACATGGCCAATGGCGCACGTGTCACGTTCAACGATCCGCGCCGGTTTGGTGCGATGGACCTGTTGCAGACAGCAACTGCGGACGATCACAAGCTGCTGTCTGTCCTCGGGCCGGAACCTTTGGGTAATGATTTTCACGAACAACATCTGATCGATGCGTTTCGGGGAAAGAACACTCCGATCAAATCTGCACTTTTGGATCAGGGAATCGTTGCCGGACTGGGTAATATCTATGTTTGCGAGGCGCTTTATCGCGGTCGTGTGTCGCCACGTCGCAAAGCCGGTCAAATTTCTGCGACCCGAGTCGCTGCACTTGTTCCAATCATCCGGAAGGTATTGCAGGACGCCATCGAAGCAGGTGGATCTTCCCTGCGCGATTTCCGCCAAGCCGATGGAGAACTTGGATATTTTCAGCACAGCTTTGACGTCTATGGGCGCGAGGGCGAACCCTGCCGGACCGAAGGTTGTGGTACCCCGATCAAGAGAATCACCCAGTCCGGTCGCTCATCCTTCTATTGTACGCAATGCCAAAGATAGCTTGATCCAGCGAATTCGCGTGGTAAGGAATCGTACCTGAACGGAACAACCGGAAACTCTCATCTCATGGCTTTTGAGACGATCATCGTCGAAATCGAAGACCACGTCGCCCTTATCAAGCTCGACAGGCCCGATGCGCTGAATGCGCTGAACTCACAGCTGGCGCAAGAATTGTGCACCGCATTGGAAGATGCGGATAGCAACGACAAAGTGCGCTGCATCGTCATCACCGGGTCGGACAAGGCGTTCGCGGCAGGCGCGGACATCAAGGAGATGTCCGAGATGAGCTTTGTCGATGTCTACAGCTCGAACCTGTTTGGTGCTCTGAACGACCGCGTGTGCGCGATCCGTAAGCCAATCATTGCAGCCGTTGCCGGATATGCGTTGGGCGGAGGGTGCGAACTGGCGATGCTGTGCGATTTCATCATCGCAGCGGACACTGCCAAATTCGGCCAGCCCGAGATCAATCTTGGCGTCATTGCCGGGCTTGGGGGCAGCCAGCGCCTGACGCGGTTTGTCGGCAAGTCCAAATCCATGGACATGAACCTGACCGGCCGTTTCATGGACGCAGAAGAAGCCGAACGCGCTGGTCTTGTCAGTCGTGTTGTTCCCGCCAAGAAACTGATGGATGAGGCGATGGGCGCAGCCCAGAAGATCGCCGAAAAATCGCAGTTGACCGCAATGGCAGCCAAGGAATCGGTAAACCGCAGCTATGAGCTGCCGCTGAGCGAAGGCATGCTGTTCGAACGCCGTGTGTTCCATTCGATGTTCGCGACCGAGGATCAGAAGGAAGGCATGGCCGCGTTCCTGGAAAAACGCGCCGCGCAATTCCGCGACAAGTAATCGGTGCCCTGATCAAATCGAAACCGGCGGGCCTTTGCCCGCCTTTTTCATACCAGCTATCCGCTTCAAAAGAATCGGCTTGGCAAACCCGGCCAACTTGGGTAGTAACCGCCGCTATACATGCGCGTGCGGCCCGCTTGGCCCGACTCACACTCGTGATTTCTGATCCGGTGCGGATATTCCGTGGCGCGCAACCCTAGACAACGTACCGAACCAAAGGTCAGAGACACACATGGCTAATTCGCCCCAAGCAAAAAAACGCGCTCGTCAGAACGAGAGCCGTTTCGCAATCAACAAAGCACGTCGTTCGCGCATCCGCACCTTCCTGCGTAAGGTAGAAGAAGCGATCGCATCCGGTGACAAGGACGCTGCAACCGCAGCACTGCGCGCAGCTCAGCCTGAACTGATGCGCGGCGTCACAAAAGGCGTTTTCCACAAGAACACCGCGTCGCGTAAAATGTCGCGTCTGTCGGCTCGTGTAAAAGCGCTGGGCTAAGATCTGGGTTGACCTTGGGTCAACCAAACAAGGTGAAATGATAGAAAATGCGCCGCGTCCTGCGGCGCTTTTTTTTTGCTGTTGCCGGAAAGCCGCGCCTTCACAAACCCGAGAGATTCTTTCGGCGAAAGATACGAGTCAATATCAGAGTTTCGTTGCCGGATGCCTTGGCCTCTTGCTACCACTGTTACAGCGATTCACTCGCTTGGGGGGACAGGCTGTTCCAACGACCAAACTGACGGGCATCAGGACGGTCAGGAACGAATGTTGGCAACTGGTTTGCTAATCTGCTGCGGTCCTTGGGTCACCAGGGAACCAAGCCCTGTCGAATATGAGATTGCGTTGCGCAACCCTGTTTTCAGGGCGTTCCGGGTATGGAGCGCCGGAATATAGGGATGTGCGGACTTTCCAAAACACACCCGCCAAACTTCTGCGGTTTGGCGTTGGTTACCCTTTTGCGTGTGAAAGCTTAATCCGGGCAACCGGAAAATAGCAATAAGGCCGACAGGCCAATAAAGAATGGGATGCGTGAGGCGCTTAATGACACAAGAGAAATGGGGACTACTACGTAACAAGTTGCTCAAGGCCATCGGAAAAAACAACTACACGACCTGGATCGAACCTCTTGAATTCCAAGAGCTGCAGGACGGTGTAGCGGTGTTTTCCGTGCCGACAAATTTCATGGGCAACTATGTCAGTCAGAACTTTGCGGATCTCATATTGTATGAGATGAACACCGCAGGGGAAACGGTTCAACGACTGACCTTTCGCGTCGCTGCCAACTCACCGGCGCGCCCTAAGGCAGAGGCCGAATCCGAGCCGACAGTTGTGCGGGATGCACCTGTTGCGCCGCAGATGGAAGCCGCGAATGGGGCATTTGAGTCCTTGCAGGCCGCGCCGCTGGATTCCCGCTTTACCTTCGACAGTTTTGTCGTTGGCAAACCCAACGAACTGGCCCATGCCGCGGCGCGTCGTGTGTCTGAAGGTGGTCCTGTGACCTTCAACCCGCTGGTTCTTTACGGTGGCGTTGGTCTGGGTAAGACGCACCTGATGCACGCTATTGCATGGGAGCTGAAAACAAAGCACCCCGAGTTGAACGTGCTCTATTTGTCGGCGGAACAGTTCATGTACCGCTTTGTGCAGGCCTTGCGCGAACGCCGGATGATGGACTTCAAACATCTGTTCCGGTCGGTTGACGTGTTGATGGTGGACGATGTGCAGTTTATCGCCGGCAAAGATTCGACACAGGAAGAGTTTTTTCACACATTCAATGCGCTGGTAGACCAGAACAAGCAGATCATTATCTCGGCCGACCGCGCCCCGGGTGAGATCAAAGACCTTGAGGATCGGGTGAAATCGCGTCTGCAATGTGGTCTGGTGGTCGATTTGCACCCAACCGACTATGAGCTGCGACTGGGCATCCTGCAAAACAAGGTGCAGCAATACAGCAGCACATATCCCGACCTGACAATTGCCGATGGCGTCCTGGAGTTCCTGGCGCACCGGATCTCAACCAATGTTCGCGTGCTGGAAGGCGCTCTGACCCGTCTGTTCGCTTTTGCCTCGTTGGTGGGGCGCGAGATCGACATGGAGCTGACGCAGGACTGCCTGGCCGATGTGCTGCGCGCATCCGAGCGCAAGATCACTGTCGAAGAGATTCAGCGTAAAGTGTCAGACTATTACAACATCCGCCTGTCCGACATCATTGGGCCTAAACGCCTGCGGTCTTATGCCCGCCCGCGTCAGGTTGCGATGTATCTGTGCAAGCGACTGACCAGCCGGTCGCTGCCGGAAATCGGCCGCCGGTTCGGAGGACGTGACCACACGACTGTCATGCACGGCGTAAAACGCATCGAAGAGCTGAAAACCACAGACGGCCAGATTGCCGAAGATGTGGAAATGCTGCGGCGCGCGCTGGAAGCCTGAGCTCCTACCCATATCACGTTAGAAACGCCCCGGACCCTCACGCCCGGGGCGTTTTCTTGTGCGCTATTTTCCACGGATGGAAATGAACTGTGCCTGCTGGGCCACGCGGCCCTTGACGCTTTGGGCAATCCGACCGAGAAATCCATAAAAAATCCTTGTGCCTCAGGGCGGAACCGCTAACGTGCCAGTCCCGCCTATTTCGGCACGCAAGTCAGAGGAATTAAGGGTATGAAGATCAGCATCGAACGCGGCACCCTTCTCAAGGCCGTTTCCCAGGCCCAATCTGTTGTCGAACGCCGCAACACCATTCCCATACTTGCCAACGTTTTGATCGAAGCCGAAGGCGATCAGGCGATGTTCCGGGCGACCGATCTGGATATCGAAGTTGTCGACAAGGCGCCTGCGCAGGTCGAAAAAGCCGGGGCTACAACGGTCGCCGCAACGACTTTGCATGAGATCGTGCGCAAGCTTCCGGATGGCGCGTTGGTGACACTGACCGCCGACAGCGCCGCAGGTCGTCTGACGGTTGAAGCAGGCCGGTCGAATTTCTCATTGGCGACGCTGCCGAAGGAAGATTTCCCGGTGATGGCGTCCTCGGAATACCAGTCGAACTTTACGGCCTCGGCAGCCTTGCTGCGCCGGTTGTTCGATAAGTCGAAATTTGCCATCTCGACCGAAGAGACGCGTTACTATCTGAACGGCGTTTATATGCATGTGGCCGACGGATCCGATGGCGGCAAGGTGCTGCGCTGTGTGGCCACCGATGGCCACCGACTGGCGCGCATCGATGCGGATCTGCCCGATGGCGCTGCAGACATGCCCGGTGTGAT
This sequence comes from Ruegeria sp. CDSB029, assembly GCF_059611125.1. Classification (NCBI taxonomy): domain Bacteria; kingdom Pseudomonadati; phylum Pseudomonadota; class Alphaproteobacteria; order Rhodobacterales; family Roseobacteraceae; genus Ruegeria; species Ruegeria sp. CDSB029. The sequence continues at coordinate 125,116 of NZ_JBXWOX010000012.1, forward strand.
CGTACCGCGCAAAACCGTGGGCGAACTGCGCAAGCTTCTGGACGACGATGAGATGGATATCGCTGTGTCGGTCAGCGAAACGAAGGTGCGATTTGCAACCCCGGATATCACGCTGACCTCAAAAGTGATCGACGGCACGTTCCCGGATTACACACGCGTTATTCCGCAGGGCAATACACGCCAGCTGGAAGTTGACGCGGCCGAGTTCGCACAGGCTGTGGACCGGGTTGCGACAGTTTCGTCCGAACGGTCTCGTGCCGTAAAGCTGCAGCTGGATACCGATAAGCTGGTGCTGTCGGTCAACGCGCCAGACAGCGGCGCGGCCGAGGAAGAACTGGCAGTCGCTTATGGTGATGAGCGCCTGGAGATCGGGTTCAACGCAAAATACCTGCTGGAAATCGCTTCGCAGGTGGATCGTGAGAACGCCGTTTTCCTGTTCAATTCAGCCGCCGACCCGACCCTGATGCGCGAGGGCGGTGACCAGAGCGCCGTGTACGTCGTCATGCCGATGCGCGTCTGATCGCACGGACGTGCGATGCCTCCGGCGGGAGTATTTTTGAAAAGATGAAGGGAGGGGTCATGGGTTTGGCCCTGACCGAGCTTACCGTCTCGCATTTTCGGTCCCACAAGCTGGCGCGACTATCTTTGGATGGTCGGCCTGTTGCGATTCACGGGCCGAACGGCGCGGGCAAGACCAACATCCTGGAAGCGGCGTCCCTGTTTTCCCCCGGTCGCGGAATGCGGCGGGCCAGCGCGGCCGAGATGACCCGACGCCCCGAGGCGCTGGGTTGGAAACTAACCGGGGTGCTGCAGGCGCAGGGGCGACAATACGAGATAGAAACCTGGTCCGAGGGCGGTGTCGCGCGGCAGGTTCGCATTGATGGCAAGGCGTCCAACCAGATTGATCTGGGCAAGCTGGCGCGGATTGTCTGGTTGATCCCGTCAATGGACCGGATTTGGATCGAGGGGGCCGAAGGACGTCGGCGTTTTCTGGACCGGATCGCGCTGAGTTTCGACCCAGCCCATGCTGAGGCGTCTTTAACTTACGAAAAATCCATGCGCGAACGGAATCGCCTGCTGAAAGAGCAGGTGCGGGATTCGCATTGGTATGCCGCACTTGAAGGGCAGATGGCGGAGACTGGTCACCGCATCCACGCGGCGCGGCTTTTGGCGCTGGATCATCTGCGCGCGGCGCAGGATCAGGCGGAAACCGCGTTTCCATCGGCGGACTTGGAGCTGGTACAGACCGAAGGTGCGATGCCGGAAACGGAAGCGGATCTGCGCGAAGCACTTAGTGAAAGCCGGTTCCGGGATCTGGCGGCTGGACGTACACTGGTGGGGCCGCATCGGTCGGACGTGTACGGGGTGTTCGCTGCCAAGGGCGTTCCGGCCAAGGATTGTTCGACCGGTGAGCAGAAGGCTTTGTTGGTCTCATTGATCCTGTCGAACGCACGGGCCTTGGCGAGTATGATCGGCGCACCCCCGATCGTGTTGTTGGACGAGGTGGCGGCGCATCTGGACGCGGATCGGCGCGCGGCGCTGTATGATGAGATTTGCGCGCTGGGCGCTCAGGCCTGGATGACGGGCACCGGGCCTGAGCTGTTTGCGGAACTGGGCGACCGAGCCCAATCATTGATCGTGAGTGATGGCTTTGAGGGCTCGGTCGTGTCCGCTTAGGCCGGCTCGCCAACCTTACGTTCCCACAGGAAGCCGCGCATGACTTCATCGACCGGGGTTTTTGCCATGTGGTTCACGTAGTTCGACATGGTTTTTTGCGCCAGACCAAGAACCACATCCAAAACTGCGCGGTGCGAGTAGCCCGCATCAAAGAACGCCTGCAGCTGTGCTTCGGTCGGGTTGCCGCGGGTTTCCATCATTTGCAGGGTGAAGGTGCGCAGTGCTTCAAGCTTGGCCGAAGGTAGCGGGGTTTCATTGCGCAGGGCTTCGGTGATTTCGTCCGAAACCTTCATCATCTTGGCGATGCCGGTATGAGCGGGCACGCAATAGTGGCATTCGTTTTCCACATTGATGGTCTGCCAGACGACGGTTTTCTCATCATTGTCGAAATCGGTCTGCATGAACAGGCCATGCAGCACCTGATAGCCTTCCAGATGCTGGGGGCTTTCGGCCATGACTTTGTGCAGGCCGGGCAGGCGGCCAAAAGCGGCTTGCGATTTTTCCAGCAGCGGTTTGGACCCTTCGGGGGCGGATTCGAGATCATGTGACGGGAAATTGGCCATGTCGGAACTCCTTTTCTGGCGCGTTCAGGCAGAAATAGTCTTTCTTGAGTGATCACTCAAGTATATATTTGAGCAATCGTTCAAGAATTGGTGAAGGTGATGCCTCGCAAACCCGAATATGACCGTGATGACCTGATTGCCCGGGCCAGAGATGTCTTCTGGCGTCAGGGTTGGGCTGGCACATCCCTGAAAGACCTTGAGCGCGAGTTGAAGTTGAAGCCCGGCAGTTTTTACGCGGCATTTGGGTCAAAGGACGCGCTGTACGGGCTGGCGTTGGACCGCTACGCGCAAGAGGGTGTCGCGCGGTTGAGGGCCTTGGCTGACCGGGTAGGTCCGCTCGAGGCTTTAAAGGCGCAGCCGCGTTTGGTTATCGAGGCAAGCGGAGCGCCCGCGAAGGCCTGTATGTTGGCCAAGACCTACGCCGAATTGCAGGCCAAGGATCACGAGCTGGCGGGTCGGGCGGGTGTTCTTATGTCCGAGATGAAGGCTTGCTTTGCAGATCTGTTCCGTCAGGCGCAAGAGGCTGGGGATATTGCCCCAAACCACGATCCGAACCGACTGGCGACGCGTTATCAATCCGACCTTTTGGGGCTGCGTTTGTCGGCCGAGCGAAGTGATGTCGACGCCCATGAAATCGCTGCGGATTTAGCGGCCGATATCGACCGTTTGTAGGGATTCGGCAGTCAGCTGCCGAAAGAAACTAAATCATGCAAGACCGACACAAAATGTTGGGGTAGCGCGTGACAATCCCCCCCAGAAAACGTATAAGTTACCAAAATAATATAGGTACTGACGGCATGTCCGAAGACGCACAGGCACCCCAGGAATACGGTGCAGATTCCATCAAAGTTCTCAAAGGGTTAGAGGCAGTTCGAAAGCGCCCCGGCATGTATATCGGGGATACGGACGATGGCTCGGGCCTGCACCATATGGTGTACGAGGTCGTGGACAATGGAATTGACGAAGCTTTGGCCGGTCACGCCGACCATGTAACCGTCAAAATTCACGCCGACTCCAGTGTCTCTGTCAGCGATAACGGCCGCGGAATTCCCGTCGATATTCACCCCGAAGAAGGTGTGTCCGCAGCCGAAGTGATCATGACCCAGCTGCATGCCGGCGGTAAGTTCGACAGCAATTCCTACAAGGTGTCCGGCGGTCTGCACGGCGTGGGCGTTTCGGTGGTGAACGCACTGTCCAACTGGCTGGAATTGCGAGTCTGGCGCAATGGTAAGGAGCACGTTGCGCGGTTCGAAGGTGGTGAGACGGTCGAGCATCTGAAAGTTGTCGCTGAATGCGGTGATCGGACCGGAACCGAAGTGCGATTTCTGGCGTCGTTGGATACATTCTCAAACCTGGAATATTCATTCGAGACGCTGGAAAAGCGTCTGCGCGAACTGGCCTTCCTGAACTCGGGCGTGCGGATCATTCTGATTGATGAACGCCCGGCAGAACGGTTGGAGACCGAATTGTTTTACGAAGGCGGCGTCAAGGAATTCGTCAAGTACCTGGATCGCTCCAAGACCTCCGCGATGCCCGAACCGATCTACATAAAGGGTGAGCGCGACGATATCGGTGTCGAAATCGCCATGTGGTGGAATGACAGCTATCACGAGACAGTCCTGCCCTTCACCAACAACATCCCACAACGCGATGGCGGAACCCATATTGCCGGTTTCCGCGGTGCGTTGACCCGGACGATCAACAATTACGCCCAGACCAGCGGGATCGCGAAAAAGGAAAAGGTCAGCTTTACCGGCGACGATGCGCGCGAGGGTCTGACCTGTGTGCTGTCGGTCAAAGTCCCCGACCCTAAATTCTCGTCGCAGACCAAGGACAAGCTGGTGTCATCCGAAGTGCGCCCTGCAGTCGAAGGTCTGATGAACGAAAAGCTGGCTGAATGGTTCGAAGAAAATCCGAACGTGGCCAAGATTATCGTTGGCAAAATTATCGAGGCTGCTCTGGCCCGTGAAGCCGCCCGCAAGGCGCGCGAGCTGACCCGCCGCAAAACGGCGATGGATGTGAATTTTCTGGCTGGCAAGCTCAAGGATTGTTCGGAAAAGGACCCGACCAAAACCGAAGTCTTCCTGGTTGAGGGTGATTCCGCGGGCGGATCAGCGCAAACGGGCCGCGATCGGCAAACTCAGGCGATCTTGCCTCTCAAAGGTAAAATCCTGAACGTCGAACGTGCACGGTTTGACCGGATGTTATCATCTCAGGAAATCGGCAACCTCGTCATGGCGTTGGGCACCGGGATCGGGCGAGACGAGTTCAATATCGAAAAACTGCGCTATCATAAAATCGTCATTATGACCGATGCGGACGTCGACGGCGCGCATATCCGGACATTGCTGTTGACGTTCTTCTACCGGCAGATGCCTGAGCTGATTGAGGGCGGTTATCTCTACATCGCCCAACCGCCGCTTTACAAAGTGGCGCGCGGAAAATCCGAAGTGTACCTGAAGGATCAGGCGGCGATGGATGAATACCTGGTCAATCAAGGTGTCGAAGGGGCCGTGCTGAAGCTCGGTTCTGGCGAAGAGATTCTAGGTCAGGATCTGACGCGCATTGTCGACGAAGCGCGTCAGTTGAAGCGCGTCTTGGACGCCTTCCCAACCCATTATCCACGCCACATCCTGGAACAAGCCGCTGTTGCAGGTGCTTTTGTGCCAGGCGCGGTTGATGCGGACTTGCAGGGCGTGGCAGACAAAGTCGCCGCCCGTCTGGACCTGATTGCGCTGGAATACGAACGCGGCTGGCAGGGCCGGATCACTCAGGATCACGGAATTCGTCTTGCTCGTATTTTGCGCGGCGTGGAAGAGGTGCGTACCTTGGACGGCCCGATGCTGCGTTCGGGTGAGGCGCGCAAGACCGGCAGCTTCACGCAAAGTCTGCAAGAGATCTACAACACCCCGGCAACGCTGGTCCGTCGCGACCGGTCACAGGCAATTCACGGCCCGCTTGATCTGCTGCGCGCCATTCTGGAAGAAGGTGAAAAGGGCCTGTCGCTGCAGCGCTACAAAGGTCTGGGTGAGATGAACCCGGATCAGCTCTGGGAAACGACGCTGGACCCGGACGCACGTACGCTTTTGCAGGTGCGGGTGGACGACATGGTCGAAGCGGATGATCTGTTCACCAAGCTGATGGGAGACGTAGTGGAACCACGCCGCGAGTTTATCCAACAAAATGCTCTGAGCGTGGAGAACCTGGATTTCTAGGATTTTGTAGGTTTGCGCATAGCACTTCGCACACCCCATAAGTTTGCGTAGTTCGCCCATAGTTTTGCGCTGTGCGTTTGTCTGCATTAGCGACGAATTCAATTAGTATATGGCTTAGTCGTTGCGGTAATGGCCCTTTGCATTGCTCAATCCCGCAAAGGGCCTCCCTAAGGAACCTGGGATTCTCGCGAAGGTCTGCGATGCGCAGAAAGCTGACTTTGCAAAGTATTGCGTACAGGTCGCAACAGAAGTCTATGTTCTCAGTATTCTGGGCCTAAGCTTCGCTGGCTCGGAAGTAAAGCAAGGGTTAAGATCAAAAAACTGATTGGAATATGGCGCGCTGGAGAGCTTTGAGCACCTACAAGACTTCTTGGCCATTTGCCCGCATCCGCCATGCGGTCATTCTCCGAAGAAGACGTTGGGGGTATCAAAAAAGGGGGAAGATTTGCGGTTTTAGTTTTCGGAACGACTTTCGATCAGTTCCCAACACCAACTGATCAGGAATGATAGCCCTCCGACTACGAAGACTACCATTGCTGCCGCTTCTATTCGGAAGACCGCAAACTCAAGCGTTGGGGCCGTCACCAACAGTGTGGCAATAGTAAAGAACATCGCGGTCCATAACGTGTTACCACCTATTCTGTGCACGCCTATGACAGCGGAAGCAAACCCAAGGATCAATAAGCCTTGATGAGACAAGCCGCTGAACTCCAAACATAGGGCTGCCAAAGACCCAAGCGCCACGCCAACACCAAACCGCAATGCAGCATCAGGCACTTTTTGAAGTGGAGCCAAGACGCGGAATACGAACAACAACGAAAGCCAATAGGATTTTTGGTTTCCGATTACGTGAGCGAGAAATGACGTTAGACTCATGCCGACAATTAAGAATAGCCAAACAGAAATTGCTTCCTTGAAAGTCATGGGAGATCGTATTGCTGAACCCGCCAAGTTAAGCCAAGCGCTGAGCAAACTACCGACTGTTGCCGCGGCCAGAAAAACCAAAACATGAACGGCAATACGCTCGTCGGGTGGGATCAGTAAGTACAAGAGCAATCCGTTCAATGCAGGAACTGTCGCAAAACCACCGTTCTTGTACCCTTCAAAAGCAGCCCAACTAATCAAGACAAAACCACACAGAAAGGCGATCCACTGAAGCGGGAAGAGTGTGCATAACAGTATGCTCACCAGCACCATCGCAAACGTTCTGGCGTTAGAAACAAGACTAGAAAAGACAGACCCTAAAAAACCAGCTGAATAACCCCCGACTGCCGCGATACCACCAAACGCAACGACCTGACCGCCAAGCAGTATGACGAGTACGGCTGTTGTACATATTGCCAACGCCGTACTCCAAGAGAGCAATCTTCCATCGAACTTAGTCGGCACCCTTGCTCCTCCAACTAGAGGCTCTTCGTCGTGAGTTCACTGTAGTCCATACGAAGCAGACCCTTTGAATATTCTGAGAATTTTCACTGGTCCCAAGTTTTTAACAGGTCAGTGTAATGCCATAACAGCTCGCATAGTATTGCGATGGGAGGCAGTCGGTCTGCACTATTTTTTGGCAACAGAAGCCCATTGGGTAATCCATTGATTGAATTCTCAGCCTTGTGCTATTGGGCGACGGGCGCCCAACCAGCTCTCTCTAAACCTTCAATAAATACCGCGCTTATCCCCGGATCGATATGTTGCGCCTTTAGCGCTTTGGCGGGGTCGCTGGCCAGCATAGGCCAGCCTGCGGCCATGCGCTCCAAATGGACACCCGCTGCCTCGCGATTTCCCATCCCTCCATACGCAACTGCCAAAAGGCCGTGTCCCACGCTGGAACCGTTGACCACTGATTTGCTAGCGGCATCGAACATCTGCTCCCACTCCTCGTTCATCATGTGTCCGATAGCCAGAATATGGTAGTAAAATGGGAGCGGCTCAACAGAGCGCTCGATGGCCTGTTCCATGAGGGGAACTGCCTCATCAAGGTAGCCGAGGTATCCCAATCGGGTTGCTAGGTGGCCGACTGCGTCCGGCGCATTGGGATTCAGCCTTACTGCCTCACGGGCGTAAGAAATCGAGGTGTCTAAGTTGCCCCGGATCTGCTCGATATGTGCCAGCGCCTTGTAACCCTCAACGCTTGAGAGGTCGATAGAAATTGCTCTCGCAGCAGCCTCGTAAGCCGAGTCGATCCCTGTCCCTGGCGCCAAATTCGCATCATAACCGTACCGCGCGGCGTCCAAGCGAAGGTATGCGAGCATAGCCCAAGCTTCGGCGTATCGCGCGTCTCTGGAAACAGCTCGCTCAAGACATTCCCTTGCAGCGGGATAAGTTGTTTCATTCATGGCAAGCCGGTAGCGATGCGCACGGGCGACACACGCATAGCTGTCGACGCTTGGGTCAATCTTTGCTTTGACAAGCGAAGAGTCGATGTCGCGATACACGACGCCGTAATCCTGGCCGATATAACTCGCAATCGAATCCGAAAGTTCGCCTTCGATAGAAATCAAGCTTCGCCCTGACTGTCTGACGTCAGCGCCTACCGGACAGATTTGGGGTTTGAGCAACGGAGGATTTCTGGTTCATCGAAGCCGTTAAGG
>NZ_JBXWOX010000013.1:0-124136 GCF_059611125.1 Ruegeria sp. CDSB029
TAATCACAACAACCAGTTGAGCCAGACCCTCTCTTAGATCAGGCGGCCATCTGTCCCAAAATCCCTGACGACGGACACTTGGTGACTATGAGGACGTCCCCTTCTCTGCAGAAGCTGAGAGCTTCACTGAGCGTCTCTCTACGTGCAACAGAGGAGACTTGTTCGGAGTAGATTTTCTCGCACCCAACCTCCAAGAGCGTCTTCTGCTGGGCTTCAAGTCCGGCTTGTTGTTCCAGTGTAGATGTTCTTGCGTATCCAATGATCATTTTGGTGGTTCCCATTAGGTTCTAAGACGTTGTGTCAATTCCCTGCCAAAAGCAGAAACCAACTTCATTGCCACCATTTCCGCCACCCTCACTGGATGGACACTGGACCTTGGCCTATTGGCAGCATTTTTGTCTGGAAACAAAGGGGTGGGGGGTTTTAGTAACCGACTTCAAAAAGGAGGGGGTTTATTGTTCTTATTATCACCTCTGAAAAAACGGTTCCTTGGTGGTGCAGAATCTGAAAGACTCGAGCACCGGACATTTGATGGCTGACAGAAGTTGTCGGATGACCGCTCTGAGCCCTTACCGGACCTTGATCACACCTCGGTCTTTCGCTCATGCGGCAGGTCGAGAACTACTTAAACCGGACATTCTCTGAGTGGTACGCAGATGGCGGTGACGCGGACAAAGCGGACGATGTCCGCACACAAGATTTGCATCAATAACATGGCCAATTGACTTCAGAAGACAGGTTTTAGCCTGTCTAACATCCAGCGCATGTCAGGTGGCAAGACCGGTGGTTTTGTCGTCATCATTGGGGCTTGTGATAGCTGCCGGGCCGCTTGCAAGCATGCCTGGGCTTGTTCATGAAGTTGCATCTCAGTCAGCGCCATCGCGCGGAGTTTTAGGTGGCCAGCTTCATTTGGGCGCATGTCATAGGCGGCAGAGGCATCCTCAACACTGCCTTCGAAATTTCCGCCACAATACCTTGCAATGCCACGCATGAACAGCCGATATGGTTGCAGTGGATCCTGCTCGCCACGCTCTACGAGACGCGAAAATGCAGCATCAGCGCCCGCAAATTCAGACCTACGAAGCAAAATCTGACCTTCAAGTTCATGGTTTTCCAAATACGCGGGATTAAGTTGCCGTCCTCGTTTAAGATCAGCGAGCGCTCCTGAAATATCGTCTTGCACTGCAAGCCGGAAATTCGCTCGGACCCAAATGACATAGTCGCTCTTGGGCTCTTGCATCACCGCGGTGTTTAGGACTTCCTCACATCTTTTCTTAATTTCGGCAGACATAATCTTGTAGCGTGCACCGTGGAGCATGAGTTGTGCTTCCACGCGCATGCAAAGCGACATCCCGTCCAGCGGATTGAGCGAGATGGCACGTTCTATAAGTGAAAGTGCCTCTTCCCAGCTTTCTATCGTAACCTTGTAAAATTCATTGGCGGCACGTGCACGGAGCTCAGATACACTCAAGTCGTCAACTGGGAGCCCAGCAAGTCTATCCCCATCGAACGCATTGGTTTGGAGACGTAAATCCCCCTCTGCCTGCTCCAGGACAGTGTCGCAGAAATCGAATACATCTTCAGTCTGAGCTTCGTATGTCTGTGACCATACAGGCCTCGCGTTGGCACGTGAGACCAACGTAATGGTGAACCTTCCGCGCCTCCCAGCGATCCGAACGCGCCCGCGCAAATCATAGGTCGCGGCTTCTACAGACTTGGCAGATGCATCGAAAACGGAAACGCCCTTTCTTCGCGATACTCTTACGATAAGTTGATCACGGAGGTCACCAGCGAGCGCTTTGGTCTCTGGATCAACCGGCGCGTAATCAAAGGACTGGAATGCAATTGATGGTACATCACCCGACTTGCCTGTTGAACCGGGCGCAAGTCGCCATTGATATAGCCGGACCGGCTGCGAGATATTTTTCAGGCTGAATGTGCCAGCGTCGCTAAGCACTGCTGATTGTTCGGTTGACAGCTGACGGTAAAAGTCTTCCGACACCATCACGCCACCGGGCGGTGCTTCAGTTTGAATGCGTTGAGTGATGTTCACACCAGTGCCGTAAAAATCATCATCGTCTTCGACTATTTCTCCCAGATGGCAACCGATCCTTAGCTTTATGGTCGGGTGGTCATAAAGATTGCTTTGCACCTGAATGGCGCTGTCCAAAGCTGCACCGATTGAGGCAAAGGCAACGATCCAGCCGTCACCCATGCGTTTTAGGACCTCGCCACCGAAGTCGGCGAGCACTGGCTCCAATTGGTCGCGCTTGAGCTCTCGTACTGCTTCGATTGCGGCATCCTGATTGGCGTTCATCATAGATGAGTAACCGACCATATCGACGACCATTAGAGTTGTAATTCGCGAACGCACCGGAGCCCTCCGGCCACCAAACATAGTGAAACGCCTCGAACCAACAAGCAGTTTGCTTCTGATCGCAGTCGGACACGCATTTGGACAGTGGTTTTGCGAAGCCGTAACCACGTAAAAGTTTGGGCTCACAACAGACATTCGAAAGTTCACAATGAGGAACGAACGGCGGCCCTGCGGACAAAGCGGTCCTTTCAGCGCTGTTGGACAAAAACAATTGCTCAGTGTCACCTCTGCAGTGCAAAATCTTTACGAATTCGCACTGGCGATAGGGTGGTCAGGCAACCCTGCTTTGCGCAAATTGTTAAAAAGGGCGTTTAACTTTTCTGTGTCGCGTAGCAATTCCTGTGACTTCACATATTCCAGACTGAGAGTGGGGTCGTCGGCCAACGCTTCGGCCACGATTTCACGTGCGCGCTCAACGTCGCCTCGAGCTACTCGGCTTGCTGCTCTGTAGAGCCGGGATCGACGAGTCTGGAAATTGAGGCTCCTGGCCTCTTCGTTGGATTCTGTGAAGCGCCCCAATGCGTATAGTGCCGCCACCTGCTCCTCGACAATCCAAACCGGCAAAAACGGGTCAAGTGTCGCCGCGTGCTCCAGTAACTCCAGGGCCCGCTCTGGCTGCCCATCGAAAGTGTAGAAAGCGGCGCAGCGCCCAAGAATGTAGGCATCGTTCGGAGCAAGTTGCATCGCTCGCTCGTGGTGGCGACGACTGGCGTCATAGTCATTGTTCAGCTTAATCTGTAAAGTACCCAGAATGCGGTGCAGTTCGGGATCCGAAGAATCCAGTTGCATCGCGCGGTTGAGTTTTTCTTCTGCAGATGCCAGATCGAAATCTGCCATACCGCTCCAGGAACACACGTCCATTGCAATGGGGCGCGCAAAGTTGGGATCGGCTTCCTGCGACTTTCGAAACCATTCTCGTGCTTCGCGGTAGAACGAGTCTGCCACAGTGCCCATACGGTGTTGTTCCAGACCCCGCAGATAATATTCATAAGCGGTCATATTCTCGGGCCGTTTCATACGGACCGCGCTAATCGCTTCGTGATCAATCCGGCCTGATACCGTGGCCGCCACGCGCGCAACTATCTCCTCCATCGCGTCGATTACTTCGTCGAAAGGCCGCTGAATGCGATCTGACCAGACAAGCCCTCCGTCGCTGGTTCTAGTTAGGGTCACGCTCAGACTCACACGTGAGCCCATCTTACGAACCTTTCCAGCCAATACGTACCGCACACCAAGCGTATCCCCGATTAGTTTGGGATCATCTGTTTGCAACGCCACGGAAGCTGTTCGAGAACTCACAAAAAGTGAACGGATGAGGCTCAGATCGTGGATCAATTCCTCCGTTAATCCTTCGGCGAGAAAATCTTGATCCTCGTCTGCTCCAGTTCTCGTCAGGAATGGCAAAACGGCGATTGAATTCGGCTTGATGGCGGATTTTGGTGCTTCAACGGTCGGAGCAAGTTGGAAAACATGGCGATCCGAAGAGGCACCGACGCGCATGATGCGCATGGCTTCGTCCAGCCCTTTGAGCCGATGTTCCCCCCGGTCTTCAAATGCACAGGGCGACACTCTACGGACATGGTCGAATAAGGCTTCCGATACGTCGATTTCACCGGGTTCGGCCAATTGCTGCAATCGAGCGGCGATGTTGACACCATCACCTCGCAAATCTTCCCCTACCCGAACGACATCTGCCAAATGCAAGCCAAAGCGCATAGACTGCGGTGTAAGACCTGGTGCTGTTGCAAGCTCTGAACGAGCTTCTATCGCGGCTTTGAGGCCATTGACGGGGCTTTCAAATTCAGCAAGCAAGGCATCGCCAGCTGTATTGAAAACTCTTCCGTGATGCTTGCTCACACAACGTGTAACGAGGTCTAGTCCGCTCAGAACTTGGGAGAGGGCGCTTTCCTCGTTTCGTTCCATTGCGCTAGTCGAGCCGACATAATCGCCAACCATGATCGTTGCCAATTTTCGGTCCAACGTTATGCTCCTCTCCTGGGCAACACCGAGGGTAGTGCAAACGCGTTGTTTCTCCAAGAAGAGTCGGTTCGAGCCTCATGAAAAGTGTCGACTTTGGGCTCTGTCCCGCCGTCCTCTGCGGCTCGCACCAACTGGCGGTCAGAGCCCCAAAGCCGCCGTCGATTAAGCTTCTGTCCTTTGCATTTGCGGCAAGGTGCGAACCGCGCAAACCGGTCATTGGGGTCGCCTGTGAGCAAAGACAGGTGAGCGGGACAAAACGGTCAGTCAGGTTGAAGGTAAGTGAATATTCTCAGGACTTTGCCCTTGGCTGGACGTAACGAACGAAGAGGCTGTTGCCCTGTCTCTTCGTTTCGAAGCCTTTGATCGCAGCTACAAGATCGCTCAGTTTTCCCTTTCCGTAGGTCCGAGCATCAAAATCTGGACGTGCAGCGACTACTGACTGGCCAAGTTGCCCAAGATGAAACCACTCGTCATCTTGTTGGATACGAGCCATAGCATCCAAGAGTAACTTTGCAGCTTTTTGGGGCTGCTCCTTTGCAGAAGCCAGTTTCTTGGCTTCGCCTTCGTCTGCTACAAGGTTTTCAATAAAAATGAACCGGTTGCACACGTTCCGAAGTGGCTCCGGAGTTTTTTTCTCTCCGATGCCAATCACCATTAAGCCATCCTCTCTGAGACGATTGGCTAAACTGGTGAAATCACTGTCGGAAGAAACCAAGACAAACCCGTCGAACCGACCTCCATGTAGGATGTCCATCGCATCTATCACAAGACCAATATCGGATGCGTTCTTACCCGACGTATTGGCGGTCTGCTGGTGTGCAACAAGACCCAGCGATAGGATTACCTCGGACCAACCTTTCAGCCGACTACTGGTCCAATCGCCATAAACTCGTCTAAGCGCGGGTTCGCCTATTGAAGCGACCTCCTTGAGAATTGCTTCCGCAAATTTGGCTGGTACGTTGTCGGCATCAATCAGCGTCGCCAATAACGGTTGAGCGCGTTCGGTCATCTGGTTGGCACCATGTTTTGTCTACTCTTGTCTTAACTTGTCGCTACTTATCGAACTGCCGACACGAAAACCAGAACACTCACAAAAACAGAGACCTGGAGTTTACTTAGCGGTCAGCGATAGGCTCGCATCTGCCCTTCTCTGCGACAAGCCCGAATTGGTAGTATGAGCCCTAAGCCGCCATTGTTCTGATTTCACGCGTTTGCAAACGCGGCATGGCTGGCGGCCCATAGCCGACCTTAATGGCCTTTGCGTCGAAAGTCCGGATTGAATCCAACCCGACATTTCAGTTCGTTAACGATCTCTCAGTATCAGGGTCTCACTCAGCTAAATAATTGAAGGAAAACTTGCGTTATGATCGGGTTTGTCAATTCTACAACAAAGGCACCTATCAACGGGATTATCAGTAGTGCACGAGGTGCGGCACCATAGGATTTTTCAGCGGCCGAAATATTGGCCAACCCCGTTGATGTGACGCCAAGAAACACGCCTACAAACCCGGACGCCATCACCGCACTTTCATAATCAGATCCCATTAGCCGGAACAGGATAATCCCCGCAAAAGCGACGGCCAGCAATGTCTGAACCGCCAGAATCGTAAAGATTGCAGGTCCGACTGCGGCCAAAGTCCACAATTGCATTGTCATCAAAGACATTACCAAAGCAAGGCCGATAGAGAGCTCGGAAATCAGGGCCAGACTTCTTGATTGGTTTGGTTTTGGGAACTTCAATTTACGAAACACAAGTGGCCCCAAATTAATGACCAGTATTCCACCAATAAGACACGCGGCAAAGGTCGGAAGATTGAAGTTGATCTGATCTAACAGATAGTGAATTCCTGTACCGATACCGATTGTAAGAGCCACCGTAAGAATGGTGCGAAGCATACTGTCGTAAGATATTTCCACCTCAGTTTCAGAATGCGCGACGCCAATACTCAAAATTGCATCTGTCTCAGGTGTCAATTTGTGGTGCGCTACCAAACGGGCGGCAACTGGCCCGCCCAAAACCCCGCCAAGCACCATACCAACGGTGGCAAAAGCGATGCCGACCTCGCTGGCCGAGGCAACACCATAGTCGCTCTCGAAAACTGATGCCCATGCCGCTGCTGTCCCCGGCCCTCCAGCCATCGAAATCGACCCACCAAGCAAACCGATAAGTGGGTCCAGGCCCGCAGCATATGCGACGAGTCCACCGACCACATTTTGAAGGATCATGAACGCCACCGCCGCAACTGCAAAGATGGCGAATAGTTTTCCACCCTTGCGCATGGTTTCGAATGTTGTGGACAAGCCAAGCGCCGCGAAAAACACAATGAGAAGCTCATCTCGCAAATCCATATCAAACCTGAACTCAATACCTAGAGCGAAATGGATCACACTAAACAAGATCGAAACCGAGAGGCCCCCAACAATTGGGTCGGGTATGTTAAGCTTTCGCAGGAACCTAATTTTCGCGTTTGCAAATTTTCCAAAATACAAAGCAAGAATAGCTATAATTATAGTTTGTCGGCCATCTATAGCTATCGGATCCACTACGAACTCCTTTAGTAAGGCTGGGTGCTACACCGGTGTCAAACGTGCGCAGCACATCAGTTCTGTGCGAGTGCGCGCAGTTCTCGATACCCATAGACGAGCCTCGTTCAACTTGTTTTGGGTCGCCCCATAGACCCCAATATGAATATCGGGATTATTCCAAGTCAATAGAGATGTCTATGTTGGCTAAGTTTGAGAAAAACAAGGACAATGACTCGAATTACAATCGGTTGCCCGCCAAAGTACGGGCGAGCCATCTAAAACAGCCTTATCCCGGTCAACGGACCTTGGTGCTCGCCCCAGCGAAGGACTGGTTTACGCCGTCCCGGCAGGTCACTTCGTGCATGTGGCAGGTTTTTCGTGCTTGCAGCGAAGGTCTGCTTGGTGGCCCTTCCTGCCAGTTCGGGCATCGTGCGGCGAACGGCTGGTTTGTCATTCGCAAAGCAGACCTTGATGAACCCTGCTGCTAATGCCCCTTTGTGCGAACAGTAATGGCCGCACAATCCTATTTCGGTCGAGCAGCAATCCGACAAGTACACAAAGGACTGGGAAGTTGTCTGTTGAAATCTCAAGAGCTCTTATTGACGCCTTAAAAGTCGGGGGTTGAAACCAAGCTTCAAAGGCAACTACCAACCAATTGATATCAAGTTAAATTAGACGCAGTATCCACTGACCAGAAGCCCCGAGAGAGCCCCGCAGAGCCCCGTTGGGCGGTCCATTGCGACCTCTTGGCCTTCCCCTGCCAGAAAGAAGCAAACGGCCCCGTACTGCTCCTTTGGATTGATCCAATGAAGCCAAGCATCACGTTGATTGTATTGATGAATTACTGACTCTTAAAGCTACTCAAACTTGACAAACACTCGGAGCCATTCGACGACGCCCTTAGCGTTCATAGTAACCCGCAAGGTAGGACATTATGGTATCTACTGTTGGCATTTTAGAAGTAGACTACAAGCAATCTAATACACATCGTATGGTAAACCCAAATCTTACACACATGAGTAGTAAGTAATTGAAGCAGATAAGGTAATTGTCTCAGTATCTACTGAGATTTCTTCTTCATCAAAGTTCCACCTCTAAGGTAGGCTTAACTCCAGCATGCTCAACAAAAGCTTCGGTGAACACTTCTTTTGCAGCATCTATGTCCTTTGCGCGAACAATGAGACAATCATGGATTGGAAGTGCTGGCACATTGTGTTCACGTTTCAGCATAAGGAGAGTTTGATTCATTATGTTTGAGTCAATTGCCTGAAGTTTCAGAGAGTTAAATCCATGAGCTTCTAGATCATTCAAGAAGGGGTAGTACTCTAGAAGCTTAGTTTGGACCGGATTGCTTCTTCTGCTTACCCTTCCATTGCCGACAATTGTGTTTACTGCCTGTTTGACTTCGGCTCGATCAATTCCCTCTATCTCGTAGAGGTCGACGCCAACTTCATACTCGGCACCAAAGAAGCCATGAAGCATGGTTAGTTGACAGGCCTTTATGTCGATTTCGGCTGTAGCTTCACCGCCAATCTGGATACCTTTACGGTCTTCAGACTTCCAATTGATGTAGGTGGACTCAGAACCGTAAAATCTACCCCCCATATCCCATTGATAGTCCTCAGTATCGCCATTGTTGAACAAGCGATACAGCACAGGAGGTGCACCAAAGCTGTACTGCCATTCAGCCAAGAATCCATTGATTTCCCGAACATCAGCTTCGAGTGCATCAGTCGTTGGTGTTCTTTGGTAAGAAATGAGTCTGCCCTTAGCCTGACCACTAGTCTTTGTTGCTCTGAGACTGATTGGTTGGGACTTTTTGAATTCTGTCCTGAAATGCAGAGACAACGTAGCTGGGCTGATTCCAAATTCCTCAAGCTTTGTCAGCAAAAGGGGTGTCGCCCTAAGTCTTGTAGCCCATCTCTTATTCGGAGTGTTCGGGTGATATATCTCCCCGTCCCAATCATCACTTCCCCTGAAGCCATCAGCGACATCCATCAGCCCCATTAAAGGCCACTCTTCCTTTAGGGTTTCGTAGTGCCTGCTGGTAGCCAAAGTGCCTTTGAATTTGGTTCTATCCCCCAATCTCCAGCAGTAACCATTCGACTCTTTGTTAAGAGCTGCTTCAAGTAAGTCGCCAATAAGTGCGGCAATCGTGGCTTTTAATGATAGGGCTACTTCCGCTTTAAGCCCTCTTTTTCTACTTCCCTGCCCTCTTTGAAATGAAACGGTCTGATCCAGTATCGCATCAACAGCCTTATGAGCCTCTTCAGAAAAAGGCAGCATAACCAAGGGGGCCATTTTCGCTGCCCTGAGTTCTTCAGGTTCAAAGTCTGGCCTGACTTTAAGCGTAATGTTCCTGTCGTCTTTCATTTCTCTTCACTTCACCAAATTACGTCAGACGTAGAGCGCCTTCTGACTCGCATTCGATCATATGCAGTAGATGATTATGAAGAACCGAGAGCTCATGTCCTAAACCGTAGGATTCCCCCACACCGTAAGTCTTCCAACCCCCGATCCTGTCATGAATATCCTTTGGACAGCCTGTATTTCTTAGCCTGTCTTTCATCGAATGCCTTAGGCTATGCATACTTTGCTTTTCACCTCTAAGCCCCTGTTCAGTTAGCCATTTGTTCAACGCGGCTGAGGTTGCATTTTTGTCGTAGTCACCATGCCTAGTGATCATGGGGAAAAGATAATCCTCTTCTGAAGCAGCCATCGCTTGTTTCACGCCCCATAGAGCTGCACCAACCAAGGGAATTTTCCTAGCGGACCCGTCGTTTTTGACTTCTCTAACGCTATTTGCCGCGATGCAGACATACGGTATCGGTGCATCTAAATGGACATCACTCCGAAATAATCCTGCAATCTCAGACAGTCTCGCACCAGTATCGCTTAGGGCTGCAATCAACCACCTACGCTCATCGTTAACCTTCATGCACCGTTTCTGAATGGCCATGACCTGTTCAACTGTAAATGGGTTCTTTGTCGGTTCAGTATCCCTTTCGGATTCCGGTATTTGCAATTTTTCCAGAGGGTTATTCATAGGCACTTCAAGCTCGATGATAGCCGTATTGAATACTGGCCTCACTTGAGCGAGATACCTTTTTATCGTCGATTTTTTCACCCTGCTTTCAAGCAGGTCCTTGACGTACGCGTTCCCGTGTTCCCGCCGAAATTGATCTATGGGCATGTCTCCGTTGACCTTTATGAACCTCTGTGTGGCTCGGTCAAACTGAGGATCTGATGACCGTCTTGGATGAAAGTACAGGTGTTTCTCGATAACTTCGGAGAAGCTGGGGCAAGTGAGTTTGTTCAGTTCGTCACCTTCAGCGTAAAATAACTCAGCTGCCATCCTAAGGCCCGCTGGTAGTCGTTCCTTCACGATACCAGGGTTGTATCCGTAAGGGTCGTGAGAGTGAGCGAGAAGTTCGCCTACAAACTCTTCCGGCTCTATGTCGTATTTGTCGTACTCGACGGCTTGACCCGGCTTCAGGCCATACTTTCGAAGTACCGCCATTCCCTCCTCTCTAGTCTGAAGGTCTGATTGCTCCTTCGATCTCAACAGGCTCCATTCCCTGTCGATACGCCTAGTTTCCTCGAATGACCGCTTTGCCGCCAACGCAGGGTTGTCTGTCTTGAGTGAGGAAAACAGATGGGCTTTTCCATTGTATTTATTCTGTAGGTCGGACGGAATTCGACGGCGATAGTAGGCCGTACCTCTACGCCACTCCACGTATTTTATCTTCATACTGATTGGGCCGATTTTGAACCAACTTGCTGTCATGTGTCACCTATTGTGTCACCTAACAGAGCGCAATATCAATCTAACTCATTGAATTTATTTTATTATCTTCATTGATATGGCGCACCTGAGAGGATTCGAACCTCTGGCCTCTGCCTTCGGAGGGCAGCGCTCTATCCAGCTGAGCTACAGGTGCCTTGGCCGTTAGCTAACCTTGTTCCGATCCGGGTGCAACTGCAAATCTTTCCGGATCGGCCAGGTTTCACGCAAACAAATCATGTGCCAATTCCAGCGCGTCGATCAGTATGTCGACCTCGTCCGTGGTGTTGTACAGACCAAAGCTTGCGCGGCAAGTCGCCGTGACACCGTAGAAATCCATGAGCGGACCAGCGCAGTGGTGCCCGGCACGAACAGCCACGCCTTTCTTGTCCAGAATGGTCGAGACATCATGTGCGTGCCCGGCCCCGTCCATCGTAAAGCTGAAGATCGCGGCCTTGTCCGGGCGTGTGCCCTGAACCTGCAACCAATTCAGACCGGTCAGTTTCTGCATAGCATAGTCGCGCAACCTGGCCTCATGAGCGGCGATATTTTCCATCCCCAGATCCATCATGTAATCCAGCGCAACACCCAGACCGATGGTTTGGACAATACCGGGCGTTCCGGCCTCAAACTTCATTGGCGGGTCGTTGTAGATCACCTGGTCCTTGCTGACCTCTTTGATCATGTCGCCGCCACCGATAAAGGGGCGCATCTCGGCCATGCGTTCGGATTTTATGTAAATCGCACCCGACCCCGAAGGGCCATAAAGCTTGTGGCCAGTAATTGCATAGAAATCGCATCCGATATCAGCGACATTGACAGGCATGTGCACGGCACCCTGGCTGCCATCGACCAACACCGGTACGCCTTTTGCGTGCGCGCCTTCTGTGATCGCTTTGACATCGACCACCGTGCCCAACACGTTCGAACATTGGGTCACTGCAACCAGCTTGGTCTTGGGACCGATCGCGTCGATCACGGCCTGCGGGTCAAGGCCACCGTCAGCGTCCACGTCGACCCATTTCAGGACGACGCCCTGACGTTCGCGCAGGAAATGCCAGGGAACGATATTGGCGTGGTGTTCCATCACGCTCAGCACGATCTCATCCCCGGCCTGCATGCGCGGCATGGCCCAGCCATAGGCGACCAGATTGATGCCTTCGGTCGTGCCTGAGTTCAAGACAATTTCATCCTCGTCCGCCGCGCCCAGAAAACGGGCGATGGTTCCGCGAACGGATTCGTATTTTTCGGTCGCCAGATTGGACAGGTAATGCAGGCCGCGGTGAACATTCGCGTATTCTTCGGAATATGCCCGTGTCACCGCATCAATCACGACCTGCGGTTTCTGCGCCGATGCGCCATTGTCCAGATAGGTCAACGGCTTGCCGTTCACTTCCCGAGACAGGATTGGAAAGTCTGAGCGGATTTTCTGCACGTCATACATGGTCTTTTTTTCCCTATACGGGGCCGCCGGGCGTTAATGCGAGGACAAAGGGCACTGCAATCAAGGCAGATAACACGATGACCCCGAAGGATTTAGCAAGCGAACCGAACTGATGCGCTTCATTCAGAAAATGGAGCGTGACGTAAAGGCTGATAATCGCCGTGGCCAGCAAAAACATAAGCATCAAAAACGGCAGCACGATGGTGATGACCAGCGTGATCACCATCGCAGCGATCTGAAGGTATTGCAGCCAGATCGTCAGCGTCAGAATGTCATCGAATGTTGCACGGCCACCCAGTAACCGCCCCACGAACAGGAATGCCCCGACGCTGAGCAACATGGCGCCCGCAGATCGGACCAGACCCAGGAACACAGGCGTAGGTGGGGGTACGGATTCACCACTGGGGACGGGAATCAAGTGATCAATACCCAGTTGCACAAGGCCATTCAGCACCACAGCCAAAAAGAAAGCCAGCCATAGGAATTCACGCCCAGGCCGCATGTCCAAAAGGCGTCGGGCCGCTTGGGCGGGGTGTGTCAGGGTCAAGATCGCAAGATCGACAAAGCCAGTGGGATTCATTCTTGCCGCCTTTGCGCTTGACTGAGACCTGCCAGCCAGAACCACAGGAAAACTGCGAACCAGACGATCCCGACGAGTGTCAGGGCCGGGCCAGATCCTATGAAACCACCGACCAAACCATTCAACAAAACCAGAGGTGTTGAGGACAATAGCGCCCAGAACAGAGCCAATCTAGCGCCATAGGACGTCCCCTGACCGCCGACCAACCGGGCCGCGCCGTATGAGACAAATGCCAGCAGGTAGAAAAACAGAGGCAGAATAATGACGGTGCCCATCAAGGCACCGCCCATCAACATATCCAGTTCTAGCCCTTCGATATGCGCGCGTCGCGCAAGGCTGGGCAATTGCGCGATGAATGCCACGACGCAGAACGCCATGACAAACATCAACGCCCGGTCCTCGCGCGGGCCAAGGTCAAGAAGCCGCCGCACGACACGACCCGGCCCCCGATAAGTGGCCACGATATCCGAGGTCAAAGGCATCAGATGTGTCGCGACAGCCAGCCTTCAAGGCGGTTCACGATGGCCTCTGCCAATGCCTCATCTTCGATTTCATCGACGGCTTCGGCCAAAAATGCCAGTGTCAGCATATTGGTGGCGTCCTTAACCGAAACCCCACGCGAACGCAGGTAGAACAGCGCCGTCTCATCAATCGCACCCGAGGTCGAGCCATGTGAACACGCAACATCATCGGCATAGATCTCAAGTTCGGGCTTGGCGAGGAACTGGCTGTCATCATCCAGCAGCAAGGACTGGCTGATCTGATATCCATCAGTCTTCTGTGCGCCTTCTTTGACCAGGATCTTACCCTGGAACACGCCGGTCGCGCCGTTGCGCAGAACTTTCTTAAAGACCTGACGGCTTTCGCAGTTCACTGCGTCATGGGTAACGAAAACCGTGTCGTCATGGTGAAAATCACCATCACCTACGCAGGCGCCTGCCACATGAGCAATAGCGTCGTCGCCGGTCAGTTCGATCACCTGTTCGTTACGTGTCAAAACTCCATTCACTGTCAGCGTGAAGGACTTAAAGACAGATTTCTGTCCTAGCCGCGTGAACATGTGGGTCGCGGCGCGACGTTCATGGTCCCTGCCCTGCGCGCGCACGTGATGCAACGTACCGCCATCGGCGATGTCGATCTCGATGCATTTGTTGAACCGCGACGCTGCCGGGCCGTTTTCCAAAATCGTAACCTCAGCGCCGCTTTCAACACGGATGATGTGGTGCAGCATGGCGTCCGAGGTCTCGGATGCATGGCGATAGATCAGGCTGATCGGCTTGGACGGCTTGCCGGTGACGTGGATCGCAACGCCATCTGCGGCAAATGCGGTATTCAAAGCAGCCAACGGCCGCTGAACCGGGGATTGCCCGCGCGATTCCAGAACGCCGTACAACTCTTTCGCCCAGTGGATATCCTTGCAGCAGATATCCTCGATCCGGTCGATGTTGACACCTTCCAGTTCCAGATCATCCGAGTCTTCGGCGCTGAACACACCGTCGATGAACACGATCTTCAACCGGTCGAGATTGCCAAACAGCAGCGGCTCGTCCGAGTGGAATAAAGCGGCATGCGGCTGTTCGGCCGAAATCAGCGTGTCGGGGCGCGTGTACTTCCAATATTCGTCGCGCCGACCCGGCAGTCCCATTTCCAACACACGGGCCAGCGCGTCTTCGCGTGCGGCCCGGGTGCACCCGGCATCGGGCATGGTCAGCGTGGCCAGCCGTGCCTCGGTCGCGGTTTGCTTTACTTCGGGCAAAGCCATCAGTTCACCTCGGCCAGGATGTCGGCATAACCGTTGTTTTCAACTTCCAATGCCAGTTCGGGACCGCCGGTTTTAACGATTCGACCGTCTGCCATTATGTGCACGACATCGGGTTTGATGTGGTCCAACAGGCGCTGATAGTGGGTGATGACCAGGAAACCACGGCCTTCATCACGCAACGCGTTCACGCCTTCGGCCACCAGTTTCATCGCATCGACGTCCAGACCCGAATCCGTTTCGTCAAGAATGCACATCTTGGGTTCCAGCATCGCCATCTGCAGGATTTCGTTACGCTTCTTCTCACCACCCGAGAAGCCGACGTTCACAGGGCGCTTCAGCATATCCGCGTCGATTTTCAGCGATTTCGCCTTGGCCCGAACTTCCTTCAGGAAATCAGCAGCTGACAATTCGTCTTCGCCGCGCGCCTTGCGCTGAGCGTTCACGGCCGTGCGCAGGAAGGTCATGTTACCAACGCCCGGGATTTCCACAGGGTACTGGAATGCCAAAAAGATACCCGCCGCAGCGCGCTCTTCCGGCTCCATCTCCAAAAGGTCCTCACCTTCCAGCGTGGCAGAGCCTTCGGTCACTTCGTACCCATCGCGGCCCGACAGCACATAGCTGAGTGTCGACTTGCCCGAGCCGTTCGGCCCCATGATCGCATGCACCTTTCCGGCCTCGACGGTCAGGTCGACACCTTTAAGGATTTGCTTTTCTTCTTCCTCAAGTTTCACGTGCAGGTTTTTGATTTCCAGCATTTTTTGTCCTTTTGCGTACCGCAAGGGGTCATCCGGCCCCGATATGTTCTGAATTCAGAGAAATGCGGGGTTAACCCACTGATCCTTCAAGGCTGATGGCCACCAGCTGCTGCGCTTCCATGGCAAACTCCATCGGCAACGCCTGCAGGACGTCCTTGCAGAACCCGTTGACGACCAGGGCCACGGCCTCTTCCTCGTCCATGCCGCGCTGACGGCAGTAGAACAGTTGATCGTCATCCACTTTGGATGTCGTCGCCTCATGCTCCACGCGCGATGAATTGTTGCGAACCTCGATATACGGCACCGTGTGAGCCCCGCATTTATCACCGATCAGCAAGCTGTCGCACTGGGTATAGTTGCGGCTGTCCTTCGCCTTCGGGTGCATCGAAACCAGACCACGATAGGTGTTCTGCGCTTTACCCGCGCTGATCCCTTTGGACACGATGCGCGACTTGGTGTTCTTGCCCAGATGCACCATTTTGGTGCCGGTATCAGCTTGCTGCATGTTGTTGGTAATGGCGATCGAGTAAAACTCACCCTGGCTTTCATCACCGCGCAGGATGCAGGACGGGTACTTCCAGGTCACGGCGGATCCGGTTTCCACTTGGGTCCACATCACCTTGGACCGGTCACCCCGGCAATCGGCGCGCTTGGTCACGAAGTTATAGATACCGCCTTTGCCGTTTTCATCCCCGGGGAACCAGTTTTGAACGGTCGAGTATTTCACCTCGGCATCTTCTTCGATGATGATCTCAACAACGGCGGCGTGCAGCTGAGCTGTATCGCGCTGCGGTGCGGTGCAGCCTTCCAGATACGAAACGTAAGAACCTTTGTCCGCGATAATCAGCGTGCGTTCAAACTGACCCGTATTTTCCGCGTTGATGCGGAAATAGGTGCTCAGCTCCATCGGGCAGCGTACACCTGGCGGGATGTAGACAAACGAGCCATCCGAGAACACGGCCGAGTTCAGCGTGGCGTAAAAGTTGTCCGAGACGGGGACCACTGTGCCAAGGTATTTTTTGACCAGTTCAGGGTGTTCCCTGATCGCCTCTGAGATCGAACAGAAGATCACACCGTGTTTGGCCAGTTCGTCCTGAAAGGTCGTGCCAACCGAAACCGAGTCGAACACCGCATCCACGGCCACCTTGCGACCCTCGGCGGGCATATCCTCGGCACCTTCAACGCCGGCCAGAATCATCTGTTCTTTCAGCGGGATACCCAGCTTTTCGTAAGTAGCCAGCAGCTTTGGATCGACCTCGTCCAGCGACTTCGGCTTCTCCTCCATCGACTTGGGACGGGCATAGTAATACTGGTCCTGGAAATCGATCTTGGGATAGTGGACCATAGCCCAGTTCGGCTCATCCATCTTGGTCCAGCGTTCGAAGGCCGCCAGACGCCATTCGGTCATCCATTCGGGCTCTTCATTCTTTTCCGAGATCAGCCGGACGATATCCGGGTTCACGCCCTTGGGCGCGTACTCCATCTCGATATCGGTATCCCAACCGTATTTGTAGGTACTGACCTCGCGTACCGCGTCCACGGTTTCTTGATCGACACCCTCTTTTACCTGGGTCTGGTCCAAAGCGGCCATATGACACCTCCGTCAGATCACGCGGCGCGCGCGCGATGCTTCTTTTCTTTTTCAAGCCACGTTTCGGCGAAACGCAGCACATCTTCTTCAGTGGTCAAAGGTCCCAGAGACACGCGGATGGCGCTTGCTGCTGTGACCTCATCAAAACCCATCGCGGTCAGCACCGCGCTTGCCCGGACCTTGCCGCTGGAACAGGCAGAACCTGCACTGATAGCAAAACCTGCCAGATCCATCTGCATGACCTGCGTTTCGCCCTTCCAGCCGGGGATTGCGAAACACGAGGTATTCGGAAGGCGGTCCTGACCTTTCCCGACAAAAATAGTAGATTTAGAACCAGCCTCAAGGGCATTTTCTAGAATATTTCTAAATTCACGAACCTGTTCCCAGATACCATTTGAAAGATCCCGCGCCGCAGCTTCAGCTGCAGCCCCGAACCCCGCGATTCCAATGACATTTTCGGTGCCTGACCGTCGGCCCATCTCTTGCCCACCGCCTTTGATCATTGCAGGCAGTTCGGTGCCACGTTTCATCACCACCGCGCCAATCCCTTTCGGGCCGCCCATCTTGTGGGCCGAAATCAACGCCATCTGGACGCCCAGCCAGTTAAAGGCCACCGGCAACTTGCCAAAGGCCTGTGTCGCATCCGTCACGGCCAATCCGTTTGGCAAAGATTGAACAATCCCCGTCTCGGAGTTCGCCAATTGCAGGGTCGACTGCTCGGGGTTTGACACATCCACCTGACCGGATTGCGACGTGGGCAAGTCTTCGGTAATCCATGATCTGATCGCGTCATGCTCAATCGCGGACCCGTGCAAATCACGATTGCCCAATGTCAGCGCGGCCCCTTCGGTCGAACCTGATGTAAATACAACGTCTGCCCCATCCGCACCAAATGCGGCTGCAACCTGCGCCCTTGCCCGTTCGATCAGAGCCTTGGCCGCGCGGCCTTCGGCGTGAACGGATGAGGGGTTCCCGCACAAATCCATCGCTGCCACCATGGCCTCACGCGCCTCGGGGCGCAGCGGTGTTGTTGCGTTATGATCCAGATAAATACGATTCATGGATACATCTTTTCGTCGTCGCAAAGCGGGGAAGAAACCCAAGAGGCAAACAGCATTAGATCACACATCAACGATGGAAAACAGACTGGGAACTGCCGGGCACGGTGCCAGATCGTTCTTGATTACATCTGACAAGCGCGTCTGGTGCAAAAAGACGTAGACGTGCGCACTAAGACCTTCCCAAAGACGGTTGGTCAATGACTGCGCCCGGCTGCCCGAGGATGCCCCAGATGCACCAGCACCTTTTTGCAGCGCGTCCACGGTTTCATCCACCGCCGCCAGAACTTCGACCACCCGAATCTCGGAAGCAGGCCGCGCCAAACGATACCCGCCGCCCGGTCCACGTACGGACGAAACCAGTTCGGCCCGGCGCAATTTGACGAAAAGCTGTTCAAGATAAGGAAGCGAGATATCCTGACGTTCGGAAATTTCGCTAAGCGTCACCAAGCGGTCCGAGGGCTGTAGAGCAATATCAGCCAGTGCAACCATCGCGTAACGACCCTTTGTCGAAAGCTTCATTGTCTTTCCCTCATGGCAGGTTATAAGCGAAAACATTGACGCCGCCGCCGCCAGTGCGTATCTCCGACAGGCAGCGCCTTGCGCAAAGCATCATAATTAGAACCGTTCTAAAGTGCCTTACGATTACCGTCAAGTATATCGTGGCATCAGGAAGAAAAAGACAGGACCAAAGCACACATGCCCGAGGTGATTTTTCCCGGACCCGAAGGCCGCCTGGAAGGCCGCTACCACCCGCAAAAGGAAAAAGACGCACCGATTGCCATCGTGCTGCACCCGCATCCACAATTCGGCGGGACCATGAACAACAAGGTGGTCTATAATCTGCACTATGCGTTTTACAACATGGGCTTTACCGTGTTGCGCTTTAACTTCCGCGGCGTGGGCCGCAGCCAAGGTGAATACGATCAGGGCATCGGTGAGCTGAGCGATGCAGCGTCAGCGCTGGACTATCTGCAGTCGATGAACAACAACTCCAAGCACTGCTGGGTTGCCGGTTTCTCGTTTGGTGCCTGGATCGGAATGCAGCTGCTGATGCGCCGCCCCGAAATTACGGGCTTTATCAGCGTGTCGCCCCCAGCCAACATGTATGACTTCTCGTTCTTGGCGCCCTGCCCTTCGTCCGGCCTGATCATCAACGGCTCGTCCGACCGTGTGGCCCCGCCCGCCGACACCACGTCGCTGGTCAACAAACTGCACGAACAAAAGGGCATCACCATCACCCATAACGAGGTTGAGGGTGCTGATCACTTCTTCCAGGACCGTCACATGGACACGCTGATCACCGATGTCAGTGACTATGTGAAGCGTCGCCTGACCGAGAACACGCGCTAATGTCGAATACCATCACAACACTTGCGGCCAAACTGGCCGAGGACACAATGAAGGTGATGGACGAAACCGGCAATGATCGTTTCTTTGTCGAGGTGGGAGAGCTTTTGGGCGCCTCCTCCCAGACCTTGGAAGAGGCCTTTTTGACCGAAATGCGTGTACGCATTGCTGAACGCAAAGCGCGCAAGTTTGTCATCGACGCACTGACCAAACATCGATCCCAGGTGAAAGCGATTGAAAAGAAATGACTGAAAGACTGTCCGCGCAACTTGAATTCCTGAAACGCGCGGACAGGCTGAAGTCGGTCGATCGCGCCAATGCGCTCCTGGATCGGTCCCGCCCTGAAAACTCTGCAGAACACAGCTGGCACCTGGCCTTATGGGCATTGACGATGGAGCCGTTGGCGGGTGACGACGTTAACATTAACCGCGTCATACGCATGCTGCTGTTGCACGATCTGGTCGAGATCATCGTCGGCGATCACCCCATTCACCTGGAAACCGATTGGAACGCCGTGGAACGCGCCGAGCGCGCGGCGGCGGACGAGTTGTTTAGTCTCTTGCCGGACGATCAGACGTCTGCGTTTCAAGCCCTGTGGGAAGAGTTCGAGGCCTACACGACGCCGGACGCGAAATTCGCCAAGTATCTGGACCGATGCCAACCGCTGTTTCAAGTCTTGTGTTCGCCAACCCCCAACCCGGATCATGTTGAAGTAGCGCGGGAAAACCTCTGCAGTGGTCGCGCCGCGTATTTGGCACGGGAATTCCCCCAAGCACACGCTCTGGCCAGCGCCATGCTGCACGCGCAGTCAACGCCCGAAACTGCGTTTTCTGAACGGCTGGCTTTTCTGATTGAGGCAGACCGCCTCAAGTCCGTTTACCGCGCCTCGCGCCTGTTGTCTGACGATCGGTTTGAGAACTCGGCCGAACATTCCTGGCACATCATGCTGTTTGCTTGGGTTTTGGCGGAATACGCGCAGCCCGGTGTATCGCTGGACCAAGTCCTGAAAATGCTTCTACTGCATGACATCGTCGAAATTGATGCCGGAGATCATCCCATCCACGGACAAGTCGACCACGCCGCACAAGAAGCCGAGGAAAAGGCAGCAGCCGACAGGTTGTTCGGGTTGTTGCCCGAGGCACCGCAGCACGCCTTCCGGACGCTATGGGAGGAGTTCGAAGCCGCCGAGTCGCCAGACGCGCGATTTGCCAAGGCGATCGATCGGTTTCAAACCCCGATCGGGAACCTTGAAACAGGTGGCGGGTCCTGGGTCGATTACAACGTGACGTTTGCCCAGATCGAACGCCGTGTGGGAATCCCGATCAATCGCGGTGCACCAGCGCTGTGGTCATGGTTGCGACCGAAACTGAGCACGTATTTTTCAGAAAACACTGTCGGTTGAGCCAATAGAAAAAGGGGCGCAAAAGCCCCTTTTCCAATCGTTCCGGCAGGCACTTAAACCTGAAAACTTTCAAACCGCTCAACACCACTGGCTGCGTTTATGTCGACGGACCCCCCGCCCGCAAGCCACCCAAGCGCCACTATGAATGCCGAAGCAACGATCACGGATATCGCAAATTTCGTCATTGAAAACTCATAAAAGAAAACTAAAAACCACCCATTTCCTATCAGAATTTTTCTCTTTGAAATAGTATGGTTATCCTGACCTCTTCGGTGGGCAGTCCCGGTTCTTCCGACACAGAACTTTTCCCAATATCCATTCACATTCCCCTTGTCGTGAATTGGGATTTTGTGGTCAACCTCCCCAACTGCAACTGAATCGAGACCTGCCGTGCCCAAAGCCTATCTCATCCTATTGCTGGCGGTTTTCGCCGAAACAATTGGCACAACGGCGCTGCAGGCCAGCCAGCAGTTCAGCCGGTTTTGGCCCTCTGTTTTGGTTGTCGTGGGTTACGGAGTTGCTTTTTACTTACTGGGCCTCACCCTGAAATTTATGCCGGTCGGCATCGTCTATGCCATTTGGTCAGGCTTGGGGATCGTTCTAATCGCCATCATAGGCTTCATTGTTTTTGGTCAGCGCCTGGACTGGCCTGCGGTGCTCGGTTTGGCGATGATATTGGCCGGAATCCTGATCATTCACCTGTTTTCCAGCACAGCGGGCCACTGACGACCGGTTAGGGCTGGCCTATTCAGTCAATCCGCGTTATGCGCGCGGCAACTTCCCGTTCAAAGGCTGACCTCTCATGGACCTGCGCAATATCGCAATCATCGCTCACGTGGACCACGGTAAAACGACCCTGGTGGATGAGCTGCTCAAACAATCCGGTGCGTTCCGGGAAAACCAGGCGGTGGCCGAACGCGCCATGGATAGCAATGATCTGGAGCGCGAACGCGGCATCACCATCCTTGCCAAAGCGACCTCGGTCGAATGGAAAGGCACCCGGGTCAACATCGTTGACACCCCCGGCCACGCCGATTTCGGTGGCGAGGTTGAGCGGATCCTCAGCATGGTCGACGGTGTTGTCCTGTTGGTGGACGCCGCCGAAGGCCCGATGCCGCAGACCAAATTCGTGACGTCCAAGGCGTTGGCGCTGGGCCTGCGTCCCATCGTGGTTCTGAACAAGGTAGACAAACCCGACGCTGAACCAGACCGCGCACTTGATGAATGCTTTGACCTGTTCGCCAACCTCGGCGCTGACGATGACCAGCTGGACTTTCCGTCCATGTATGCCTCGGGCCGCTCGGGCTGGGCGGATATGGAGCTGGACGGGCCACGCAAGGACCTGACCGCCCTGTTCGATCTGATCGTCGATCACGTCCCTGCCCCAAAGCAGGTCGAAAACAAAGATGAGCCTTTCCGTATGCTGGCCACGACACTGGGCAGCGATCCGTTCATCGGTCGCATCCTAACCGGTCGTGTGGAAAGCGGCACTTTGAAAGCGGGCGACAACCTCAAGGCGCTGAGCCGTGATGGCACGCTGATCGAAAACTTCCGCGCGTCGAAAATCCTGGCGTTCCGCGGACTGGCCCAACAGCCCATCGACGTGGCCGAAGCAGGCGATATCGTCACCATCGCAGGCATGAGCAAGGCAACCGTAGCCGACTCGCTGGTTTCGCCGCAGGTTGACGAAGCCCTGCCCGCACAGCCCATCGATCCGCCAACCATCACCGTGACCTTCGGCATCAACGACTCGCCGCTGGCCGGTCGGGACGGCAAGAAAGTTCAGTCGCGTGTTATCCGCGACCGCCTGATGAAAGAGGCCGAGTCGAACGTTGCCATCCGCATCACCGACACACCCGGCGGCGAGGCCTTCGAGGTCGCTGGTCGCGGCGAATTGCAAATGGGCGTTCTGATCGAGAACATGCGCCGCGAAGGGTTTGAGCTCAGCATCTCGCGCCCGCAGGTTCTGTTCCGCGAGGAAGACGGCCAGCGCATGGAGCCCATCGAAGAAGTCACTATTGACGTCGACGATGAATATTCAGGCTCGGTGATCGAAAAGATCACTGGCGCGCGCAAAGGTGAACTGGCCGAAATGCGCCCGGCTGGCGCGGGCAAGACCCGTATTATCGCGCATGTACCGTCGCGCGGATTGATCGGATATCACGGCGAGTTCCTGACCGACACACGCGGCACCGGTGTTCTGAACCGTGTGTTCCACGGCTGGGCGGCCCACAAAGGCCCGATCCCGGGTCGTCGTGCGGGGGTTCTGATCTCGATGGAAAACGGACAGGCCGTGGCTTATGCGCTGTGGAACCTGGAAGAGCGCGGCCGGATGTTCGTTGCCCCGCAAACCGACGTGTATCAGGGCATGGTCATCGGCGAACACTCACGCGATAACGACCTTGAGGTGAACCCGCTCAAAGGCAAGAAACTGACCAACGTGCGCGCCAGCGGTTCCGATGACGCCGTTCGCCTGACACCCCATATCCAGTATTCTCTGGAAGAGGCGATTGCCTATATCGATGATGACGAACTGGTTGAGGTCACTCCAAACGCCATTCGGTTGCGCAAGCGTTTCCTTGACCCGCACGAGCGGAAACGGATGGCAAGATCGGCCTGAACCGGTCTGTGACATTGTTTACATAATCTAAACAATGTTCCGTTCGTGGTAAAATTACTTCTAGAATTACCATCTAAATCAAAAGAAAGCCCGTCGTACTGACGGGCTTTTTCTTATATTTTTCATACAGTTTCACCAATAGGTTGCAAATCTACCGGCGTTTATCGCTGTTACTCGACCAACAATTGAGGCAATTTACGGAAGTATTTTTGTCCAAACTGTGGCACAATTACTTTGTTAATAGGTGTTGGTAATGAGTTTAAAGGAGTAGCGCTATGCGCGTAAGATCCCGTTTATATTCGTTTGTATTTTTATCCGCGACATTCCCACTGATGGCAACAAGCGCGGCTCATGCGGCTGAAGTTTGCAAAGTTAAAACAGCCCGGCAGTCTGTATCCACCGAAACGCTTTGTAGTTGCAAAGTCGTCGACAAGCGGATGCTGCGCTACATTCAGCGCCGGGCCGACTTTGAGGATATCTTGGCCCGCACATCGCAAGCCTGTCCTCTGTTCGCAGCGATTTTGACTGATATCCCGACGGCAACCGTTGCAAGGAACCGCACCAGCGACGGCGATGACAGAAGCTCTTCAAGTGGTAACAACGGTTCGTCCGAAAGCAGCGGCGGTGCCGGAGTATCCGGCACAAGTGGTGAATCCGGCGATGGTGGTGATGGCGGCAGCGGCAATGGCGGCGGAAACGGCGGAGGCAATGGCGGCGGCAACGGTGGTAGCAACGACGGTGGCAACGGTGGCGGTAATTCCGGCAGCGGTGACGGCAACGGCGACAGCAATGGCGGCGAAAACTCCGGCAGCGGTGATGGCAATGGCGGTAGCAACGGCGGCGGTAACTCCGGCAGCGGCGACGGCAACGGCGGCAGTAATGGCGGCGGAAACTCCAGCAGCGGCGATGGTAACGGTGGCAGCAATGGCGGCGGTAACTCCGACAGCGGCAGCGGTAATGGCGGCAGCAATGACGGTGGAAACTCCAATAGCGGCGACGGCAATGGCGGCGGCAATGGCGACGGCAACGATGGCGGTGGCAGCGACGGAAGCGGTGGCGGTGCCGGTGGTGGCGGTGCCGATGGCAGCGGTGGCGGCGACGGCGGCGGTGGCAGCGACGGCAGCGGTGGCGGCGACGGCGGCGGTGGCAGCGACGGAAGCGGCGGCGGTGCCGGTGGCGGCGGCGCCGATGGCAGCGGCGGCACCCTCTGACGCGATCAACCGCAAAGCAGCCTGAAATTTTTGGCGACGCCTTGAAAAACGCCGAAAACGTCTCGACGTTCGGCCTGACAAACAAAGGGGCGACTATCGTGTCGCCCCTTTTGCCAAGCATAGCCTGATAGATCAGTCGATATTTTTAACTTCTTCCGTACACACCAACCCAATGGCTGGGTTTCGCCGGATCCTGCATCCGAAGGAACAAATACCGCGTGGCCGACCAGGGTTTGATCCGGTTGGTCAAATTGTCCAGCACCAAATCGCCCTGAGCGGAGCGATAGACAAGAACTGCATGTGCATTTCGGCGCGTATCCAACACCGTCGCAATCAGCAATTTGTTTGGATCAACGCCTGCCCTGATCAGATCTCTTTTCTTCAAAAGAGCAAAATCCTCGCAATCCCCGCCGCGCGTTGTCGGCAAAGCCCACCGCTCGGTGGTGCGGTATTGCGTCTGATCCGTAACCGCGCGCGTCGTTGCGTTGACCTGACGGTTGATCCGCTCAATGATCTGCATTTCCTGTTGGGACGTCATGCGTACTGACGTCTTGCTTGAGCACGCCCAAGCGTACTGTCGGCACAACTGCTGCGCACCGGAAGGCGGAGGGGACGCCGCAAGAGTACGGATGAAGTTGCCCTCGCTCGCATCCGCCTGAGACGCGAAAACCGCGGCCCCGTAAACCAAAGCAGCAATCCCCACTGCCCGACCTGAAAATGTCTTCAACCGCCCGAGAGCGGCCTTGAGTCCGATATCTTCCGATTTCATGCCCGTACCTCGATCCCTGTCTACGCAACGATTGACGACAAGCAGGACCGTATTCGATTAGAAAAACCTAATGGTAAACGGTAGCGCTTGTACAATCTTTGGCGAAAGTGAAGGGGAAAAAAGGCGGAAATTCGTCACTCAATATGACCATTTCGCGCAGGAATTGAGAAAAAAGCGCCACAATCTAGGCGGGAAGATACCTAATAACTCTCATTCCAATAAAATAAGATACTGGAATCACGAAGATTCCGATTGGGTGGAAAACTGCCACAATACGGTTCACTTCACTTGTGAACAGTTCGGCTGAATTTCGCCCATGAATGGATCTGATTGGCAGAAAACCCGCCGATCAGACTTGGCTTATTCTTATTCGGTAATTTCTACAACCACCAGTTCACGCTCACTTGCGCCGCGCGCGTGGTCCAGGGCCTGCTGGTACTCCGGTGAATTATAGCACTCGACCGCGGCCTCGACGGACGGAAACTTGGCGACCACATTGCGCGGACGCTCTTTGCCTTCCAGTTGGACATAACGTGCAGCGCGGGCAATAAACGCCCCGCCGTGCTTGGCAATCGCAGGCCCTGCGAGTTCTGCGTATTTCGCATATGCGTCCGCATCCGTCACGGTGACGTGAGCAATCCAGAGTGCTGCCATCTTATCCTCCCAAAACCTGTTCTGCGGCCTTGATCGCCGCATCTGCGTTCGACGCGTCCTTGCCACCGCCCTGCGCCATGTCGGGGCGTCCACCGCCGCCCTTGCCGCCCAGTTCTGAGACGGCCGCACGAACCAGATCGACTGCCGAAACCTTGTCGGTCAGATCGGCCGTCACACCGGCCGCAACAGCAGCCTTACCGCCCGCATCCGCGATCAGCAGAACGGCGCCGGACCCCAGACGGCTTTTGTGCTCATCAATCAACGCCGGCAAGTCCTTGCCCGATACGCCGTTCAGCGCCTGCGCAAGGAAAGCGACCCCGTTCACCTCACGCGCTTCGCCGCCACTCTGCCCGGCCCCGCCGGCCATGGCCAGATCGCGGCGCAGCTGCGCCACTTCGTTTTGCAGCGATTTGCGTTCGTCCAACAGTGCTTTGACGCGGCCAACAACGTCATCTGGCTGCGCCTTGAGTTCTGATGCGATCTGACCCAGACGCTGATCCTGCTGGGACAGATGCCGCAGCGCCTCGTCACCGGTCAGAGCCTCGATCCGGCGTACGCCCGCGCTGCTGGCGCTGTCGCCCAGAACCACAAAAGTACCGATGTCACCAGTCTGACGTACATGGGTGCCGCCGCACAGTTCAATCGACCAGGTCTCGCCATCCTGACCTTTACCGGTCGGAGCTTTGCCCATGGACACGACACGGACTTCGTCGCCGTATTTCTCGCCAAACAGCGCCTGTGCACCCAGTTCGCGCGCATCATCAGGGGTCATGATCCGCGTTTCGACAGTCGAGTTCTGACGGATGAAGTCATTTACATCGCGTTCGACCTTTTGGATCTCATCCGCGCTCAGCGCCTTGGAATGGCTGAAGTCAAACCTCAACCGGTCAGCCGCGTTCAGCGAGCCGCGCTGTGCAACATGATCGCCCAACGTTTCACGCAACGCCTCGTGGAGCAGGTGCGTGGCCGAGTGGTTTGCGCGAATTGCCGTGCGCCGCGCATGGTCGACCTCAAGCTCGACCGCGTCACCTTTGGACAAAGCGCCCTGATCAACGGTCACTTTGTGGGCATAGATTTTGCCATCAGCGAATTTTCTGGTGTCTTCGACCCGCGCCATGTCATCGCGTTCTTCCAAACGCCGGATTTCACCAGTATCACCGATCTGACCGCCAGCTTCGCCATAGAACGGTGTCTGGTTGACAATCACCCAGCCGGATCCCCCTTTTTCAATTGTGTCGACCAACGCACCGTCAACCACCAAAGCGGCAATCTGCCCTTCGGCCTTTTCCGTGTCATAGCCCAGAAAATCCGTAGCTCCGGCAGTATCCAGCACATCAAACCACACTGCCTGATCTGCAGCTTCACCCGAACCAGCCCATGCAGCACGCGCCTTGGCTTTTTGTTCGGCCATGGCAGCGTCGAACCCGTCCGTGTCCACGGAACGACCCTTTTCGCGCAGGGCGTCCTGCGTCAGGTCCAGCGGAAACCCATACGTGTCGTACAATTTGAATGCCGCATTACCCGGAAGTGCCGCGCCCTCGGGCAGGCCTGCAACTTCATCATCCAGGAGTTTCAGACCACGATCCAGGGTTTGCTTGAACCGCGTTTCCTCCAACAGCAGCGTCTCTTCGATCAACGGCTGCGCCTGTCCCAACTCGGTGTATTGCGCGCCCATCAGCTGCACCAGACTTGGCACCAGCTGATACATAACCGGATCTTTCGCCCCCAGAAGATGCGCATGACGCATTGCGCGACGCATGATCCGGCGCAGCACATAGCCACGCCCGTCATTGGAAGGCATCACGCCATCCGCGATCAGGAAGGATGTCGCGCGCAGGTGGTCCGCAATTACCCGGTGGTGCACATTCTGGTCGCCATAGGGATCAACCCCGGTGGCATGAGCAGACGCTTCGATCAATGTCTTGAACAGGTCGGTGTCATAGTTGTCATGGCTGCCCTGCAGCAGCGCGCCAATCCGTTCCAGCCCCATGCCAGTATCGATCGACTGCATGTCGAGTTCGACCATCGAGCCGTCTTCGAACTGCTCGTTCTGCATGAAAACGATGTTCCAGATTTCGATGAACCGATCGCCGTCTTCGTCGGGCGATCCCGGAGGCCCACCCCAGATGTGATCGCCATGGTCGTAGAAAATTTCCGTACACGGTCCACACGGACCAGTCGGACCCATCTGCCAGAAATTGTCGCTGGTGGCGATGCGGATAATCCGGTCTTCGGGCACGCCGACCTTTTTCCAGATTTCAAACGCCTCGTCATCCGTGTGATACACCGTTGCCAGCAGGCGGTTCTTGTCGATACCGAATTCCTTGGTGATCAACTCCCACGCAAAAGGGATCGCCTCGTGTTTGAAGTAGTTGCCGAACGAAAAATTGCCCAGCATTTCAAAGAAAGTGTGGTGACGTGCAGTATAGCCAACGTTATCGAGGTCATTGTGCTTACCGCCGGCGCGCACGCATTTCTGCGCCGTCGTGGCGCGCTGATAATCTCGGGTTTCAACGCCGGTAAACAGGTTCTTGAACTGCACCATGCCCGAGTTCACGAACATCAATGTCGGGTCATTGCGCGGAACCAGCGGGCTGGACGCGACAATTTCATGCCCCTGTTTGGCAAAATAATTCAGAAAGGTTGAGCGGATATCATTCAGCGTGGGCATATGGCTCTCTCGGCGCGCAATCTCAGTGTTCTGAAATGGTTTATCCCCGTCCCAAAGGATAGTCCACAAAGATAAACCGGCCTTATTTTTGAAGGGCTAGAAAACCCGTCGACAAGATCC
The DNA here is from genome assembly GCF_059611125.1 of Ruegeria sp. CDSB029. NCBI lineage: Bacteria > Pseudomonadati > Pseudomonadota > Alphaproteobacteria > Rhodobacterales > Roseobacteraceae > Ruegeria > Ruegeria sp. CDSB029. The sequence goes on from NZ_JBXWOX010000013.1 coordinate 28,655, forward strand.
GTACACACCAATAGTACAAGATCACCGTATGCAGAACGAGTTAAGGCGGCCACGCGGACCGCCTAGTTTCGAGTATTCTCAATTCTTGCAAAACCGGGGGATTTTTGCGGCCCCCAATTGGGCTGTTACGCCTCGAGGATGTCATCTTCCTCGGCAGAACCGGGTGGCATGTCGAACTCCAGGCCGTGCGCGGCCCGAATCTTGTCTTCGATATCCAGCGCAATGCGGCTGTTGTCGCGCAGGTATTGCTTGGCATTCTCACGCCCCTGCCCGATCCGTTCGTCGCCATAGCTGAACCACGAGCCCGATTTCTCGACCACTCCAGCCTTGACGCCCAGATCCAGCAACTCACCCATCTTGCTGATACCTTCGCCATACATGATGTCGAATTCCACTTGCTTGAAGGGCGGCGCCACCTTGTTCTTGACCACCTTGACACGCGTCTGGTTGCCGACAACCTCATCACGATCTTTGATCGCGCCAATCCGGCGAATATCCAAACGAACCGAGCTGTAGAATTTCAGCGCGTTACCACCGGTCGTGGTTTCGGGGCTACCGAACATTACGCCGATCTTCATCCGGATTTGGTTGATAAAGATCACCATGCAATTCGAGCGGCTGATCGAGCCCGTCAGTTTACGCATCGCCTGGCTCATCAATCGGGCCTGCACGCCAACGCTGCTGTCGCCCATGTCGCCTTCGAGCTCCGATTTCGGCGTCAAAGCCGCAACTGAGTCGACGACAACCATGTTCACCGCGCCCGAACGAACAAGCGTGTCGGTGATCTCTAGCGCCTGTTCACCTGTGTCAGGCTGCGAGATCAGAAGCTCATCCAGATCAACACCCAGTTTGCGGGCATATTGAGGATCCAACGCGTGTTCGGCATCCACGAATGCGCACACACCACCGCGTTTTTGCTGTTCTGCAATGCAATGCAGCGTCAGCGTGGTCTTACCCGAGCTTTCCGGGCCATAAATCTCAACAATCCGACCCATCGGCAGACCACCAATACCCAGCGCGATATCCAGGCCCAAAGACCCGGTCGAGCTTGCATCGATGTCCTGCTTGGCATCCTCGCCCAGCTTCATGATCGAGCCCTTGCCGAACTGCCGTTCGATTTGCGCCAGCGCGCTATCAAGCGCCTTTTGCTTGTCTGCGTTTTTCTTGTCGCTCATTGTCAGAAGATCCGCCATTGTCCTGTCGCCTTCTCTTTTGTCATACCCATGATCGGGCGGCAATCACTGCTTTGTTCGCCTCTTGTTCCTTATGGGACCAAAAAGAGAACATTTCAACTAAAACTTACAATACTTACTGTTCGGCAATTGTGTTAAAGAGTCGTTTACGCCAATCTGCGACTACTAAATTAGGCGGCGAAGGGCGAATAAATGCTTGTTTTCTATAAGGAACGCCTTGCGTTTCTGGCAGTTCCAAAAACAGGCAGCACAGCCTATCACACTGCCCTTAGCGCGCGGGCCGACTTTGTCGTCACCGGCCCGCCCGAATTGAAACATGCGCCTGTTCGCCGTTATGACAGGTTTTTTCAAAACATTTTTCGCAAAATGCATGACACCGAAATGGAAATCATGGCCGTCGTGCGCGAACCTATCGACTGGCTCGGCAGTTGGTACAAATACCGCAGCCGGGACGACCGCATCGGGCATCCGCATTCAACCCGCGACCTGAACTTTGATGATTTTGTGCAAGGTTACATGCAAAACCCCCGCCCGGAATTCGCAGATGTCGGCAGTCAGAGCCAGTTTTTCCGCACCCGAAACAACGGTTTCGGTGCGACGCATGTTTTCAAGTACGAAAACCAGGATAAGATCCTGAGCTTTCTGCAGGACCGGTTGAACATGGAAATCACCCTGCAGCGCGAGAATGTCTCACCAAAGCGCGACCTATTCTTGTCGCCGGAAACGGAAAAGAAGTTCCGCAAACACCACGCCGCCGAATTTTCCTGCCACGAAACGGCGCTTTAGTCAGTTTAGTTGGTTAAACACAGCCTGGGTCAACTGCGTCAGAGAGAACGGCTTGGGCAAAAAGGTGGAATTCGCAACCTCGGGGCCTGAATCACCAAAGGCGCCTTCGGTATAGCCAGACATAAAGATCACCCGCACGTTCGGTCGGGTCTCCATCGCTTTGCGCACCCAGGTTGGCCCGTCCATGCCGGGCATAACCACATCTGTCACAAAGGCATCCACATGCACCGACCCATCCTCCAGCAGGTGCAGCGCCTCTTCGGCGGATCCGGCTTCGAGCACGGTGTAGCCCTTCAATCGCAATGCACGTGTGGCAAAGGCCCGAACCGGGGCCTCATCCTCGACCAGCAGAACTACGCCTTCACCCTGCCGGGACGTTGGGTTTTCCGGAAGGCTGGCGATGTCCTGATCAATTTTCTGCGGTACGGTTGAAACCGGCAGATACACGGTAAATTCGGTTCCCTTGCCCTGAATGCTATCGACAAAGATGAACCCTCCGGTCTGCTTGACGATGCCGTAGACCGTCGACAATCCAAGACCGGTCCCCTCACCGGTGCGCTTGGTCGTATAGAATGGCTCAAACACTTTTTGCAGCTTGTCTGCGGGAATGCCTGTGCCGCTGTCGATCACTTTCACGGTGACGTATTCGCCGGGTTGAACCGTTGCACGATCCCGCCGGAACGGTTCGGTCAGAGAAATAACCTCAGTCTCGATGCGCACCTCGCCACCTTCGGGCATCGCGTCCCGTGCGTTCACAACCAGGTTCATAAACACCTGTTCGAGCTGCCTTTTGTCTGCGCGCACAGGCTTCAGCACGGGATCATGGCTTAACGTCAGGCGAACCTTTTCGCCCACCAAGCGGTTCAAAAGATGGATCAGGTCGGAAATTGTGTCGCGCAGGTCCAGAACCTCGGGCTGCAAAGTCTGCTTTCGCGAGAATGCAAGAAGTTGACTGACCAACGCCGCGGCCCGGTTGGCGTTCTGGTTGATCTGAACCAGGTCACCATAGTTCGGATCATTCTGATCATGCCGCAGCAGCAATAGATCGCAATGCCCCGAAATCGCAGTCAGAAGGTTGTTAAAATCATGAGCCACGCCGCCCGCCAATTGCCCGACAGCCTGCATCTTTTGCCCCTGCACGAACTGAGCTTCCAGTGTCTTCAACTCGGTCGCATCATTTAGGACGGCGATCAGACAAATCTGTCCCTTGCACGTCACTCGGTTCAGTGTGACCTGCACGAAAACTTCTTTGTCCTGACGTGACAGGCGAAGAAATTCCGACCGGGGAACGGCATTCTCTTCGGTCGCGGTGCGGGTCAACCAATCCAGGATGGGATAGCCGAGCCCGTGCATGATTTCGGCCACATTCGACTTGCCCGGCTGGATCTCTCCGATCAGCTTGATCGCCATCCGGTTCGCATCCAGAATTTCGCCTTCGGGTGACAGACACATCACCGGCACTGGCAACTCAGCGAACGAGGCATCGCCCCCGGATGGACCCGCAGATTTCATCGGCAACAAAAGCAGATCGCGCACAGTGCCCGAGCGGGACAGCTCAGACACGGTCACAGGCACCCGCCCGTCCGAAGTTTCAGCCAGCGAGATTTCACCCGGTTGCGGGATGTCATTGGGAAATATCTTACCCATAACGTCGGGCCTGTGACCGATCATGGCCTCTGCCATTCCATTCACGCGCAGAATTGCCCCATTGCGACCCTCTGTCAGCACTGGAACAGGGGCGTCATCCCATTGCCCGCCTTCAATTAGATGAAACCGCCAGCAGAACACATCCTGCCCCACGCTGAAAACCGAGATCGGGATTGTCGAGCCAACGGTCACGATATCTTCGCGGGCGCGTTCGTGGATTTCTGCGATGGATTGCAGGCGCAGCAGGATCGCTGCGGGGTTAGCGAATTTGGATTTCAGGCAATGCTGCAATCGCGCACCCGGAAAAGCATTTATCTGCGCCCTTGCCCGCGTGTTCGCGCTCAGAATATCGCCATTTGCGTTGGCGATCACCGTCGGACACAAGTCCTGTTCGGTGAAGACGGCCATCACTTCTGCCGAATTGCGTGCCGTCCGTTCGGCCGTGAACCCCCGAAAAACAACAAGAAGACCGGCGGATAACAGCGAGACGCCAGCAACAACAAGCCCCGTATTCCAGGCGGTCGGTAACACGTCTGTCAACGGTGTTACGCTCAGCAATGTGCCCAGAACAACGAGCGGTACAAGGCGCGAGAAGGCCGGCGTTTTTCGCGAGGTCGGTTCAGAAAAGATCTCTGCAGTGTCGGACATTAACAACTCAGGTCAAAAGGCTTTGTCACACTCAGCCCGAATTTGGTTAACGCCTCCTTAAGGACAGCGGAAACTTCTACCCAAGGTTGTTATTCAATGACGTGATATCGCGTCAAGTGCGACGTAAAGAACCCGTCTACACCGTGTGTCACAAGCCACGACTTTCGCAGCGTTTCGGTCCAGTCGGGATTCAGTTTCAGAAATCCGTCGACAATATCGCCGTTTTCGTCATCCAACATGGAACAGGTTGCATAGGTCAAAATTCCACCCGGTCCAACCAGTTGAGCGGCGGAATTCAGGATGTCGGACTGAAGTACATTTAGCGCGTGCAACCCCTTTTCCGACAGTGACCATTTACCTGCCGGGGCACGCCGCCACGAGCCGCTGCCCGAGCATGGCGCATCCGTCAGGACAATATCGAACGGAGCCTGACGGGCCACATCTTCCGGCTGCAGGCAGGTAACACGCACACCGGCCCGTTTCGTCCGCGTCGGCAGATCGCGCATGCGCCCTACGTTCACATCATGCGCAAAGACCTCGACACCCGAATGGGCCGCCAGAGCCAAGGACTTCCCGCCACCGCCTGCGCAATAATCCAGAACACGCAGACCCGGCCGCAGGTCGAGCGCTGCGACCACGGCTTGGCTGGCTGCGTCCTGCAATTCGACCAGACCTTCGGAATAAGCGCGGCTTTGGGCAATTCTTCGAGCCCCTTCTGTGACCTCTAGGGCGGTTTCACACGCCGGATGTTCTTGCGCGGTGATCCCATCAACGGTCAAAGCAGCAATCGCACCAGCACGTTCGGTTTTGGCAAGGTTAGCCCGCAAATGAACAGGTGCACGGGTTTGCAATACCTGTGCCGCAGCCTCTGCCTGTTCCCTGAGCGAGGTTTGAAAACGCGGCCAGAGCCATTCGGGGATGTCGCGCCGCTCGGCATCCGAGCTGAACGCGCGCGGCGCATCGGCGGCGGTTAACGGCTCTGGCGTATATCGTTCGCCCGTAAACAGCGTTTCGGGATCACCGCCGTTTGACCGGATCGAACCGATCATCAAACCGCGCCCGGTTTCAGCCCCGCCCAAGGCCGAGAAGGACCGTTTGCAACGCAGCGCTTCGAACACGTGATCGCGCACGGCGGCCCGGTCTTTCGAGCCCGCAAACCGGCTGCGGCGCGCCCATCCTGTCAAAGCCTTTTCAACCGGTGCCCCTGCGAGGATATCATCAAGGATTTCTATCGAAGCCTGAACGCGCGCTGCTGGGGTCATAGGGTTTTCCGATTTCTTTACTAAGCCCAAAAAACGCAAAACGGCGCCCGTGTCAGGGCGCCGTGCTGCAAACTCAGTTGCGTCACATTACCCGGTAGTTCGGGCTTTCGCGTGTTATCTGTACGTCATGCACGTGGCTTTCTTTCAGGCCAGCGCCGGTGATTTTGACGAAGTTACAGTTCTTACGCATTTCTTCGACCGTTGCGCAGCCGGTATAGCCCATCGCCGCGCGCAGGCCGCCAACCAGTTGGTGCACCACAGCACTGGCCGAGCCTTTGTAGGGCACTTGCCCTTCGATCCCTTCGGGAACCAGCTTGTCGCTGGCTGCGTCTTTCTGGAAATAGCGATCGGCCGAGCCGCGCGCCATCGCGCCCAGGCTGCCCATACCGCGATATGATTTGAACGAGCGGCCCTGATACAGGATTACCTCGCCGGGGCTTTCATCGGTGCCTGCGATCATCGAACCGACCATCGCGCAGGACGCGCCCGCTGCAATGGCTTTGGCAAAATCGCCCGAGAACTTGATACCGCCATCTGCGATTACCGGAACTTCACCGGCGGCAGAGGCGCAGTCCATGATCGCCGTCAGCTGAGGCACGCCCACACCCGCAACCATCCGCGTGGTACAGATTGACCCTGGCCCGATGCCCACTTTGATCGCATCTGCGCCCGCGTCGATAAGCGCTTTGGTGGCGTCACCTGTTGCCACATTTCCCGCAATGATCTGAACCTCATTCGACAGGGACTTCACCCGCTTCACCGCGTCTAAAACCCCTTGCGAATGCCCATGAGCAGTGTCGACCACGATGATATCAACGCCCGAATCCACCAGTTGCTCGGACCGTTCGAAGCCAGCATCTCCAACGGATGTTGCCGCAGCGACCCGCAGGCGACCCAACCGGTCCTTACAGGCGGTCGGGTTCAGCACAGCTTGTTCGGTATCTTTCAGGGTCAGCAGGCCTGTCAGCTTACCCTCACCATCGACCACCAGCAGTTTTTCGATCCGGCGCGCTTTCATCAGGCTCTTGGCCTCTTCCAGATCTGCGGGCTCTTGCAGCATCGCCAGATTGTCCGATGTCATCATCACGTGAACCGGCGTCTCATCAGACGTTGCAAACCGCATGTCGCGGTTGGTCAAGATTCCCACAACGCGCCCGCTTTCATCGACGACCGGAAAGCCTGTAAAGTTATAGCGCTGCACAAGCGCCTTTGCGTCCGCCAACGTTTGGTTCACACTCAGCGTGACCGGGTTGTACACGATGCCCGACTCAAACCGCTTCACGCGCCGAATTTCTCGGGCTTGTTCTTCGACCGTCAGGTTTTTGTGAACAACGCCTATACCGCCTGCCTGCGCCATTGCGATGGCCATGCGCGCCTCGGTCACCGTGTCCATCGCTGAGCTGAGCAGCGGGATGTTCATCGTAATTTCACGCGTCACGCGCGTGGTCGTATCCGCCGTCGCCGGCAGCACCGACGAGGACGCCGGAACCAAAAGAACATCGTCAAAGGTAAGTGCCTCACGAATCTGCATCTGTTAACCCCATGCAAAAGCCCGTTTGGCGGTGACCCTATTACATGGATTTAACCTAAGGAAAAGCCCCTGACCTAAACTAGTTTCCCTTCGCTGGCCGAGACCGCGACAAAAAACGACGTAAGACGTGCAAAACGTGCCGCTGAATGGCCTTTCCCTTTGCGCACAAACCCATATCTTGCCGGGCATACGCGCGAATACAAAAGGCAGGCCAAAAAATGACCACCGACCCCCTTGTTGTCTTTACTCCGTCAGGCAAACGCGGGCATTTCCCCGTGGGCACTCCGGTTCTGACCGCTGCACGGCAGTTGGGTGTGGATCTGGATTCGGTCTGTGGCGGCCGTGGGATTTGTTCGAAATGTCAGATCACGCCCAGCTATGGCGAGTTTCCTAAACACGGCGTAACCGTATCCGAGGACGCGCTGAGTGAATGGAACGCGGTCGAACAGCGTTACGATGACAAACGCGGCTTGAAGTCGGGCCGTCGTCTGGGCTGTCAGGCGACAGTTCAAGGCGACATCGTGATCGATGTCCCACCCGAAAGCCAGGTCCACCGTCAAGTTGTTCGCAAGGCCGCCACCGCGCGGGCCATTACGATGGACCCGGCAACCCGGCTGTATTTCGTGGTGGTAGAAGAGCCCGACATGCATTCGCCAACAGGCGATCTGGAACGGCTGGAACGCGCGCTGCACGAGCAATGGAACATTGACGCCATCACCGCTGATCTTTCGCTGATGTCCAAGCTGCAGCCCGTCCTGCGCAAGGGCAAATGGGAGGTCACTGTTGCCCTCCACAAAGGCCACAAGGATGAAGTGGCGCGCGTGGTCGAAATCTGGCCCGGATTGCATGAACATGGGCTTTATGGTCTGGCCATCGACCTTGGCTCGACCACAATCGCGGCTCACCTGACCGATATGGAGACCGGCGAGGTCAAAGCGTCCTCGGGCCTGATGAACCCGCAGATCCGCTTTGGCGAAGACCTCATGAGCCGCGTTTCATACTCGATGATGAACCCCGGCGGTGATCAGGAGATGACCAAAGCCGTACGAGAGGCGATCAACGATTTGACCACCTCAATTTCTGAGGAAGCCGGGATTAGTTCCGAGCTGATCGTGGAAACGGTTTTCGTCTGTAACCCTGTGATGCACCATCTGCTGCTGGGTCTGGACCCGGTTGAGTTGGGTCAGGCCCCCTTTGCCTTAGCAACCTCGGAAAGCATGTCCCTGCCTGCGCGTGAGATGGACCTGACAAATATGAACCCGCGCGCACAGGTCTACATCTTGCCGTGCATTGCGGGCCACGTCGGCGCCGACTGCGCCGCGGTGGCACTGTCGGAGGAACCGGGAAAATCCGAAGACCTTGTGCTTATCGTGGACGTGGGCACCAACGCTGAAATCCTGCTGGGCAATACCAGCCGCGTCTTGGCGTGTTCCTCACCCACCGGCCCGGCATTCGAAGGCGCGCAGATCAGTTCCGGCCAGCGTGCCGCGCCCGGGGCGATTGAGCGCATTGAAATCGACCCTGTCACAAAGGAACCGCGCTTTCGCGTGATCGGGTCCGAAAAATGGTCCGACGAGGAAGGCTTTGATCAAGAGATTGCCACAAGCGGCATTACCGGCATCTGTGGCTCGGGCATTATCGAAGCGGTCGCCGAAATGCGCATCGCCGGATTGCTGGACGAAAGCGGCCTGATCGGGTCTGCAGACCAGACCGGCACGCCCCGTTGTGTACCCGAAGGCCGCACCCACGCCTATCTGATCCACGACGCCAGCGCCGAGGGCGGTCCGCGCATCACGGTCACGCAGGGCGATATCCGCGCCATCCAGCTGGCCAAATCCGCGCTCTATGCCGGTGCACGCCTGTTGATGGATGAAATGAACGTCGACACGGTGGATCGCGTTGTGCTGGCCGGGGCGTTCGGCGCGCATATCTCGACCAAGCACGCGATGGTTCTGGGTATGATCCCCGATGCGCCCTTGAACAAAGTCTCAAGTGCAGGCAACGCGGCTGGCACCGGCGCGCGGATTGCCTTGTGCAACATTGGTGCCCGGTCCGAGATTGAGCGTGTTGTGCGTGAGATCACTAAGGTCGAAACGGCCATCGAGCCGAAATTTCAGGACCATTTCGTCGCCGCAAATGCCATCCCGCACAAGACGGACCCGTTCCCGGAATTGGCGCAGGTGGTCACTCTGCCCTCGCCCTCCTTCAATGCCGGTGGCGGAGAAGAAGGCTCTGGTCGCAGACGGCGCAGGCGGTCATAGTCACCTCTGACACAAGGGAGGCGACATGCAGATCGCAAACGAGGAACAGGCTGAATACTGGGGAAAATCTTCGTCCGGTGCCAAATGGCTGACCTATGAGGACCAGCTGGATCAACTGATGGCGCCGGTCCTTGATCTAGTGCTGGAACGTGCCGGGTTAAAACCCGGCATGCGTGTTCTGGATATCGGCTGCGGTACGGGCGCAAGCGCGATCGCCGCCGCACATGCCGTGGGGCCAGATGGCCACGTTCTGGCGGCCGATGTCTCGCAGCCATTTCTGAACCGCGCATCGGCACGGGCATCCGATGACGGATCGCAAAACATCACCTTCCAATTCGCCGACGCCCAGACCCACGCCTTTGAAGCAGCGGACCGAGATGCCATGATCTCGCGATTTGGGGTCATGTTTTTTGAGGATACGGTTGCCGCCTTTGCCAACATGACCCGCGCGCTAAAGCCCGGCGGCACGATGACCCTTGCCGCCTGGGGACCATTGCATGGAAACCCATGGTTCAAAGTGCCCCACATCGCGGCCACTGAACGGCTGGGCACGCCGCCAAAGGTCGACCGGAATGCACCGGGCCCCTTGGCGTTTCATGATCGTGAACGGGTTACCGGGTTGCTGGAAAAGGCAGGTCTGAGCAATGTTCGCGCCGATTCTGTTGACCTGATGTTGCACTTTCAAGGCTCTTTGCTGGATTGCGCCGGCCTGTGCACCCGCGTTGGCCCCGCTGCCCGTGTTATTACCCATTTCGACGGCAAACCCGAAGACGTGACTGCGATCCAACGCGCCGTCGCCGAAGCGTTTCACCCCTTTGCCAAAAATAGCTCGGTGCATATCCCGGCTGAAATCAATCTGTTTCAAGCGCGTCGCCCGGAGTAAATGACCACAGACGCACCCATGCCCAAAGCGCTAATTTCTAAGCTTTTCCGGTGACGAATTGAGTTTTGGAGCGGGTAGCGGGAATCGAACCCGCGCGTTCAGCTTGGGAAGCTGACAGGCTACCATTACATCATACCCGCCGCGTTATTCACCGATATCACCAGAGGCTTATCGACTTCAAGAACCCATCATCGGAAAAGCGGCACCGCCTTGTTCCGTCTTGACACACCCCAACCTTCGAACAGGGCAACGCACCTGGTTCCGTGAAAAAGAAATTCCTTCTGCCTCAACACCAGTTGCGCTTGCAGATCGACCAGTTCCTCGAAACGTTCCTTTTTCCCAAACGCTTGCTTAGGTCAGCGTCTGCCTGTGTTGGGCGACGATGTTGGCTCATCTTCGTACATGACAGTATCGCGATATCGCCACTAACACAGCGATCTTGTCAGGTTCCAGCGGCGATCAGCATCAATACGAAAAAAGGCCGGACACGTGGTCCGGCCTTTGTTCACTGGAACAGCGATTGGGTCAGGCGCGACGACGACGCCCGCCACCACGACGGCCACCAACAGCGCCCGCTGCGCCGGCCTCTTCAGGGGATTTGTTAAACCGAATCCACTCACCACCGTGCGGGTCATTATTGGTCAGCAGGTTGGCGGCACGGATGGCTTCCATTTCCTTACCGGCACGCGGTTTGGTCGAACCCAGACCGAACAGCTGACAGAAGGTTTCGTCATCCATGTCCCCAGGCAGAATGATCCCCTTGGCTTCGACCTCGGCCTTTTTCTCGGCCAGCTTTTTGGGACCCACAGGCAGCGCCACCGGGTTCATGATTGCCGACGTCATACCTGCGCCCATTGCCATCGGCAGGAACGCATTGTTGATGCCGTGGCGGTTTGGCAGACCAAAGGACACGTTCGAAGCACCACAAGTGGTGTTTACGCCCAGTTCTTCGCGCAGGCGACGGACCAGCGCAAAAACTTGCTGACCAGCGGTTGCCATCGCGCCGATGGGCATCACCAGCGGGTCAACGACGATGTCATGCGCCGGGATACCGAAATCGGCAGCCCGCTCAACAATCTTCTTGGCCACTTCGAATCGCACATCGGGATCTTCGGAAATACCGGTGTCATCGTTAGAGATCGCAACAACCGGCACGTTGTATTTTTTGACCAGCGGCAAAACCAGTTCCAGACGATCTTCTTCGCCGGTGACCGAGTTCAGCAACGGACGGCCCTCGGCAGCTTCAAGACCAGCTTCCAGAGCGCCGGGAACGGACGAGTCGACACATAGCGGAACGTCAACCAGACCCTGCACCAGTTCCACGATCTTTCGCATCAGTGGCGGTTCGGTCTCGTTCGGGTTGGGGTTCGAGTTGTAGACAACGCCCGCGTTAATATCCAGAACGGTTGCTCCGGCCGCAACCTGCGCAATGGCGTCCTTCTCAACGGTTGAGAAATCGCCGGCTTCCAGCTCGGCCGCCAGTTTCTTACGGCCCGTCGGATTGATCCGCTCACCGATCACGCAGAACGGTTCGTCAAAGCCCAGAACGGCAGTTTTTGTTTTTGATTCTACGACTGTACGCGTCATGTCCGTTCCTTAGGAGTTTGCAGGCTTTGCCGAAGCGCCGCCGTTATTGATGGCCCAGTTGGCGTTGGTCTTGATGCCGCCAAGCGGGAAGAAGTGTACATTGGTGATGTTGAAATCCGGGTTGGCCGCTTTGTGGTTGGCCAGTTCGGTGATCACATCGGTCGGCTCATAGGGCAGCAGCAGCTTGGACACATCCATCGCACGCTTTTGCAGGACCTTCAGCGACGGGCCAACACCGCAGGCGATGGCGAACTTGATCAGCGTCTGCAGCTTGGCCGGACCGGCGATACCGATATGGATCGGAATATCGATACTAGCTTCTTTCAGACTGTCGGCCCATTCGATGATCGGCTTGGCTTCAAACGCAAACTGCGTTGCCAGCGCCATTTCAGCATCCGTGGTCTCGCTGAATTTCTGCTTCCAGCGCAGCGCGTCGTCGACATTCTTGGTCGAGCCGTCTGGGTCGATATCTTTGTTGCCCTCTGGGTGACCCGCAACGTGCAGACGCTTGAAACCCGCCTTGTCGAACAGACCACTTTCCAGCAACTGCATCGAGCTGTCGAAATCGCCGTGTGGGTTGGCAACGCCACCGGCCAGCAGCAATGCCTGATCTACGCCCGCTTCGCCCTGATACATGGAAATCCAGTTTTCCAGCGTGGCGGCGTCCTTGATGATCCGCGCAGGGAAGTGCGGCATCACCGGATAACCTTCGTCAGCGATCCGCTTGGCGGTCTTGACCATATCCTCGATCGGAGTGCCTTCGATATGGGCGATGTAAACGCGCGTACCTTCAGGCAGCAACACGCGGAAATCTTCGACCTTTTCAGCGGTGCGCGGCATCACCTCGATCGAATAGCCTTGCAAAAAGGCTTCGACGGTCGGGTTTACAGGGCCGTTTTCGACCGCATCACGTTTCTTGAAGTTCAGCAAAGCCATCGCGGCCTCCCATAGATGTCTTGGGCTCATGCCCAACCGTCATTGGCGATCAGGGCTTTGATGCGGTCCTGATCGTATTCCGTTTCCAAACGCGTGGCTTCGGCCTCGGCAATCTCGGACGGGTCGCCGTCGACTGCAAAGGGGGCCGCCTTGCGCCATTCGGCCAGATAGGCATCGCTATCCTTGGCGTTCACCTTCATGGCCGCGCGGTCGATGGCTTGTTCGAACCGTTCCTCTAATTGCCGCTTTGCGCCACGACGGCCTTTGCCGACGATGACTTGGGCGGGAATATCGCGCCAGTAAACAATGGTGACGTCAGGCATTGCGTTTGATTCCTCCTAACCAGATGGACCGGTTCTAAACGTCTATGTGGGGGCAAGTCGGTCGATTTTCGACACAAGGCGCATTTCCAGCGACGTTTTTGCCCGCGATGGGATACCGGGGTTGTAACGAAGACTGAACCAAACGCGCATATCAAAATTCTCATCACTTTAATGAGCGTCTTGCACGACGCACACGCCCGACCTATGGTCGGGGTAACTCGAAAATCGGAGGGCGTTTAATATGGCGCCCAAGCGTCCCAAAGGTGCGGGCGCGTTCCCGAAGGCGGTCGAAAGCCCCGCGCCGGCAAGACCCGATCCAGATGCGTTGTATGCGGCGCTGGATTTGGGGACAAATAGTTGCCGCATGTTGATAGCCCAGCCCAAGGGCAGCGGCTTCCATGTGGTCGACAGCTTTTCCAAATCCGTGCAATTGGGCGCGGGTTTGGAACGGACCGGACGGTTGTCTCGGTCTTCGATGGCGCGCACCATTCAGGCGCTGCGCATCTGTCAGCAAAAGCTGAAACGCAACAAGGTCAGGCGCATGCGTCTGGTCGCGACCGAGGCGTGCAGGCGTGCCAAAAACTCACGCGAATTTATCCGACAGGTCAAACGCGAAACCGGACTGACGCTTGAGATCATCCAGCCCGAGGAAGAGGCACGCTTGGCCGTGATCTCTTGTGCACCTCTGGTATCCACCAAGACCGAGCAGTTGCTGGTCGTGGATATTGGTGGCGGATCAACCGAACTGGTGTGGATCGACATCTCATCCGTACCGCGCCGGGACCGCCCCGCCGCGATCATGCGGCTGCACCATGGGTTTCACACGACTGACAGCCCCTTCCCTGCGGCAAAAGTCGTCGACTGGATCAGCGTACCCCTGGGTGTTGCAACCCTGCGCGATCAGTTCAACGACGTCGAAGATGACTCCGCTCGCTTTGCCCTGATGAGCTGGTTTTTCGAAGAAAACCTTGCCGATTTCGCACCTTACAAGGACGAGCAAGCCCGCCTCGGGTTCCAGATCGTCGGTACCAGTGGCACGGTTACAACCGTTGCGGCTTCTCACCTTGGACTCAAGCGCTATGACCGGACCAAGGTCGATGGTTTGCGCATGACCAGCGATCAGATTGACAAAGTCATACGAGGGTATCTAGAACTCGGCCCTCAGGGCCGCCGACGTGATCCCCGGATTGGGGATGACCGGCAGGCGCTGATCATGTCCGGCTCGGCCATTTTGCAGGCGCTGTTAAGATGCTGGCCCACCGATCGCCTTTCAGTGGCAGACCGGGGGCTGCGCGAAGGCCTGCTTTATGCGCAGATGAGTGCGGACGGCGTACTGGAAGACGGACCGTTCTGATGGCGAAGACACCAAGTGGCAAAAACAACTCGGGGCGCGGGCAGCGTGACCTGAAGGTCAAGGTAAAGACTGCACGCGGGCGTAAGCTCAGCTCGACCCGTTGGCTCGAGCGGCAGCTGAACGACCCCTATGTGAAACGTGCGCAGGTCGAAGGGTACCGTGGGCGCGCAGCGTTTAAGATATTGGAGCTGGACGAAAAGTACCGGTTCCTCGTGCCGGGTGCACGTGTCGTCGACCTTGGCTGTGCGCCGGGTGGATGGTTGCAAGTCGCGGTCAAACGAGTGAATGCGCTGGGCGAACGTTCCGGCAAACGGATAGGCACAGTTCTGGGTGTCGACCTGCAAGAGGTCGAACCGGTCGCAGGTGCCGAGGCACATGTGCTGGACTTCATGGAAGACGATGCCGACGACAAGGTCAAAGAGTGGCTGGGCGGCAAGGCTGACGTGGTGATGTCGGACATGGCCGCGTCGTCATCTGGGCACAAGCAAACCGACCACATGCGCATCATGGCTCTGTGCGAAACGGCGGCCTATTTCGCCTTTGACGTACTGGAAGAAGGCGGCACGTTTGTTGCCAAGGTTCTGGCCGGTGGCGCCGAAGGCGATCTGCAAAAGCTGCTGAAGCAGAAATTCGACAAGGTTGCGAATGTGAAACCACCCGCGTCGCGTTCGGACAGTTCCGAGAAGTTCGTTGTCGCAACCGGGTTCCGGGGCTAGATCAGTCGTCCAGCGAAATCCGATCCTCTGTCAGCACCTGTTCGCGCAGTGAAGCGGCGGCAATACCTTGTATCAACAACGCTTCGCCGTGATTGATGTATTCCGGTGGTCGGGCCCGCAATTCCTCGATCCGTTGCGACAAAGCCAGTGGCTTTTTCAGCTTGGACGTGTGGACCGGTTTGAGAAACATGTGTCACCTATAAGCTGGGGCAATTCTTGCCTCAGCTTGATCGGTAACTATGAAATTTGCCGGGAAAATGACGGAAACCGGGCCAAGCCGTGCCGTTTCAGCGGCCCAGTTGTTGTTTCAACTGCAAAAGGTTCGGGTCCTCTGGGATGATCCCTAACCCCTGCTCCAGAACATCGCGTGCGGCCTGAGGCCCACGATTGATCTGCGCCAGTTGCACCAGCATTGGCCAGGCTTCGGCGCGTTGCGGGTCCAGCGCAACGACCTCTTGAAACGCCCGCTCGGCAGCTGGAGCATTGCGGAACGTCAGGGCCATACCGCCAAGCACGAGATGCGTTTCAGGAAAATCCAGACGGTTGGAAATCGCCGACTGCCACTCGGACATGCCCTGCCCCGACAATTGCTGTTGTTCCGCAGTCAGGGCCTGCGGCGGAATGTTCAGAAACTCTTTTGCCGCCGAAATGCGGACGTTTCGCAACGGGTCGGACAGCAGCGGCTCAAGCCGTTGGATTTGATCGGGCAAGCTGGCCTGACGCTGCAACGGCGCTGCGTTTGCGCGAACCAGAGCGTCCTCGTCCTCCAAAAGCCCAGCCGTTCTGGCCGCTATATCAACGGACCCAAAAGGTTGAAGCAGATAGGTGGCCGTGGCGCGCACGATACCGGGTTGATCACGGTCGGTCGCAATGTCCAGAAGTTCCTCCGGCCCATCCGCGCGACCCAACGCTGCCGCCTGAAAGGCCGTCCCGAAATGCGGCTTTCGATGCGCGCTGTCGGGGAACCAGCCTTCGATCTGCTGGGCGGCCCATGTCTGATCCTGATCCGAATGGCAATCGGTGCAGGCGTCCTGCCCAAGCCCCAAATCGGGACGAGGAACACGGAAACTGTGATCGCGCCTACCGTCGACACCCATATAGACACGCTCGATCATATGGCAGGACTTGCACTGCGCACCCTCGCTATTCGCTGGGTGATTGTGATGTTCCGGCACATCGTACTCTTTGGCAGCCAGAGTTGGAAACTTGGGATTCGCGGCAGGCGAGTGACACTGCGTACACACCCCGTTTCCATCTGCCCTCAGACTTGCGCTATGCGGCTCGTGACAATCCATGCAACCTACGCCGCGGTCATACATCTTGGATTGCAGGAACGAGCCATAAACATAGACTTCATCCAAAATCTGACCGTCCGGGTGGTACAGCCCGGGACGCAGGACTGCCAGATTATACGCGTCATGATAAGGCGTTCCGGGCAGCGGATTGCCGTCTCCATGCGCCTCACGGCGGGAATGACAGCCGGCACATTGCTGGATCTCAGCCTCGGTCTGCCCTTTACCCCAATCCATCAGGAACCCGGTATCGCCCAGACCCTGCGGCAGACTTTGTCCCCCGACCCAATCGATATGCGCAGAACCCGGGCCATGGCAGCTTTCGCACCCTACCCCGATCTCGGCCTGAACCGAGTCGTATGTTCTGGTTTCAGCGTTGTACTTTTTCTCAAAACCGGTCGCGTGACATTCCGCACACCGCGCATTCCAGTTCTTGTAAGGTCCGGTCCAGTGCAACCCGTCATCAGGGGGTAAATCCTGATCGGGATAGAGGTGAAACCACTGCTTGTTCTCGGTATCCCAAACAACATCGAAACTCTGCAACCGGCCGGGTTCTGTTTCGAACAAGTATTGCTGCAACGGTTCAATGCCGACGACGGAATGTACGCCGTATTCGGTGGTCACCCCGTCCTTTTCCGTGACTTTCGCACTCAACGCGCCTTCGGTGTCGTTGAATTCAACCGACATCCCGTCATGGTCGAATTGCGTTCCGTCAAAATCGGCAACTACAGCCCCGTCTTCAACCTCTGTCCAGGACAGTGCGTGGTGGGATTTGGACCATGCCGCCGCCTCGTCCTTGTGGCATTCGGCACATTGATCCGACCCGACATAGGCCGGAGACTGGCCAAAGGCGGCCACAGGCACAAACAGCCCGACGCACAACGTCAGAAATTTCACTGAGAACCCCGATCCTGATTGTCTTCCAGATCCATCAAAGCGCCGTTGTATTCGGCACCAAGGATCAGAATTGCCGCGCACAGGTACAAAAAGATCAGCGCCGCCATGACGCCCGCCAAACCCGCATACGTGGCGCTGTAGCTGGCGAATTGCGCGATATAGATCGAGAACCCCCACCCGCCGGCCGCCCACAAGGCCAACGTCAGAACAACACCCGGCAGTATTTGCATCAGCCTGTGCCGCCGCGTTGGCAGGATCAGATGCGCCAACAGGACAGTGCCCGCCGGAACCGCGACGGTGAAGGTCCAGCGCAACCTGTCCACCGACAACCAGTCCGAGACATTCACATCAGTCTTCTCGCTCACCAATTGGGTGTATGCAGGCAAAACGACTTCGACCGCTGCAATGCCTAGAATGGCAACACCACCAACAATCACCAGCCCCAGGCACAGCAACCGGGTTTTCCAGAACGGCCAAACGTCGCTGTCGTGATAAGCCTGGTTCATCGCCGCCCGCACCGCCATCACGCCGTTCGAGGCGAAGAAGATCGCCAAAAGACCACCCAGCGTTATAACGCCCGAGCCGGATTCCTGCAGAACGGCCCGCAATTCAGCCACGATCGGCCCCGCGACGTCTTTGGGCCACGCCCCAAACACAAGCTCGATCAGTTCGTCGGTGACATAACCCTGAGACAACGACCCCGCCAAAGCCACAGTGAACAACACAAATGGAAACAAGGCCATCATCAGAGACATGGCGACGTGGCTGCTCATCACGAACCCGTTTTTGTTGTTGAACCGCCCTACGGCCAGCCACAGGGCTTGAAACGGTTTACCAACGAAAGGAATCACACGTGCATTCATGCGCTCAGCCTAACCCGCCTCGGCTTTGCTCTGAAATGGCAAATCCCTTCAGAACGTAAATTATCTGGCCCAAATGTTTGGGCACATTGCAGAATCTCGACCAGCGGTGCAGGATCATCTTCCAGAGCGACCACCAATCGTTGTAACGTGCCACGCGGCATCACAGGCGGGCTAAGCGATGACTTTGGAACCTGATCAGAACACGGGCGGCCCGCGGCTAAGGCTGTCGGTTGTCCGCGATACGACAATTGTTGCCACGCTGATTGTGCTGGGACTTTACGCCGGCTCGGCTTTTTTGATCCCGCTGACCATGGCTTTGTTGATCAACGTTTTGATTATCGCTCTGAGCGACCGGGTAATCTCAATGGCGCGGGTGCCCGTCTGGCTGGCCAACATCGCCGCAGTCACAGTTGTTTTGGCTGGTTTGTTCGTGATCATGTACATCCTCGGCAGCCAGGCGACGCAGTTCGCCCGATCCATCAGCACGTATGAAACCCAATTCGACGGCGCCGTGAACCGGGTCACGGGGCTGGTTGGCAATGACGTCACCACGTTTATCCGTGACAACCTGGTCAGTATCGACATGTCCTATGTCGCGCGTGTGTTGCTCAGCAGTGCAACATCGCTGCTGAACCAGTTTTTCCTGATCAGCCTGTACGTGGCCTTCCTGATGGCCGAGCGTCTGGCCTTTCGCAAAAAGATACAACTGGCTGCGGGCAATCCCGAAACCGGGGCCGAATTCACCACAATTTTGGATGCGATCACATTCAGCCTGCAGCGCTATGTCGGGGTAAAAACCTTCATCAGTCTGGTCACCGCGGGCATCAGTTACTCGGTCTTCAAGGCCCTTGGACTTGAATACGCCGAGACATGGGCCGTGCTGACATTTGCGCTGAACTTCATCCCGTCCATCGGGTCGATCATTGCCGTGATTTTTCCGTCCATGATCGCCCTGGTTCAATATGAAACGATCGGACCTTTCCTGATCATCGTGCTTGGCTGCGGCACCATCCAGTTTCTGATCGGCAATTTTGTTGACCCCGCCTTGCTGGGCCGGTCACTGAATATGTCTACGTTTCTGGTGATCCTCGCGCTGACGTTCTGGACCACCGTCTGGGGGCTGATCGGTGCGTTCCTGAGTGTTCCGTTGACCGTCTGCATTCTGATCATCTTCAGCCATATCCCTGCGCTTAGGCCTGTGGCAATTCTGATGTCTCTTGATGGCCGCCTTGGTGATGACAACGTGCCTGCACGGACCCAATAGTCTGTGCAAAACCCGATCTTCATAGGGTCCGAGATCTATCGCCATTCGACTTATGGCTCAAAACACCCGCTGGTTATCCCGCGCGTCTCCACCGTCATGGACCTGTGCCGCGCGCTGGGCTGGATCAATTCGAAAAATTACAGGGTCAGCCCACGCGCAAAACCCGACGCGCTGCACCGCTTTCACACGCCGGACTACATAGAGGCGTTGCAGGCCGCGGAAAGAGCTCAAAGCGTCTCGGATGACGTACGCACGACCTATGCGCTGGGCACTCTGTCCAACCCGGTTTTCCCCGAGATGTACCGACGACCGGCTACAGCGGCCGGAGGATCGATGCTGGGCGCTGAACTGATCCGCGACGGCGGCATCGTGTTTAATCCTGCCGGCGGAACACACCACGGCTTGCCCGACCGTGCCAATGGCTTTTGCTATCTGAACGACCCGGTGCTGGCGATCCTGACACTGTTGCGAATGGGCCTGGACCGGATTGTCTACGTCGATATCGACGCCCATCACTGCGACGGGGTCGAGGCCGCCTTTCAGGGTTCGGACACGGTTCGGATGATTTCCATTCATGAAACCCGCCGTTGGCCGTTCACCGGCAGGCTTGATGATGACGCGGGTGGCGCGGCGTTTAACCTTCCGGTGTCCAGAAACCTCAACGATGATGAATTTGACGTCATTCTCGACCAACTGATCCTACCTGCCACCGAGGCCTTCAAACCGCAGGCCCTTGTTCTTCAATGTGGTGCCGACGCGGTTGCCGAGGATCCGTTGTCTCGACTGGCGCTGTCAAACAACTCTCACTGGAAGGCCGTTGTCGCGCTGAAGGGCATTGCGCCCCGGGTTCTGGTTCTGGGCGGCGGCGGGTATAACCCATGGTCGGTTGGTCGCTTGTGGACCGGTGTTTGGGCCACATTGAATGACTTTGATATCCCCAATGCGCTGGGCGCGGACGCACAGGCCATCCTTAAAGCCCTGAACTGGAGCCGGGCGGCCGGTCGAAACCCTCCGATCCATTGGCTTCAAACCCTGCGTGACACACCAAACAACGGTCCTATCCGGCCAGAACTGAATGAGGACTTGCACCGGCTGACGGCGCGGATTTCACAGTAGATCGGCGACACAAAGGCTGCTAACATTCCGCTGTTACAGGACATTTTCTAATCACCGCACAAAGTAAAAATTCAGTTTCAATAACTGACGCCGATTGGACCCGCCAAATGAATGCACTTAATCAGATAAATGATCTTAAAGCCCGCATGGGACAATCGATCATCGGGCAGACTGACGTGATCGACCGATTGCTGATCGGGATGTTGGCCAACGGAAACTTGCTGATTGAGGGGCTTCCCGGTCTGGCCAAGACCCGCGCGGTCAAGGCAATGGCACGTAACCTAGACGCACGTTTCAGCCGGATTCAGTTCACTCCGGATCTGCTGCCATCCGACGTTACGGGGACCGAGGTGTTTCAGCAGACCGATGACGGTGGCACATTCCGTTTCGAGCCAGGCCCCATCTTCGCCAATATCGTTCTCGCGGACGAGATCAACCGCGCCCCCGCCAAAGTTCAGGCTGCGTTGCTCGAAGCGATGGAGGAACGGCAGGTAACCGTCTCGGGAACTACGCATAAAATGGAACCGCTGTTTATTGTGATGGCGACCCAGAACCCGATTGAACAGGAAGGCACCTATCCCTTGCCCGAAGCGCAGATGGACCGGTTCCTGATGCACGTTCAGATCACTTACCCTCCGGTCGAGGATGAGGTTGAGGTGATCCGCTTGGTTCGCGGGGAAGAGATTTCTGCGGGCAAGGGCGCATCCAAAGATACACCACCAGCAATCCCTCGGGACGCTGTTTTTGCTGCACGGGCCGAAATCGGCCAGATCCACGTATCCGACGCAATGGACCGCTACATGGCCGATCTGGTGCAGGCCACGCGAACGCCCGGCGCGCTCAGTGACGAGCTGGCCAGCTGGATCGACATAGGAGCAAGCCCACGCGCCTCGCTGGCATTGGACAAATGCGGTCGCGCGCATGCCTGGATGAACCAACGCGACTATGTCGACCCCGCCGATATTCGCGCCATCGCACATGATGTATTCCGCCACCGCATCACCCTGAGCTTCGAGGCACAAGGAAGCGCCAAATCGGCGGATGATGTGATTTCGGAAATCCTGCAGCTTGTTGCGCTGCCCTGAAACCAAAGGAACGCCGCGTGTCCCAGACCGCCGCATATCCCGACGACCCACGCATATACGTTGATGCGGACCACCTGTTAAGGCTGGGTCCAAAGTCCCGCGCGATCAGCCTGTTGCCTCGCCAACCTGCCCGTTCGATCCTAAACGGCCGGCATGCCTCACGCTTGCGGGGGCGCGGCCTGAACTTTGAAGAACTGCGAAACTACTTGCCCGGGGATGACATCCGTACCATCGACTGGAAAGTGACCGCGCGCACCGGAGAGCCCCATGTTAGGGTCTATACCGAGGAACGCGACCGCCCCGCCCTTTTGCTTGCGGACCAGCGCGTTTCGATGTTTTTCGGCACGCAAGTCTACATGAAATCGGTCATCGCAGCCGAAGCCGCAGCGATCGCTGCACACCGGGTGCTGGGGCAAGGCGACCGGGTCGGTGGGATCGTCTTTGGCGATACTGATGTGGCCGAGCACCGACCCCAACGCCGACCCGCTGCACTGACGCGGTTCCTGTCATCGGTGGGCGCGCTGAATTCAAACCTACGTGCAACGCTGCGGGATGAACCAACCGTGGCGTTGAATGATGTACTGAAACAGGCCGCGCGGATCGCGCATACCAATACTTTGGTGTGTGTCTTTTCCGATTTCGATGGGCTGAACGAGGTGTCAGAGAAACTACTTAGCAGACTTTCTGCCTCGAATGACCTAATATTGTTCAATATTTCTGACCCCAGTTCGCGTGAACTTGCCCCGAACCTTCAGCTTACGGTGTCCGATGGCGACCGTCAGATTGAACTCGACAGCTCGGACCCCGACTTGTCGAACCGAATAAGAACAGCGCTGGAAGATCGACTTGCTCAACTGCAGACGTGGTCGCGCCGCTATGGGTTTCCGGTCGTGCCTCTGACCACGGCGGAGCCGACGCTCGACCAGTTGCTCAAGCTATTTGGTCATCCCGGAGGCCGAAGATGAGCGTCGATGTCGAAGGCAAATCACTGGTTGACCTGCTGGACATGCTGGAACCTGCCCCGGTGCCCGAGCCTATTTCCATGGTGCCCCAAACCTGGGGGTGGAGTGTTTTGGCCTTAATCCTTGCTGGGCTTATCATCCTTAGCGTTTATGCCTTTCTTCGCCACCGACAGTTTAATGCATACCGACGTGAAGCGTTGATCGAATTGGCCGCGTCAGACAATGACGCCGCAAAGATAGCCGAGATACTCCGCCGCACGGCTCTGGCTGCATATCCACGTCGGAAAGTCGCTGCATTGCATGGAGACGAATGGACAAACTTCCTAAACCAAACCTCTGATAATGTTGCCTTTACTGATGACGCTGGCCGCCAACTTTTGGAAGCACCATACAGAGATGTAAAAGCCGATCCTGATCTGGAAATCCTCGCGCGAAATTGGATCAAGTCCCATAAGCGGGAAAGGACAGCGTGATGTTCTCCTTCGCCGCGCCTTGGGTTTTCCTCCTGCTCCCGTTGCCATTTTTAGTGTATCGGCTTGCCCCACCGTATCGCGAAAAAAGTAGCTCGATCCGCATCCCATTCTTTCGCCATGTCGCACAGGCCGCTGGGGTTGAACCCAAGTCAGGTTCCGTCATTCTAAACCGCGCGCGATTTCAGACCGCGGCGATCGCATTGATCTGGCTTTTTCTAGTGGCTGCCATGGCCCGCCCCGAAAAACTTGGTGAACCTTTGGTTATCGAAAAGTCGGCGCGCGACGTGGTGATTGCCTTGGACATTTCAGGATCGATGGACCAGCGGGACTTCACGACAACGGACGGCACCCCAAAGCAACGGCTGGCCGCAGTAAAGGATGTGCTGCGTCAATTTATTGCCGAACGCCAAGGCGACCGGATGGCTTTGATTATCTTTGGCACTCGTGCATTTGTTCAAGCCCCTTTCACCGAAGATCTGAACAGTTTGAATGGGTTCCTGGATCAAACTCAAGTTGGTATGGCCGGGCCCAATACCGCGTTGGGGGATGCAATTGGTCTGGGCATACGCATCTTTGACTCCAGCGAGGTCAACCAGCGCCTGATGATCGTTCTAAGCGACGGGGCGGATACGTCCAGCCGCATGACGCCGGTAAACGCCGCAGCAATCGCGGCCGAGAAAGGCGTCGTCATCTACACAATCGGCGTTGGTGATCCTGACGCCTCGGGCGAGGACCGGGTGGATCTGGATGCCTTAAAGGACATCGCAGACCGTACGGGCGGTGAATACTTCTTTGCAGATGACGAAGAAGCATTGGCTGACACATACGCACGCATTGACGAACTCAACCCCCGGGTCGTGGAAACGCAAAGCTACAGACCACGTGAAAGCCTTGCCCATTACCCGCTTGCGTTGGCATTGCTGACCATGCTCATCTCCATGGCTGGCCAACTTGTAATCCAGCGGCGCCGAGGTGCAGCATGAGCGGCGCGTTGGCAGATTTCCATTTTTTGCGAGCCTCTTGGCTGCTGTTCCTCATCCCTATTGCGATACTCTGGTGGGTGATGCGGCCCAAACCCAATTCGCACTCCCAATCCATAACCGGCATCGCGCCGCACCTTGCTGCCGCTCTGACCCTTGGGGCTGAGGACAAGAAGCGTGTGTTCCCGATAGACTTCGCGATGATCGCTGCAATCCTTGTGACCTTGGCAGCGGCTGGACCGACATGGTCACGGGCCCCGAACCCATTGGTCGCGGACACGGCACCGCTGGTCATTGCGTTGAAGGTCACGGACAGTATGGAAGAACCGGACCTGCCGCCATCCCGTCTGGACCGGGCTAAATTTAAGGTGACTGATCTGATCAATGCGCGCGTCGGTGCTCGGACAGCATTGATCGCTTACGCCGGAACCCCGCACCGCGTCGCGCCCCTGACTGAAGACGCCAACATCCTGCGCCCGCTTTTGGAGGGCCTCGCGCCAGCAATCATGCCAAAACAGGGGGACGCAGCCGCAGACGCACTGGCCCTTGCCGAAACGATCCTGAACGACAGTGATACACCCGGTGCAGTCCTGTTCGTTCTGGACGACCTCGACCCGTCTCAACTTGCTGCTTTTGAGAACACGACCGTGCCCGTGTTTTTTCTGACCATGCTGCCGAACGGTCAAAACATCGCTCAGTTAAACGACCTGAGGACCGCAACGATTGTTCCGTTCTCAAACGACGAGCGTGATATCAACCGCTTAGAGCGTCAAATTCAATCTGCCTACGCTGCGGCGCTGGACGACGATGATAGATTGGACTGGCAGGACAGAGGGTGGATGTTGGCCTGGCCCGCCGCGCTATTGTCGTTGCTTTGGTTCCGGCGCGGTTGGGTGATCCGTTTGTTGTTGCTGGCTGTGATTTTTGCAGCTCCATCAGGACCCGCAAAAGCCGATGGTTGGAGGGATTGGTTCCTGACCCCGGATCAACAGGGCCAAATTGCCATGAACCAGAAACGCTACGCTCAGGCGGCAGAGCTGTTTGAAGACCCGTATCACAAGGGCTATGCGCAACTGAAAGCAGGTCAGTACCCCGAAGCCGCAGCAGTCTTTGCCGAACTGGACACGCCCGAGGCTGCATTTTCCGAGGGAATGGCGCGCATTCGAAACCGCGAGTATAGGCCAGCCATAGCAGCATTTGAAACGGCCTTAGAGCGTCGGCCAAATTGGCCCGAAGCGCAACACAACTTGGACGTTTCCAAAGCGATCCTCGACTTCGTTGAAACAACCCGAGAGCAGTCGGACACAGGCGAAGAAGCGGGCATCGGCGCTGACGACACAGTCTTTGACAATGAGGCCGGGCGCGGCGAGGACACAACCATTCAGGCCCCCGCCGAGGACGCGCAGGCGATGTCTGCCGATCAATGGATCAGCACGATTGACACGGACATGCAGGACTTTCTGCGTAATCGCTTCCTTTTGGAAAATCAGGAACAACAGCAATGAGATACCTCATATTCCTCATTCTTTTCCTTCCAACGCAGCTTTTGGCGCAAACTGGCATTCAGCCGCAAGTCACAGTCGAGGCACCCACGGATCCCGTCACTGTCGGACAACCAGCAATCGTACGGATCAAAGTCCTAGTCCCGACGTTCATGCCGTCTCCTCCGGTGTTTCCGTCGCTCGAACAAGAAAACCTGCTTGTGCGCCTGCCTGAGCGTGCTTCTGGCCCAATTAGTGAAACTGTGGATGGCGAGACCTGGTCCGGTGTCCAACGCAGTTATCGTCTGTATCCGCTTCAGGTTGGGACAGTCGAATTCGGCACGCAAGACGTAGTTGTGACCTTTGCAGATCCCGATACGAATGCGCCGACGAAGGCCACCATCGCCCTGCCCGACGTCGCGTTAAATGCCGTGGTGCCCGAGGGCGCACGCGATCTGGACCCGCTGATCCTAGCAACGGGATTCACGGTCGACCAGCAGATCGACGGATCAACCGATATGGAAAACGGGGGTGCCATCACCCGACGCCTGACCGCAAAAATTGCCGGCACGACGCCCCTTCTGGTGCCTGAATTGATCCCCGACATGAAGGACCCGCTGCTGAGCGCCTATCCGAAAGAGCCGCGTTTTACCGAAAGCGAAGACCGGGGCGTTCTGTCCGGGCAGCGCGTTGATGAGATCGTCTACCTTGCGCAGCAAGGTGGCCAGACCCAACTGCCGCCTGTCACGATCCAGTGGTACAATCTGGATACCAATCAGGTTGAGAACATTGATATCGGTGCAGTTGAACTAACGCTTGCGCCACCGGAGTGGCAACCGCCGGATGCAGATACGATTTTCAGGCTGCTCGCCTTGGCGGCCACGTTGACGCTGGTTATTTGGGGCTTGGTACGGTTCCTTGGTCCGCGTGTCAAAAAATGGAAAAAAGCGCGGCGGGACAGATATCAGAAATCTTCGGACTTTGCGCTAGATGCATTGAGGAAAGCCTTGCAAGCGCATGATATCTCAATGTCTTATTCCGCCTTGGAGTTGTGGAAACTGCGCAGCGATACCCCCGAAAAAGCAATTGGCCTGGAAGAGCAACTGGCTAGGATTGGGGCCGCAAGATACTCATCCCGCACCGGCTCAATACCTGAGGCTTGGGCTGCGGCATTGTCCGAACTCAAGGTTATGAAACGAGCGGAACACCGCGCTCGGAACCCGCTACCGCCGCTTAACCCGTAGGGTCAGCACTGGCAGGCGGCGATCAACTTGCGCCTATCCTTAAGCCGTACGCGGCCATACCCAAGTTCGATCAATCCCAGCTCTACCAAGTTGTGCAATTTACGGTGTAGCGTAGGCAACGACACTGCCACCATTTCGGCCAGTTCATCCTGTGACACGACGATCCACCCATCGGATTTTGAGGCCCCTTCATCCAAGTGCAAAAGGCGCAGAACCAACCGTTTTTCCGCCCCGGTCACCGCCAGATTTGCCATGATACGCAGCGCAGTTTGCATGTTCTCATGCGATAAAGCATAGAAATCACGAACATATTCGGGGTTGTTACGAACAAGTCGGTCCAGCCGCCGAGATGGAAAAAACAATGCCCGCGTTTTCTGTGTCGCAACAACACTTACCAGTCGGTTGGACTCGGCTAACAACGCAAGATCACCGATCCAGAACCCGCCACCCTGTCTGTGGACAACGAAGTCCTGTCCATCATCCGCAGGTGCAGTGATTTGAACGGAACCCTCTAGAACCGCAAAGACCCCGTTGGCGGGATCTCCGTAGTTATACAGCGCCTCACCCTCATCGAAAGATTTTGCGACCCCGCATGCAAGTAAATCCGATTGAAACCTTGCGCCTCGCGCCCCGAACCACCCTGAGGCAAGCAGCATCTGTCGGTCACGTGGGTTTTCAAACATTAGTATTCATCAATCTCATCATATGATAGGTTTCCGAGCATTGTCATAGCCTAAGGTAAGGCTATTCGATTCTCGACGTAATGTGAATTTTTCCTACCGGGAATCAATACGTTGTTGGCGGAAAAGATAATCGCCGCCATCAATTTCTTTTAGATCAACGGATCATTAAGATCCGGCCAATTCAGGAGTAGACCATGTCACCACCCCTATTGATTGCAGATAGTTGGCGCGGCACATTGCGCAAATTCGCCGTAGCTACCGTCGCGGTTGCGCTGGCCCTGCCCGCCTGGGCACAGGATCAAAAGCCCAATATTCTTGTGATCTGGGGCGACGACATCGGACAATCCAATATCTCGGCCTATACGATGGGCCTGATGGGATACCAGACGCCGAACATCGACCGTGTCGCGAAAGAAGGCATGATCTTTACCGACTATTATGGTGAACAATCCTGCACCGCCGGTCGTTCATCTTACATTATGGGCCAGTCTGTTTTCCGTACGGGCCTGTCGAAAGTTGGCCTGCCGGGTGCTGATCTGGGAATGCAGGTCGAAGACCCGACCATTCCGGGATTGCTGAAGGACCACGGCTATGTGACCGGTCAGTTTGGTAAGAACCACCTTGGCGACAAAGATGAGCATTTACCGACAAACCACGGTTTTGATGAGTTTTTCGGAAATCTCTACCACCTGAACGCCGAAGAAGAACCAGAGAATGAAGACTATCCGGGCGATGCGGTTCTGGCCGATGGTCGCACCTTCCGTGAAGCCTATGGCCCGCGGGGCGTGATCAAATCCAAAGCGGACGGAACCATCGAAGACACCGGCCCGCTGACCAAGAAGCGCATGGAGACCGTTGACGATGAAACCGTCGCAGCCGCGATTGACTTCATCAAGCGGGCACACGAGCAAGGTCAACCTTTCTATGTCTGGTGGAACGGCACGCGTATGCACTTCCGTACCCACGTCAAAGATGAAATGCGCCAACAGGCCAACGAGATCTTTGGTGGCGTTGCTGACGAATACACCGCTGGCATGATCGAACATGACATGCATGTCGGGCAATTGCTGGACCTGCTGGACGAGCTTGGCATCGCGGACAACACCATCGTGCACTATTCGACCGACAATGGTCCGCACATGAACACATGGCCGGATGCTGCTGCGACGCCGTTCTGGGGTGAAAAGAACACCAACTGGGAAGGCGGTTGGCGCGTTCCGTCAATGGTTCGCTGGCCTGGTCAGATCGAAGCGGGCTCGATCACCAATGAGATCGTGCACCACATGGACTGGCTGCCGACATACCTGGCGGTTGCTGGCGACCCGGACATCAAGGAAAAGCTGAAAACTGGCTATAGCTCGTCCGGCATGGGCCGTGACTACAAGGTGCATCTGGATGGATATAACATCCTGCCCATGCTGACCGGCGAAACAACCGAAAGCCCACGCGCCGAGATTTTCTATTTCTCGGATGATGGTGACCTGACGGCTCTGCGCTATGACGACTGGAAGCTGATCTTCCTTGAGCAGAAAGCATGGGCGACCCTGCGTGCATGGATCGAGCCCTGGACCGAGCTGCGTATTCCTCTGATCGTGAACCTGCGTCGTGACCCTTATGAGCGCGCCTATCGCACCTCCAACACATATTATGACTGGTTGTTGGATCGGGCATATTTCCTGGTTCCGGCACAGGAATACGTGGGCAACTTCCTGGCAACCTTCCAGGAATTCCCGCCGCGCCAGAAAGCGGCAAGCTTCAACCTGGATCAGGTCATGGACAAGCTGACGACACCGACAAACAACTAAGTCGTATCTAAAATCCAATCGGGCCGCCCCTTAAAAGGCGGCCCTTTTCATCTTGAAATTGAACGAGAAATTCATGCGACATTTTGTTCTAAGCGCCCTGCTGTCCTGTGTCCCTCTGTCCCTGCTTGCGGACCCTCTGCCCAGTTGGACCGAGACCGAAAGCAAAGACAGGATCATCGAGTTTGTCGCCGCCGTGACCGACCCACAGCGCCCGGAATACGTGACGCCGGCTGAAAGGATCGCCGTTTTCGACAATGACGGCACGCTTTGGGCCGAACAGCCTGTGTATTTTCAACTAATCTTTGCGATGGACCGGCTAGCTCAGATGGCTGAGGATGACCCCTCGATCCTGACTACGCCCGTTTTGCAGGCCGCAGCGACAGGCGATCTGAAGACGGTCGCGGAAGGTGGTCATGATGCTTTGATCGAGGTGTTGAATGCCTCGCACTCAGGTGTCTCAGTGAATGATTTCCAAGCTTCCGTAGCCGACTGGCTGGAAACCGCCCGCCACCCGGAAACCGACCTGCCCTTTGACCAGATGACCTATCAGCCGATGGTCGAGTTGCTGCGGTATCTGCGAGACAAAGGGTTCAAGACCTACATCGTCTCCGGCGGTGGAGTACACTTTATGCGCGTCTTCGCCGAAGACGCTTATGGCATTCCGCCCGAACAGATTCTGGGTACATACATGGACACCACTTATGACAGCGCGGAAGGCGAACCGGTTATCACCAAAGCCGATGGCATCGCTTTTGTGGACGACAAAGAAGGCAAACCGATCAACATCGAGAGGACGATCGGCAGACGCCCGATTCTGGCCGGGGGAAATTCGGATGGCGATTTTGCCATGTTGGAATGGACCACGGCAGGCGATGGGCCACGGTTGGGTGTTTTGATTCACCATACCGATGCAGAACGTGAATGGGCCTATGACCGGGAAAGCCCAATCGGCAAACTGGTCGATGGATTGGACAAAGGGCCAGACATGGGTTGGGTGATTGTAGATATGGCGCAAGACTGGTCGCGCATCTACACTGGGGCGAACTGAACCACCACGGAGCCCGATAACCCTATGTGGACACTGCTTGTTTCCGCCTTCGTCTTTGCGCTTTATACAACAGCAGTTTTCTTTTCTGTCCGCGCGGCCCAAACCGCGCGAACACCTCAGGGCGCGGTCGGTTGGGTGGTCTTCCTGATCTCGGCCCCGATGTTTGGCGTGCCGCTTTACCTGTTTTTGGGACATCATAGATTTCGGGGTTACCGTATCGCGCGCAAGGAAAGTCAGCGCGTGGTTCAGGGGATCAAGACCTTCGCCGACTACTCAAAACCCGATGCCGACAAATTGCTTATCAACCCCAAACCGTTCGAGGCGCTGGCGCATATGCCCGTGTCGCGCGGCAACGGGGCAGAGCTGTTGGTCGATGGCCAGGCCACCTTCGATGCGATTTTTGAGGCGATTGATGCGGCCAAGACTTACGTCCTGATCCAGTTCTATATCGTTCGGGCCGATGCGCTGGGTCAGAAGCTGAAAGACAAGTTGATCGAAGCAGCCAAACGCGGAGTCAGCGTCCGGTTCATGATGGATGCCGTAGGCAGTTACGCCCTTTCCAATGACTACATCGAAGAGATGCGCGAGGCCGGTATTGCGGTTTCGGATCCAAAAGAACAACGCGGACCAAAATTCCGTTTCCAATTGAACTACCGCAACCACCGCAAAACCGTGGTTATCGACGGCGAAACGGGATTTATCGGCGGTCACAACATCGGGGTCGAGTATCTGGGCGAAGACCCGCATTTCGGACATTGGCGCGACACCCATGTCAGGTTGACCGGCCACATAGTCCGGCAATTGCAGTTGATCTTCATCGAAGACTGGCATTGGGCGCATGAAGAGGACTTGATCGACCAGTTGGATTGGGCCGGGTCCGAGGCGGATCAGGATATCAACGCATTGCTGGTCGCAACAGGCCCAGGCGATGAAACCGAAACCGGGTCAATGATGTTCTTCGCCGCCATCACTGAGGCACGAAACCGGATCTGGATCGCATCGCCGTATTTCGTACCCGACATCGATATCATGACCGCCCTGAAACACGCAGCTTTGCGCGGTGTCGATGTGCGCATTCTTGTTCCTGATGTCATTGATCACCGCCTGCCGTGGCTGGCGGCTTTCGCCTATTTTGACGAAGTTCGCGCCTGTGGTGCACAAGTCCTGCGCTATACGGACGGGTTCATGCATCAAAAGGTCTTCGTTGTGGATAACTCACTGGCCGCAGTAGGCACGACCAATCTGGACAATCGATCATTTCGGTTGAATTTCGAGGCAATGGCCCTGTTCTTTGATCCCCATACCACAGCCGCAGTCGATGCGATGCTGCAAAAAGACTTTGCCAAAAGCTATGAGCTGACGCGCTATCTGGAACAGCAACCAGTGCACATACGCCTCGGCGCTCCGCTGGCGCGATTATTCTCACCCATCCTTTAGGCCATGAACCTTTCCTGAAACACCCGGGTCATAAGGGCGACCATATAGGCTGTGGACAACCCAAAGGCCAACAGGCCTGTAACTGCAGCAAAAGTACCGAAAATCCGCAGGTCTTCGCCCAAGACGATGTCGCCGTAGCCAAGCGTTGTGAAGGAAACCAGCGAGAAATACAGCGCTGTGTTCCAGTCAGGCAAAACATCGCCAAATACCCAGACGATGGCCCAAATCCAGACCTGAATGGTGTGGGTCGCGACGATAAAGGCCAGCGCGGTTGCAATTGGTCCGGCCGTTGCCAAAATAGCGCCTCTGGCTTCCCAACGCTCGATCAGCCTATTGATGGCCAACGTGCACATGGTCAGAAGAAAGATTTCGACCAGAAAGCAAAGCCCGAGAAACGTGCTGCCCCAAAGGATCTGCTGTGACAAGGTCATGTTTTCGCATCCTGAATTGTACCGACGACAGATCGCCTCACAATGACCTGCCCTTCCGGCTGAGACAACCCGATCACCCATGTTCATAGTGCGGCGAAAGGAACCTATGACGTGTCAGCGCTGGACAGTTGGCGAAACTGTTGCAAATCCTTGTAAAAATGAGGGCGAACATGCTTGTGAAATTTGACAAGGTTCAGAAATCCTATCCCGGTGGTCGGCCGGTCCTGCGCGACGTGTCATTGTCGCTGAATCGCGGCCAAACACTGGCCCTGACTGGCGAAAGCGGCAGCGGTAAAAGCACCTTGCTGAACCTTGCCGCTGCATTGGACACCGTGGACAGCGGGGAAATCACACTAGACGGCGTAGCCCTGTCGCATCTGGATGATCCAGGCCGGGCCGCCCTGCGCCGCACGTCCTTGTCGCTGGTGTTTCAGCAATTTAACTTGATCCCATCTTTGACAGCAGGTCAAAACCTGTCGTTTCATGCCCGGTTGGCCGGGTGCCACGACCCCGATTGGTGCGCCCATCTGGCCCAGCGGCTGGGCCTTTCCGATCTGCTTGATCGATATCCCGAGAACCTGTCGGGCGGGCAACAACAGCGCGTTGCCATCGGTCGTGCCATGGCCGCCCGGCCCAAATTGCTACTGGCGGATGAACCTACGGGAAACCTGGACGAAACCGCCAGCGCCACCGTTCTTGACCTCATGTTGGCTCTTGTCGCAGATACCGGAGCCGCGCTGCTTTTGGTCACCCATTCGCACGAGATTGCGGCCCGTTTGGATCGGCGTGTGCATCTGTCTGGCGGGCTTATCGCATGACGCTGACCGTCATTCAGGCGCTGGCATCTCATTGGCGGGCACACCGGCTGCAACTGGCGACCCTGCTGATCGGCCTGGCCCTTGCAACCGGTCTTTGGTCTGCGGTGCAGGCCATTAATGCCGAGGCTCGTGCCAGCTATGACCGGGCCGCAGATCAACTGGCGCTAGGTCGGTTTGACGAATTGCACAACCCCTCCGGCCCGATCCCCCTGTCGCGTTACGTCGAGCTGAGGCGCGCGGGCTGGCAGGTTGCTGCGGTACTGGAAGGCCCATTGCGGGTTCAGGGTCAGACATTACGGGTCCTTGGCGTTGATATGGTGGCCTATCCCGCCCTGCCCGCCGTCACGCAGATGGAACAAAGCGTCACGCCACCCGACCCTGCCGATATGTTGACCGCGCCGGGGCGATTGCTGACGACCCCGGTTTTGGAGCCGCTATTGGCCGGCCAGACCGGTTTGCCTCCGATCCTGATCAGCGATGCCTTACCGCCCGATCTGATCCTGACCGACATTGGTGTGGCCGAGTCGTTACTGAAGAAGCCGGGAGAGATTTCGCACCTGATCATTTTACCGGATCAGCCCGGTTCAATTCCACCGCTGTCGACTATTGCCCCCGAACTGGAGCGGGTCCCGGCACAGGAACAACTGGATACCGCACAACTGACCGACAGTTTTCACCTGAACCTGTCCGCCTTTGGCCTGCTGTCCTTTGCGGTGGGACTGTTCATCGTGCACGGAACCGTGGGCCTGGCCTTTGCCCAACGGCGCGGCATGATCCGGACCGTGCGCGCTTTGGGCGTTTCGATGCGGCGGCTGGTTTGGCTGATCATGGCTGAGCTTTCCGTGCTGGCGATTGTCGGCGGAGTACTCGGTTTGGTGCTTGGCTTTTTCCTTGCAGGCGCGCTGTTGCCGGATGTGGCTGCAAGTTTGCGTGGACTTTACGGCGCACCTGTCAGCGGCCAGATATCATTGCAACCACAATGGGCACTGTCCGGGTTGGCGATGGCCTTGGGTGGCACTTTTCTGGCCAGCGGACACGCCTTGTATCGCCTGTCGCGAATGCCGATTCTAAGCGGCGCAGGCTTACAGGCCTGGCGCAGCGCGGCTTCGGGCAGCTGGGTCGTCGCCCTTGCCGGTGTCGCCGCTATTGTCGGTGGCATTCTGACCCTGTTGTTGTTCGGAGGGTTGGTGGCCGGTTTCGTCATGGTCGCCGGGATGCTGGTCGGGTCCGCGTTGGTATTGCCCTATGCCTTGTCGCGCGTCCTGATCCTGTTTCAGCGTTCAGCGAAAGGGCCGATCGCCCAATGGGTCTGGTCGGACATGCGCGCTCAATTGCCGGGCCTATCTTTGGCGCTGATGGCCTTGTTGCTGGCGCTTGCCGCGAATATCGGTGTGGGCACAATGGTTTCCAGCTTTCGGCTGACCTTTACTGGCTGGCTGGATCAGCGCCTGACATCCGAGCTCTACGTCACGGCCACCACCGATCAGCAGGGTCGGAACATCGCGGAATGGCTGAACCCGCAGGTAGATGCCATCCTGCCGATCCGAAGCGTTGAACTGGCGCATTCGTCGGGACCCTTGTTTCTCTATGGTATCATCGACGATCAGACTTATCGTGAGAAATGGCCGCTTATCAGCACCTCGGAACGTGTTTGGGACCGGGTCCACGACGGAACCGCTGTGCTGATCAACGAACAACTTGCCCGCCGGGAAAACCTTTGGCCTGGCGACTCTTTGGCCATCACACCCGCCGACACGATGACCATCGCAGGTGTCTATTCGGACTATGGCAACCCAACCGGTCAGGCCATCGTTTCTATGGCCCAACTTGATCAGATCGCGCCCGGCGCTGAGGCGCGCCGGTTTGGCATTCGTGTCGCGCCTGACAGGACCACAGAGCTGGCCCAGGCCTTGCGCGAGCAGTTTGACCTGCCCCGCCGAGCAGTCGTCCAGCAAGCCGCAATGAAGGCGCAATCCATGCAGGTGTTCGAAAAGACATTCGTTGTGACCTCTGCCTTGAACATCCTGACGCTGGGGGTTGCAGGGTTCGCCATTCTGACCAGTCTGCTGACATTGTGGACCCAGCGCCTGCCCCAGATTGCGCCCATCTGGGCACTTGGCCTGACCCGTGCAGAACTGGCCCGGCTTGAGCTTTTGCGCAGCGTGCTGCTGGCCGCCTTGACCGCCTTGCTGGCTCTGCCGCTGGGGTTGGCTTTGGCGTGGACCTTGCTGACGGTCATCAACGTCGAAGCGTTTGGCTGGAGGCTGCCGATGTACCTGTTCCCTGTCGACTGGGTCTATCTGTTGGGTCTGACCCTGCTTGCGGCAACCGTTGCCGCGGCCCTGCCTGCCGCCCGTTTGCTGCGCCTGCCGCCTGCGGATCTACTGAAGGTGTTTGCCAATGAACGTTAGGATCTGGCTGATCGTCTTGCTGCTGGCCTTGCCGGGCATTGCCCGCGCGCAGGGATACGCAGGCCTGGGTGGTTCTGCCGAAGGGTTTGCCCTGCCCCAGCCGGGCTATACTTTTCAATTCCCACAGGATCACGGCCCCCACCCGGACTACCGGATTGAATGGTGGTACCTGACGGCAAACCTAAAAGGTGAAGATGAGCGCGATTATGGTATCCAGTGGACCCTGTTCCGATCGGCACTGAAACCGTATGAGGCTGAAGGGTGGCAAAGCCCGCAGATATGGATGGGCCATGCTGCGGTGACCACGCCCGACAAACACTATTTCGCGGAGCGTCTGTCGCGCGGCGGCATCGGTCAGGCAGGGGTTACGGCAGCGCCATTCGAGGCGTGGATCGACGAATGGCACATGCGCGGGTCAGATCCAAACGCGGTCAGCCTGTCTGCGAACGGTGCGGACTTCGGCTATGACCTAAAACTCGAAGCCAACGGGCCGTTCGTTTTTCACGGCGAGAACGGATATTCGGTGAAATCCGGCGACGGGCAAGCCAGCTATTACTATTCCCAGCCGTTTTACGAAGTCGAAGGCGTCTTGCGCCTGCCGGGTGGAGATGTCGCCGTCACCGGACAAGGGTGGCAGGACCGCGAATGGTCATCACAACCTTTGGCCGCAGATCAAAGCGGCTGGGACTGGTTCTCGCTCAGCTTTGACGATGGCGACAAGATGATGGCTTTTCGGTTGCGCGGCGACCGAGGTGATTTCACCGCGGCCACGTGGATCGCCGCCGATGGTACGACGACCGCGATCCCCGATGGTTCAGTCGCGTTTGAGCCGCTGACGACCGCGCCTGTTGCTGGCCGCGACATACCTGTCCGATGGCGCGTCACATTGCCTGACCGGGATCTGGACGTCGAGGTGTCAGCGCTGACACCCGACGCGTGGATGGCCACCCGGTTTGAATATTGGGAAGGTCCCGTCCAGATCAGCGGCAGCCATTCCGGACGGGGATATCTTGAGATGACAGGGTACTGATCCGCCCGGTCTTCTTAGCGCACCACGTAGACAGAGACGTCCGAATGGCGCACGACCCGTGCAGCATTCGGGCCCAGCAGATAATCTTTCAAGTCGGGTTTGTGCGCACCGATCACGATCAGATCGCTGCCGGCGCTTTCTGCAGTTTTCAGGATTTCCTGATAGGCAGTACCCGTCGCGACCACATGGCGGATCTTTTCATTCCGATCCGCACCCAGTGTGGACACACACATCTCGGCCAGTTTGGTGTGCGCCTCTTCCAGCGCCTTGTCGTGAAAATCACTTTCGAAAAAGCCAGACACCCAGCTTTCCCCGAAATCCGGCAGAACGGTTACCACATCCAGTTGCGCACCATCCTGATCGGCCAGCTTCGCAGCTTTCTTCAGAACATGCGTATCAAGATCGCCGTTGCTGATATCGACGGCACAGAGAACAGCGTTTGTCATGCGGTCACCTCTTGTCTGGCGGCACGGCCGCGCTGAAGGAAAGCGATCAGGCCCAGCAATAGCATTGCCGGAATGTAGATCAACTGTTTGGGTGGCTGGCTGGCGGGCAAACTGACCGAGGTCAGGCGGACGGCCTCATCCCCGTAATAGTCGAAGATATCCAGGTCATCCGCGACAGGTGTCCCGAACAGCGGCTCTTCCAATTTGACCAGTCCGTCTTCTTCAAGCAGCAGCAGACCCATCGCGTCTACGCGCGCTTGGCCTCCCTCTTCGCTGCCAACGGGAACAACAACCGTCGTGTCCGTCATCTCAAGCGTGTCAAAGTCTGGCCCGCTGATGACCATGCGCACTTCGGTCCCCGGAGGGGTTTCGCCTATGGTTTCTACGAATGCCGAAGGTTCAACCGAGGTAAACGGCGGCGCGATGCGGTTCATGAAGAAGTCGGGCCTGAACAGCGCGAACGCCACCAGGATCAGCGCGATGCTTTCATAGATGCGGCTGCGGGTCAGGAAGTAACCCATTGTGCCGGCTGTGAAGACGAGAATGGCGATTGTCGCAAATATCGCCACCGTTATCCCCTCGACCCACGTCACATCGATCAATAGCAGGTCGGTGTTGAAGATGAACACGAACGGCAAGGCCACGGTGCGCAGGCTGTAAAAGAACGCGATGAACCCGGTTTTGATTGCGTCACCACCGGATACTGCGGCAGCCGCAAAGCTTGCCAATCCAACCGGCGGGGTCACGTCTGCCATGATCCCAAAGTAAAAGACGAACAGGTGCACCGCGATCAAGGGAACGATAAGACCGCTTTGCGCACCCAGCTCAACAACCACACCCGCCATCAGCGAACTGACCACAATATAGTTTGCGGTGGTCGGCAGGCCCATGCCCAGGATCAGGCTCAGCAGGCCGACCATGATCAGCATCAGGATCAGGTTGCCGCCTGACAGAAACTCAACCAGGTCAGCCATCACTTGTCCGACACCCGTCAGGGTCACTGTGCCCACGATAACGCCGGCTGTTGCCGTTGCCAGCGCGATACCAATCATGTTCCGCGCGCCGTCGATCATGCCCTGCCAAAGGTCAGCGACGCCATCAATGAACGTGTTGTAGACGTTGCTTTGCCCGCGGAATATCGCCTTGAGCGGCTTTTGCGTCAGCAGGATCACGAACAACAGCGTCGTGGCCCAGAAGGCGGACAGACCCGGTGACTTCTGCTCGATCATCAGGAAGTAAACCAGCACGATGATCGGCAACAGGTAATGTAGTCCGGCCTTGTAGATATCAGCTATGACCGGCAAGGTCACTTCTTTTGCGTTTGGATCATCCGGCTCAAGATCCGGCACCTGAGCGGCCAGATACAGCAGAGCCACGTAGATGGCACAGACAATCAGGCTGAGGACCAGCCCAGCCGATGACGGCACCCAGTTTGTCACCGCTTCGACCGGGAACTGAGAACCGTAGCACAGCCCAGCAAAGACCAGGAAGAAGGACAGCATCCCGACAACCGTGCGCGCCAGCTTTACGTCGCGGTCGCCCAGCGTGGGCATGTTCCGCTTCACGGCCTCAAGGTGCACGATGTAGACCAGCGCGATGTAGGAAATCGCGGCAGGCAGGAAGGCGTGGGTGATCACCTCGACATAAGAAATGCCGACATATTCCACCATCAGGAAGGCCGCAGCCCCCATCACGGGTGGCATGATCTGTCCGTTCACGGAGGAGGCAACCTCGACCGATCCGGCCTGTTCACTGCTGAACCCGACGCGCTTCATCAGCGGGATGGTGAATGTACCGGTGGTCACAACGTTGGCGATGGACGAACCCGAGATCAGGCCGGTCGCGGCCGAACCGACAACAGCTGCTTTGGCCGGACCACCACGCAGGTGGCCAAGGGCGCCGAATGCCATCTTGATAAAGTAGTTCCCTGCCCCAGCCTTATCCAGCAAGGCCCCAAACAGCACGAACAGGAAGACGAATTTGGTGGAGACACCTAAGGCAATACCGAACACGCCCTCAGAGGTGATCCACATGTGGCTCATCGCCTTTTTCAGGCTTGCGCCTTTCCAGCGGATAACTTCGGGCACCCAGTCGGATGAACCGAAGAAGACATAAACCAGAAAAATCGTCGCAATGATCGCCATCGCGGGGCCAAGCGCGCGACGCGCGGCCTCGAACAACAACAGCAGACCAACAAGGGCGACCCATTTGTCGGTGTCATCCGCAAGACCGCCTGCATCGACGATCTTGTTGTAAAAGAAATAGCCATACAGCGCGACAAACGCGCCCAGCAGCCCCATGATCCAATCCTGAACCGGGATATAGTTGCGCGGGCTTGATTTCAGCGCCGGATAGGCTGCAAAGGCCAGAAACAACGCAAAGGCCAGGTGAAACTGCCGCGCGTTGTTCACAACGCTGCCGGGCAGCACATAGTTCGCAAGTGGCGAGGCCAGGACGACCTGAAAGATCGACCAGATCGCGGCCACAACGGCCAGGAATATCCCGACATTACCGACCGGATTACGTCCACCCGCATCGGATGAGGCCACAAGATCCTGTAGCTCTTCTTCGGATAGCGGACGATTGGATTGTGTGTCGGAACTCATGAAATGTCTCCCCGTCGCGGCCATTTTTGGCCTTCTGAACCACCCGATTTGTTCGGGTTTTGGTTGCAGGGCGCCCGTTGGGCACCCTGCTTTAGGTCTGGCTTACTGAACCCAGCCTTTTTCTTTGTAGTATTTCTCGGCACCCGGATGCAGCGGAGCCGAAAGGCCATCTGCAATCATCTCTTCGGGCTTGAGGTTGGCAAATGCAGGGTGCAGCTTTTTGAAGTCGTCGAAGTTCTCGAAGACCGAGCTGACAACCGCATAAACCGCGTCATCCGACACGTCTGCCGAGGTCACGAACGTCGCGCCCACACCAAAGGTCGAGGTGTCGCCATCCGAACCACGGTACATGCCACCAGGGATTGTCGCAGTACGGTAGAACGAGTTGTCGTCTACCAGCTTGCTGACGGCGTCGCCGCTGACGTTCACCAGAACCGAGTCACAGGCTGTGGTGGCTTCCTGGATCGAACCCGACGGGTGACCAACGGTGTAAACCATCGCGTCGATCTGGTTGTCACACAGAGCCGCCGACTGTTCAGCCGCTTTCAGCTCGGTCGCAAGTTCGAAATCGTCGGTGGTCCAACCCATTTCGCCCAGCAGGACTTCCATCGTGCCACGCTGACCGGAACCGGGGTTGCCGATGTTGACGCGCTTGCCCTTCAGGTCTTCGAAGTTGGTGATGCCGGAATCGGCACGTGCGACAACGGTGAACGGTTCGGGGTGTACCGAGAAGACGGCGCGCAGGTTTTCGAAGGGGCCAGCCTCTTCGAATTTCGAGCTGCCGTTATAGGCGTGGTACTGCCAGTCGGACTGGGCAACACCAAACTCCAGTTCACCTTCGCGAATGGTGTTGATGTTGTAGACCGAACCACCGGTCGACTCGACCGAGCAACGCACGCCGTGCTCTTTGCGGCCTTTGTTCACCAGACGGCAGATCGCGCCACCAGTCGGATAGTACACGCCGGTCACACCGCCGGTACCAATGGTGATAAACTCTTCTGCATAAGCGGCCGGAGCCATAAGAGCTGCGGTAACGACCGCGCCCAGGCTAAGCTTGCTGCTATTTTTCATTTTTGAGAACTCCCAACTCTTATTGTGGATGAGAGACAGTTCAGCGGCCCCCATCCAGGGACCTTGCCGGTACGGCAAGCGAACCCGTCTTGCAACGGGTCAAGCATCTGAAATTTAAAAGTCTCCCAACGCCTTTGACGTTTCATTCAGACACTCCGCTTGTCAACCCCTGCGCGGGGTATGAAGGCCCCGATCCGCAGATGTGAGGAGATTTCCGAAAGTTTCCCCCTTTAACGGGGCGGTTTCGCACAGATCGGCATCACTGGGCCGGATCATGAGAAACTGCGCCAGCTAAATATCCAAAAACACTTTGAAAGTTTGGATTCCGCAACCTAGGCTTGGCCAAACGACCCGATGTTTCATGAATTTACGCGGAAGGGTTCTGGACAGTGGACGGCAAATCACCCAGTCCGATGCTTGTGATCGCCCTAGCCCTTAGTGCGGCCATCGCAACCTGGGGCATTGCTGACCCGCAAGGCCTGGGTCGCATTGCTGCATCGGCGGTTGAGACGCAATTCAACAGCCGCGGCTGGTTCATCATGCTTGAGGTCAGCGGGCTTTTGTTTGTGGTCCTCTTTCTGGCCCTGTCACGATTTGGAGATATCCGCCTTGGCGCTGACACAGCCGAACCAGAGTTTTCAACGACCGCATGGATCGCGATGTTATTCGCCGCAGGAATGGGTGTCGGTCTACTGTTCTATGGCGCAGCCGAGCCGCTGACCCACTACGAAGTGCTGCGTCAATATAATAGCGACGCAGAAGCGGCCAGTTATGCGATGTTCGTGACCTACTTGAACTGGGGGTTCCACGCCTGGGCGATTTACGGAATCGTCGGATTGGTCATCGCCTATTTTGCCTATCGCCGAAATCGCACTTTGTTGCTGAGTGCCCCAGTCACCGACGCACTTGGCGAAGCAGGATGGACAAAAGCGCTGGGGTGGATTTTCGATCTACTCTCGATCGTCGCAATTGCCGTCGGTTTGGCGGGCTCGATGGCGATGGGGGTATTTCAGATCCAAACCGGACTGGCAGGCCTGTTGGGTATAGAAACCTCAGGCGTGCTGACCCTGCCCGTTTTTGCCGCGCTGTGTATTGCGTTCATCATACCGTTGCGTCGCGATCTGGGCGACGGAATGGCCCTGCTGTCCAACGCGGCAATGCTGATCGCCGTCGGGATGATGGTCTATCTTCTGGTGCTCGGCCCAACCTCTTATCTGATGGACGGCATTGTTTCCGGGTTCGGACGGTACCTGTTCGGTGTCCTGCCTGCAGGGTTCTCGACCGCGGAATTCTTCGACGACCAGTTGGTCGACTGGTTCCACGGCTGGACGCTGAACTATATGATCTGGTGGCTGGCTTGGTCACCCTTCGTGGGCATTTTCATCGCCCGGATTTCCCGCGGACGCACGATCCGAGAGTTTCTGATCGGAGTCGTCGTCACCCCTACACTTTTCTCTATCCTGTGGTTCGGCGTTTTTGGCGGCTTGGGTTTTTTCGATGCTTTGCGTCAGGACGGAGCCTTATCAGCCGTCAACGCAGAGAACCTCGACGCAACAACATTTGCGTTGCTTGAGCGCTTCCCGCTGGACGGCATCACAAGAATAGCAACAATCCTGGCCGCGTTCCTGTTCGTGGTCACCAGCGTCGTCAGCGCCGGGTTCACCCTTGCGATGATAGGGACCGGAGGCGACGACAACCCCTCTCCCCGAATTCGTACGATTTGGGGCATTATCCTTGGCGCGTTAGGGATGGCGATGATTCTGGTGGGCGATATCTCTCTGGTTCGGTCCATCATAGCGCTGTCAGCCATCGCTTTCGTGTTTATCGTGCCCGTTCTTGTTGTCTGCCTCTTCAAACGTCTGGCGCAAGAGGATCGATCATGAGTGGCCAATTGATCGACACCGCACTGAACCTAAGCGTTTTCGCCTATATCGGGTTTCTGGCGTGGCTGATCCTGCGACGCAGTAAGTGAGCGCAGAAACTGGGAACAGATTCGCCCCGAACAACCCTAGTCTGTTCGCTTTTTCCTGAGTTTGCCGGAAAACTCGCTCTAAGAAACTGCCCGCGCGCACCGCGGCACTCAGATTTTCGTCAAGCTTCCCAAGGACCGTCACAAACCCAACGTTTTCGATACCCTGGTCAAAAGTGGCAACATGAGCATTTGAAACGCCAAAAAAGAAAAAACAGAGAGCAGGTTCCCCTTACCCTCTGTTTTTACCTTGGTACCCAAGGCCGGACTCGAACCGGCACGTCCGTTAGGACGGGGGATTTTGAATCCCCTGCGTCTACCATTCCGCCACTTGGGCCACGAACACTGGATTAGCGCTCATATTCGGGAAGGTCCAGAGGCAAAAAACAACCGATATTCAGTTTGTTTTCTCTGGGCACGGTTGACGGCCCATCAGGCGCATGGTTTGGCTGACGCAACAAAGGAACGGGGTTTTAACATCTGATGTTGCGATCGCTCTATGACTGGACCATTCGTCTGGCCGAACACCCGCACGCGCTTTGGGCTCTGGCCATTGTGGCATTTGTCGAAAGCTCGTTCTTTCCGATTCCCCCGGACGTTCTGATGATTCCCATGATTCTTGCGCGCCCGTCGCGTGCATGGCTGATCGCGACAGTTGCCCTGGTGGCGTCGGTGCTGGGGGGCATGCTGGGATATGCTATTGGCGCGTTCTTCTATGAAAGCATCGGCCAACCCATCCTCGAATCCATGGGCAAGGCGCATG
Source organism: Ruegeria sp. CDSB029 (assembly GCF_059611125.1). NCBI lineage: Bacteria > Pseudomonadati > Pseudomonadota > Alphaproteobacteria > Rhodobacterales > Roseobacteraceae > Ruegeria > Ruegeria sp. CDSB029. The sequence goes on from NZ_JBXWOX010000013.1 coordinate 71,957, forward strand.
CGATGGAAGAGTTCAACACCAAGTTCAACGATTTCGGATTCTGGGCCGTGCTGGGCGCAGGGATTACCCCATTCCCGTATAAGGTAATCACCATCATGTCCGGTTGGACGGGCATGCCGCTGGGCACATTCATCGCCACGTCGATTCTGGCCCGCGCGCTCAGGTTCTTTGTTGTTGCCGGGCTGCTTTGGGGCTTTGGTGAACCCATTCGCAACTTCATCGAAAAGCGTCTGGGGCTTATGTTCACTCTGTTTGTCATCCTGCTGTTCGGTGGGTTCTTAGCGGTGAAGTTCTTATGACACGCAAAAAACTGTTGATCCTGATAGCGGCTGGCGGTTCCGCTGCACTCTTGCTGGGCGCGTGGGCGTTTCAACACCTGGGCGGCATGGCCCCGTGCAAAATGTGCATCTGGCAACGCTATCCCCACGGCGCGGCCGTTCTGATTGGCGTGTTGGCCTTTGCCTTTCCGGGCATCCGCCCCCTGCCCCTTTTGGGTGCAGTTGCTGCGATGGTGACTGCCGGGATTGGCATGTACCACGCAGGTGTCGAGCAGAAATGGTGGGAAGGTCCAACCAGCTGCACGTCGGGTGATATTGGCGGGTTGTCCGCTGAAGAATTGATGGATCAGATCATGTCCGCGCCACTTGTGCGCTGTGATGATATCCCGTGGGAGATGTTCGGCCTGTCGATGGCCGGGTGGAACGCTCTGCTATCTGCTGGCCTAGTTTTGGTCTGGCTGGCCGCGTTCCGTGCGAAATAAGCGTTACTACGCGTCCAGTTCGGCATCCCAATACAGAAAGTCGATCCAACTGTCATGCAGGTGGTTCGGGGGGAACTTGCGTCCGATGTTTCGCAGTGCCTCGGCATCTGGCTGACGCGGCGGTTTGCGCAGCGACATGCCCGCCTGCCGCAGCGACTTCGATCCCTTCCTCAGGTTGCAGGGGCTGCACGCCGCCACAACGTTCTGCCAACTGGTCACACCCCCGGCAGCCCGCGGAACAACATGGTCAAAGGTCAGGTTGTCCCGGCTTCCACAATACTGGCAGCGGAACTCGTCCCTTAAAAATAAATTAAAGCGCGTGAAGGCCACGCGCTTTCTGGGTTTTACATAGTCTTTCAGGACAACGACCGACGGTATTCGGATCTCGGTACTTGGGCTTCGGACGACCTCGTCGTATTCGGCCACAATGTCCACCCTGTCCAGCCAGGCCGCCTTGATCGCTTCTTGCCAGGGCCACAGGGATAAGGGGTAATAGGACAAGGGGCGATAATCGGCGTTCAAAACCAATGCCGGATGGTGCTTTAGGGCACCCGGTTCCCTGACAAATTCGGTCCTGAATTCTCCGTCCATATCGGAATCGCTCCTCGCTCTGCTCTGCCCGTTATTGACACCAGAGCGGGGAACACCCGCCCCGGCCTTAACTTAACTATATATCGTGTTAAAACTCTGACAAGCCCTGAGTTTCCACAACATCTCGGGTATTGGGTATGCCGAATCCGTAACAGAGGCATGACAGTTATCCACAGGTTGCATTCGCTGTGCCCGGCGGGCTATGGCGAGATCATGAGCTGGTTCATACGATTCAACAAACCCTTCGATGTTTTGCCGCAGTTTACCGACCGTGCAAACGCCGACTCGCCGCGCAGCACTTTGTCGGATTTTATCGACCTGCCCGGTGTGTATCCGGCTGGACGTCTGGATCGCGACAGCGAGGGCCTGATGCTGCTGACCGACAACGGTCGGCTGCAGGCGCAAATATCGGACCCAAAGCACAAGATGCCCAAGACCTATTGGGTTCAGGTCGAAGGTCTGCCCGATGCTACTGCGCTGAAAGCGCTGCGCGACGGGGTCGATCTGAAGGACGGTAAAACGCGCCCGGCCAAGGCCCGGTTGATGGATGAGCCCGAAGGCCTGTGGCCACGAAACCCACCTATCCGCGTCCGCCAGACTATACCGGACAGCTGGATTGAGCTGACCTTGCGCGAAGGCCGCAACCGGCAGGTTCGACGTATGACGGCAGCGGTCGGTCATCCCACCCTGCGCCTGATCCGCGCCCGGATCGGGGACTGGACGCTAGAGGGGTTGGCGCCCGGCCAATGGGACAGCTTGACAGCCCCTACATTAGATTCCGCGCCGCAACGTAAACGGGACCGCCGACCGCGCAGGTGACAAAAACGTCCTTTTGTAATAGACTTAAGGCATGAAAGTCACCCGAAGCACACCATCCCCAGAGGGTATCCTTGAGGCCGCGCTTTATGTTGGCGATCTGGACGCGGCCGAACGATTCTATGGTGAAATACTGGCGTTAGAATGTATCCAACGCGTCGCGAACCGACATGTATTTTTCCGCGTCGGCGGATCGGTGTTGTTGCTGTTCAACGCAGATGAGACGGCAAAGCCGCCGGAGAATCCGAAGCTTCCCGTCCCGCCGCATGGCGCACGCGGTCCCGGTCACGTCTGCATGACTTTATCGCGGACAGAGATAGACGAAATGCGCAAGCATCTGCTGGAGTGGAACATCCCCATAGACGCCGAGTTCGATTGGCCAAGCGGGGCACGATCGCTGTATGTTCGGGACCCCGCCGGAAACTCGGTGGAATTCGCTGAAGGTCACCTGTGGAACTGATCACTTAGCGCAGCGGTTGCTTTTCTCCCCCGACAATCCGGTAGATGTCGCTCGAAACAACGCCCACTTCGCCCAGAACAGCCTGAAACTCGGCCATATGCGGGGCTGCAAAATGCGCCTCGAGCGCGGCCTGATCCTGCCATTCTTCATAAACACGGAACTTGTTAGATTGCCCGAGTATCTGGCTGAATTCATAGATCAGGCAGCCGGGCTCTTTCACAGTCTCGGCGACCATTTTCTGTGCCGCCTCAATGGCTTTGCCGACGCCATCTGTCGAGACTTCAACCGTTCCGGTGACAATCAGCATGTCGTATCCTTCTTCAATTCAAACCGTTTCGAAACCCTGTCGACCGGCGTTCCGTCTTGCAGAGAAACAGCATATGTGACCGAGTAGTCGCGGAAACCCATCTTGTCGTAATAGCTAAGCCCCTGCCGGTTGTCGGCGCGGATGGTCGCGTTGAGCGCACGGAACCCAACGGCTGCGGCATAGGTCGTGGTTTCCGAGAACAACGCCCGCCCTGCCCCTTTCAACACCGGCTCTCGCCGGGTGAAGGTTGCGATATCCGCGCAATCTTCTGGCAAGTCCTCATTGGTGCCTAACCATTGAAATCCGGCCACCTCACCCTGTTCATCCAGGGCAACGTGGCAACAGATTTTGTCTGCGCCATTCAGGTAGACTTGAGCAAACAGCGCCTCGGAAAACGGTGTTTCAAACGCGGTCGTCCCGCCGATAGCAATGATTTCGTTGAGAATTTGGCAGGCAACTGCCACGTCCTCAGGCATCATGGGACGAACCGCGATCATGGCTACAGGCTCAGCTTGTCGCGCATGAAGGCAAGCGCGACACTAAGACCGTCGGGGGCAATCCCGTGGCCGGTGCCCTTCATGACATGCGCATATACTTCTTTGAAATCTGCAGCCTGCAGTGCTTCGGCGGCTTCGGGCAGAGATTGCGGTGGAACCACGTCGTCGGCATCACCATGCACCAAAAGGATCGGCATTCGACTGACGGTTTCGTCGGGCAGCAAGTCCGGTTCCAACAACCGGCCAGAGAACGCAACAATACCAGCCACCGGGTCTTCGCGGCGCGGCGCGACGTACAGGCTCATCATCGTACCTTGCGAGAACCCAAACAGGACCACCTGCTCGGGCAGCACATCTTCATCCACCATAAGCGCATCGAGGAAGGCGTTGAAATCGTCGGCGGCCATTTCCATGCCACGGCGTGCTTCTTCTTCGGACGACCCGTCAATCCACGGGATCGGAAACCACTGATATCCGTTGGGCATTCCGGGGATCTGCTCCGGTGCATCGGGTGACACAAACAACGTGTCGGGGAGATGTTCCCCCAGCGGATCGGCCAACCCCAGCAAATCGGCCCCGTTGGCGCCATAGCCGTGCACGAACACCACGACCGAGCGTGTATCGCCCGAAACCGGCTCTTTTCGGAGCGCATTCAAAACCCGTGTCATCTGATCCCTTCTCGTTCTTTTGCCACCCGGTAATAGGCCCACAAAACCCGCGCCGCAACCGACCGCCAGGGCGACCAGGCTTCGGCCATCTGGCGCAGCTGTTTGTCGGTCGGCCGATCGGGCAAATCATAGAGGATGCGCGCAGCCTCTTGCAGCGCCAGATCGCCCGGCGCGATCACGTCAGCGCGACCGAGCGAAAACATGGCGTAGATCTCGGCGGTCCAGACACCAATACCCGACACCTCGGTCAGGATCGCCACTACGTCATCGTTTGAAACGTCCCGCAAGGCTTTGTAGTCAATGCGCGCCTCAGCCAAAGCGCGGGCGTAGCGGGTTTTTTGCCGGCTTAACCCAACTGCACGCAGATCATCGTCGGTGGCCCACATAATTTTGCGCGGGCCGGTCAGTTTCGCATCCTTCAACCGGTTCCAGATCGCATTGGCCGAGGCCACACTCACTTGCTGGCTGACTATGGCGCTAAGCAGTTGCGCAAACCCGTCCGGGCGACGGCGCAAGGGCAACGGACCGGTCTGTTCCATCGCATAGGCCATGCGCGGGCAGCTTTCGGCCAGCCAGGTCGCGCCTTCTTCCACGCAGTCGGGTGTTTCTATGATCCGTCCAACGGACATGTGCTCTCCGGCCTCGATGATCGACTGCACGTTAGGCCGCTTTGCCGCAGATGCAACCCGCTTGTGCACAATCGTTTTCGACATTACGCATGTGCTCATGACCATGACCGCCACAACCCCGGACAACAGTCAGGCCAAACGCAATGTCGCCGTTCTGGTGGCCGCGCAGGCCCTGCTTGGCGCACAGATGCCGATGATCTTTATCGTCGGTGGGCTGGCCGGCCAATCATTGGCAACCAATCCCTGCCTGGCGACTCTGCCCATATCTTTGATCGTCCTTGGCTCAATGCTGGCGGCCACGCCGATCTCGGCCATCATGCAACGCTGGGGTCGCCGGGCTGGATTTCTGGTGGGGGCAACGGCAGGCGCTTGCGGCGGGCTTGTCGGCGCTTATGGCCTGTTTCTGGGGTCATTCCCTGTGTTTCTTGCTGGCAGCCTGCTGACCGGCATTTACATGAGCGCGCACGGTTTCTACCGCTTTGCTGCTGCTGACACCGCATCAGACGCATTCCGTCCCAAAGCGATTTCCTATGTCATGGCGGGCGGTCTGGCAGCGGCAATCATCGGGCCTCAGATCGTCAAACTGACCTCGACCGCGTATGTCATCCCTTTTCTCGGTACGTATATCGCTGTCATCGCAGTGAACGTCATTGGCTCGGCCCTGTTCTTTTTTCTCGACATCCCGACCCCGCCCAAACCTGCCGCTGATGCCCCCAAAGGTCGGTCCCGGATCGAGCTTCTGAAAACGCCGCGTATTGCGGTTGCAATCATCTGCGCCATGGTGTCCTACGCGCTGATGAACCTTGTGATGACGTCGACACCGCTGGCCGTCGTGGGCTGCGGGTTCAGCGCCAATGACGCGGCGGATGTCGTCACCAGCCACGTGTTGGCGATGTACATTCCCAGCTTTTTCACCGGACAGTTGATCGCACGTTTTGGGGTCGAACGGATCGTGGCACTGGGCCTACTCATTCTTGCCGCGGCCGGAGTGGTTGCTTTACAGGGCGTTGAGCTGGGTAATTTCTTTGTCGCGCTGATCCTGCTGGGCATCGGCTGGAACTTTGGTTTTATCGGCGCAACCACCATGTTGGCTGAATCTCATGAAGTCAGCGAGCGCGGACGCATGCAGGGGTTGAACGACTTGCTGGTGTTTGGTGGCGTCACGTTTGCCTCACTGGCTTCCGGTGGGCTGATGAACTGTTCTGGCGGCTCTCCGATTGAAGGTTGGACCGCGGTGAACGTCGCGATGATCCCCCTTCTGACTTTGGCGGGCGGCGCGCTTTTGTGGCTGACGATGCGGCCCCGAACGGCCTAATCGTTAATGTTCAGTATCGGTGCAAAGGCACCTAATCTCTGTGCCTCGGCGATCCCCTCATCAATGTGCATGCGGTAGATATCCCACATCTGCCGTCTCAGGGTACGGCCTTTTTCGGTAATGCGCAGGATTTTTCCCCGTCCGTCCCCCGCTGCAGCATGGCGCGTCAACAATCCGTCCTCCGCCATCCGTGCGACCTGACGGGAAAAGCTGGACTGATCAAACAGCAGCTGTTGCTCCAGCTGTTTAGGTCGCAGGCCGTCTGGTGCTCGTTCCAACTCCCACAACACGTCATACCAGTGCAGCCGTGGATATCCCGCTGCCACCAGCGCGCGCTCAGCCCGGGAAAAGATCCGGGTGCGTGTCTGGTTCAGAGCGATCCAGGCCGCCTCTCGTTCTTCAAATCCGCTCATCACGCCTCCGCGAGGATTGTGGTTTTCCTTTGCTCATCAATTTAGATGCATTTACATGTTAATTATCAACCCTGCAAATCAGAGAAATGTCATGAAGCTGTTTACCGCATCTGCCCTCGTCTTGGCACTGGCCACACCAGTCCTTGCCGAAACCTATCACTTTGATCAAAGTCACACCGAAATCCGGTTCTACTACAACCACGCGGGACTGACCGAACAATCCGGCGAATGGACCGCCGTATCCGGCACGGTCGAGTTTGACCCTGAAAATGTCACCGCAACCAGCGCGGATATCACAATCGACGCCTCAAGTGTCGAAACCGGTTGGGGGCCGCTCAACGATCACCTCAAAAGCGGTGACTTCTTCGATGTCGAAGCTTACCCAAACATCAAATTCGTCTCGACCTCGGCGGTGCAAACCGGTGCAAGCACCCTGCAAATGATCGGTGATTTGACAATCAAGGATCAGACCAAGCCCGCAACGCTTGAGATCGACCTGACCTTCATGGGCGAACATCCCCTGGCCGGATTTTTCGATTATTACAAAGGTGACTGGGTTGGCGTCGAAGCTGCTGGCCAGCTTTTACGCAGCGAATACGGCGTCGGGATGTTTGCCCCGGGAACGTCAGACTTGGTGCAGCTGAAAATCTCGGCCGAAATGCGCGCCGGCGGCTGGGAGTAACTACCAGCGCCCCGTTGCCGCCTGGACCATCAGCGACAGGCGGCGGCGGATTTCACCCGGCCCAAGGGTTCCAGAAGCGACCCTGTCCGGGCGCGCAATGACCTGCTTTAGAACCAATTCAGTTTGCCAACCGGCATGCAACGCGGCAGCAGCTTTTGCCGAAACCGAGTATCGTTGAGTACGTGCCCGTTTCAACCGCCCGTACGCTTTTTCGGCCAGACGCTGAACACCCGCAGGCGTGCCATCCAGCAGCGGAATTCGCCCGCGCGCTTCAAGGTCCGGGATGGCGCGCAACCAGTTGGCGACCCCAACGGCATAGCCAAAGTCCCGCACGACATCCTCATCCGCCGACCCCAGCGCTTGTGCCGCTACCACCGTGACCGTGCCCGCGCTGTGGTTTATGTACGCGTCGAAATGATCTTCGTCCTCGAACGGGTCGCGATAGATATCCCAACGCCTTACGGCCACATATTCATCCATCATCGACGCAAGATGAGGGGACAAGACACGCGACAGCGGCGTAACGATCTCATGCCGACGCACGGTTGGACCTTCGGCAATCTCTTGTAAAGCATCGCGCCACCATTGCAGGCGCATCTCGGCAATCATCGGTTCTTGCGTCACCCAGGGTGCCCGGGCGACCTCGATATTTAACGCATAGATCGGAAACAACACCGCCCTGGCGGACACTGGTGCCGCCATGGCCGCCATGAACCGGTCGGGATCGGCCCGATGCAACAGCGCGGCACAGGCCTTGACGTCATCGTCAAAAGGCGCACTCACTCGGCGACTGCCGACTGTGGGCCGCAATCGCGCACGAGTTTCCATTGGATCGCATCCAGCAATGCCTCGAACGAGGCGTCGACTATGTTCGCGCTGACGCCGACGGTGGACCACCGGCGCCCCTGCCCGTCTTCACTATCGATGATGACGCGGGTCACGGCCTCGGTGCCGCCCTGCGTGATACGTACCTTGAAGTCGACCAAGTGCATATCATCCAATATCCGCGAATACTGCCCCAGATCCTTGGCCAGCGCCTTGGCCAGCGCGTTCACCGGACCCCGGTCACCGCCGGACCCATCCAGAGACTCGCTGACCGACAGTTTCTTTTCACCATCGACCTTCACCACAACAACGGCCTCAGACAAACTGACCATCTTGTTGTACTTGTTCTTGCGCCGTTCAACGGTGACCTTGTACCGCTTTACCTCAAAGAATTGAGGCAGTTGACCCAGTTCATCCCGCGCCAGCAGCTCAAAGCTGGCCTGCGCGGTGTCGTAGGAATAACCTTCCGCCTCACGCAACTTGATCCGTTCGAGGATACGGCCCAGGGACGGGTCACCGGGTTCGACCGACAAACCGGCCTCGATCAAGCGCTGGCGCAGGTTCGACTGCCCCGCCTGGTTCGACATCGGAATGATCCGTGTGTTCCCAACCGACGCCGGATCCACATGTTCATAGGTCGTCGGGTCCTTGAGGATCGCGCTGGCATGCAGCCCTGCCTTGTGCGCAAATGCGGACGCCCCGACATAGGCCGATTGCTTGCTGGGCACCCGATTCAGGATCTCGTCCAGCATGCGGCTGACGCGGGTCAGACCCGCCAGCGCTTCGACACTGACGCCGATGTCAAAGTTCGATGCATAAGGTTCCTTCAGCAGCAGCGTCGGGATCAATGAGGTCAGGTTCGCATTTCCGCAACGCTCTCCCAATCCGTTCAAGGTTCCCTGAACCTGCCGCGCGCCCGCATCGACAGCCGCCAAAGAACAGGCCACCGCGTTTTCCGTATCGTTGTGGGTATGGATACCCAGCCGGTCCCCCGGCAGGCCCGCCGCGACCATCTCGGACACGATCTGCGACACTTCTGCGGGCAAAGCGCCCCCATTGGTGTCACACAAAACAACCCAGCGCGCACCGGCATCCATCGCGGCCCGACAGACCTCAAGCGCATAGGCCGGATTGTCCTTGTAGCCGTCAAAGAAATGCTCGGCATCAAACAGCGCCTCGCGCCCCTGCGCTACGATATGTGCAATCGAGGCGCGTACGTTCTCGACATTCTCATCCAATGAGATGCCAAGCGCATGGGTCACGTGGTAATCGTGCGACTTACCCACCAGACAGACAGCCCGCGTACCCGCGTTCATCACCGCCGCCAAAACATCGTCATTCTCAGCCGACCGGCCCGACCGTTTGGTCATCCCAAAGGCCGTCAAGCAGGCTGACGTTTTGGGAGCCGCATCAAAAAACGCGCTGTCCGTCGGGTTCGCCCCCGGCCAGCCGCCCTCGATATAGTCCACGCCCAACTCGTCCAGAGCCTGCGCGATCTGCGCCTTCTCAGCGGTCGAGAACTGCACACCCTGTGTCTGCTGCCCGTCGCGCAGAGTAGTGTCGTAGAGGTAGAGGCGTTCTTTAGTCATCATACGCCCTCCAGCTTGGCCGCATCGAACCCGGTGCCCGGAACCAGTTCGACCCCATCCTTACTCATGCGTACTTCCAGCCCTGCTGCAACATAGGCCGCTTTCAGACGGTCAACCTCCGAGAAGTCCTTGTTCTGCATTGCACTCGCGCGGGCATCGGCCAACCGATCTGCGTGAGACGACAGGTCCACCGACGCTGTGTCAGCCCATGCTCCCATTTCTGACAACAATAGGCCCAGCACCTGTGCGCTCGCCAACAATCCCGCCGCATCATCATCTGCAGCCAAACGGTGCAACTCTGTGAGCGCGCCCGCAGTGTTCAGGTCATCGCTGAGTGCAGCGACCACAGCGGGCGCAGCGCTGGCAGCGGGCTCGATGCCCGCTGTCAGCGCCCGCCACTTGCGCAACGTCGCTTCAGCCTCGCGGGCCTTCTTCTCGGTCCAATCCATCGGCTTGCGATAATGCGTCTGCAGGAACACAAAGCGGATCACCTCGCCCGGTACGCCCTGCTCCAACAAGTCGTGCACGGTGAAGAAGTTGCCCAGCGATTTGGACATCTTCTTGCCTTCGACCTGCAACATCTCATTGTGCAGCCAGTATCGCGCGAACTCACCGTGCGGATGGGCGCATTTGCTCTGCGCGATCTCATTTTCATGATGCGGGAACATCAGGTCGTTTCCGCCACCGTGAATATCAAAGCTCTCACCCAAAAGCTCATAGCTCATGGCCGAGCATTCGATGTGCCAGCCCGGACGACCACGGCCCCAAGGGCTGTCCCACCCCGGCAACTCATCGGTCGAGGGCTTCCACAGCACGAAATCCATCGGGTTCCGCTTGTATGGCGCAACCTCAACCCGGGCACCGGCGATCATGTCATCCACCGACCGACCAGACAAAGCGCCGTAGTGTTCCTTCCAGCTGTCAACCGCGAACAGAACGTGCCCTTCGGCTGCGTAGGCGTGCCCCTTCGCGATCAAATCCTCAATCATCGCAACCATTTGCGCGATGTACTGAGTCGCACGCGGCATCTCGTCGGGCTCAAGCGCGCCCAACGCGCCCATGTCATGTAGATACCAGCCGATGGTTTCATCCGACCGTTCCTGCACCAACTGCTCCAGCGTGCCCTCAGCGCCTGCTTTCTGACGCGCCAGCGCGGTCGCGTTGATCTTGTCATCCACGTCGGTGAAATTGCGTACATAGGTCACGTGATCCGCGCCGTAGACATGGCGCAGCAACCTATAGAGCACATCGAAAACCACTACGGGTCGCGCATTGCCCAGATGGGCGCGGTCATAGACCGTCGGACCACAGACATACATCCGCACGTTTTCAGGATCGATCGGAACGAAATCCTCTTTCGTCCGTGTCCGTGTGTTGTGCAGTTTGATCGTCGTCATCGGTCGGCTCCTAAGAACGGCAAAGCGTGTCGCGTTGGCGCGGGCTTAGCAACTTGTCTCAGGGATGAAAACGAAAGAAACCGGCCCGCTTGATAAATCAGCAGGTAATGCAGCAGATAATGATGCAGGTCATACGGTTCATGTCCTTCCCCTAACATGGACAAAGCGTTCAGCCAAGACTTGAGTTCAATCTCAAGGTGGCGCACCCTTTCGACCATGAGCCGTGAATTCGTCAATTCAATTTGCCGCACGTTTCCAGGCGCTGACCTTTCCGACCCCTGGGGCGGTGGCCATGACGCATGGAAGGTCGGTGGTAAAATGTTTGCCTGTATCGGCACTGCCAATGACGGCGTGTCCGTCAAAACGCCGGATATCGAGACAGCCCAGATGTTGATAGACGCCGGAATTGGCACAAAGGCCCCTTATTTTCATCGCAGCTGGATCCGCCTGCCGTTTGACTGTGACGAGGATGAGATGCGTCATCGGCTGGCCACATCCTACGATCTGGTTCGGTCTTCCCTGACGAAAAAAGTGCAGTCCACTTTGCCCCCACGAAGCTGATTGACATTTTCCGATGCCTCTGGCCCATTCTGCGCTGAAGACAAGATCGGAGCGTGCCATGAAACTGTCGCAGCGTATCACTCATCTGACCGGAGGTGGCAGTGATGGGTGGGATGTATTTTATCGTGCGCGTCGGATGACCAGCGAAGGGCACGTCATTACTGAACTCACCATTGGTGAGCATGACATTCGCACGCACCCGACCATTCTGGATGCCATGGATCTATCGGCACGTCAGGGAAACACCGGCTACGCTGTGGTGCCCGGGTCTGATTTGCTGCGCGATACCGTTGCCGCGCGCATTCAGGGCCGCACTGGTCAGAAGACAAGCCGAAACAACGTGTTGATCACCCCGGGCGGCCAATCTGCCCTTTTTGCTGCCCACGTGGCGGTGTGCGATCCCGGTGATGTCGGTCTGTATCTCGATCCCTATTACGCGACATACCCCGGCACGATCCGGGGTGCCGGTGCGACAGCACTGGCCATCCAGACCACCGCCGAGGATGCATTCCAGCCGCGCGCGCAGCAGATCGATGCGGCGGCAGATGGTGCGGTTTCGCTATTGATCAACAGCCCGAACAACCCCACTGGCGTCGTGTATTCGCGCGAGACGCTGAACGGTATCGCAGGTGTTTGCCGTGACCGCGACCTGTGGCTGATCTCGGATGAGGTCTATGACACGCAGGTCTGGGAGGGTGAGCATATCTCGCCACGTACGCTGCCCGGAATGGCCGAGCGTACATTGGTCGTTGGTTCGATGTCCAAGTCACACGCGATGACCGGGTCCCGATGCGGTTGGGTGGTCGGCCCCGAGGAGGTGATCGCCCATCTCATCAATCTGGCAACGCACACAACTTACGGCGTGCCCGGGTTCATTCAGGACGCCGCCAGTTTTGCCTTGAGCGCGGGTCATGACCTTGAAGAGGAAATAGCGGCCCCGTTCCGGCGCCGTCGCGCATTGGCGGTCGACATTCTGGCTCAACAAAACATCGTCGGCCTGGTGCCCGCGCAGGGTGCGATGTACCTGATGTTGGATATCCGCGCCACGGGGATGAGCGGCGAGGACTTTGCCAACGCGCTGCTGGACACTCACGCAATTGCTGTCATGCCGGGTGAAAGTTTTGGCAAAGCGGCGGCAGGTCACGTGCGCGTTGCTATGACAATTGACGACGACCGCTTTGCTGCAGCACTCAAAACGATTTGCGATTTCGCCGCCGCCCTGGCGGAAAGTCACGCGGCGGAATAGACGGCCTTAAAACCGGAAGGTTGTACGCAGGTTGAACACGTTGGCGTCAATATCGCCCTGGCTTCGGGTGACGTCGTTAAAATTCTGTCGCAAGGCCTCACCACTGATGACGAAACTGTCGCCGATGGGATAGGCAATTCCGATGCCGTACACTGCAGCGGTGTCATTTTCCGGTGACGCATCCAACCGGGCCGCGCCCACGACGACATAGCCCAGGGCCGGTCCGAAATCATAACCACCGCGCAACTTAAGGCGGGTCAGACTGTCCACGCTGCCTTCACCCTGCCCCAGATCCAGAGAAAGTCGATTGTATTCCAGCTCACCGCCAAGAACGAAATTACCGAAGTCATGGTCATAACCAACAAGCGGGCCAAAAGTCGTGTCGTTTCCGCCAGAATTATTTGGGCCATCAACATCCGCATAACCAAAGCTGAAGCCCGCATACGCCCCCGTCCAATCCTCTGCATACACCGGTGCAGTGCCGATTGTCAGGCAAGTGGTCATGAGGGCCATCAGGGCTTTCATCAACCTCTCCAAAATTCCTTGCAGCGCGCCCACCAAACGATGGGCTTCATCACATAAAACTTGGTCTGCAATCGTTAAAAATCCATTGAGATCACGGACCACTCTTAAATAAGTGATAGAAGCTTAACAGAATTTCCCACATTCGGGAAAAAACTTTACCCTGCGGCAAGAACGTGATGCCGACAGGGCACAACGCTTCGTTTTTGGCCCCTCAGGTCGCAAACAGGACAGATTGTGCGCCTTCATATTGAGAGAGTTCACATCACCAAATGAGGACCCGTATGCAAAGTGACGTTTGGAAGATTCGCCTGATCAGCCGTACCATTGGTGCGGATCGCGGGCGTGCCGCGCGTGGGCGGCCAGTTGTGGTCTGAGTACACTCACCCTGAACGTACTTTCTCGACCGGACCTAAAATTATGAACGAACAAACCCGAAATTCATCGCGCAGCGGCGGTCGTGCCGCGCGCCGTGCGGCCCGTGCCACAGCGCTGCCCGAACATCTGCGCCCGATCCGCCCCGGCATGGAGGGCGGCATGCTGAAGGTGCTAACCCCGGCGCAGATCGAGCGTATCCACCAAGCCGCGCTGACCGCGCTGGAAACCATTGGTCTGGCGGACGCCCCACAGAGCGGGATCGACTATCTTGTCGGCGCTGGCTGTATCTTGGGTGACGACGGGCGTATCCGCTTCCCCCGCGCCTTGGTCGAAGACACAATCGCCAAGGCCAATCGCTCGGTCACATTGCATTCAAGAGATGGCAACTCCGATCTGGAACTGTCGGGCAACCGCGTCCACTTTGGTACTGCCGGCGCGGCTGTCAGCATGGTTGATGTTCACGGGCAGGAATACCGGGATTCGACACTTCAAGACCTGCACGACGCGTCCCGAATCTGTGAACAACTTGAAAACATTCACTTTGTTCAGCGCCCGATGGTGTGCCGCGACATCGCCGACAACCTCGAGATGGATTTGAACACGGTCTACGCCACCACGTCAGGAACGTTCAAACATATCGGCACGTCCTTCACCGAACCCAGCCATGTGGCCCCTGCGATTGAGATGCTGCACATGATCGCTGGTGGCGAGGATAAGTGGCGAGAACGGCCCTTTATGTCGAACTCGAACTGCTTTGTTGTTCCGCCGATGAAGTTCGCGACCGAAAGCTGCGAGGTGTTGGAAGAATGCATCAAGGCGGGCATGCCCGTTTTGCTGCTGTCGGCAGGAATGGCCGGAGCCACAGCGCCTTCGACAATCGCCGGTGCAATCGCGCAAGCCACCGCCGAATGCCTGGCTGGGTTGGTTTATGTAAACGCCGTAAGTCCCGGCGCTTCTGCGATTTTTGGCACTTGGCCCTTTGGCCTTGATCTGCGCACAGGTGCGATGTCCATCGGGTCTGGCGAACAAGCACTCCTGACAGCGGGCTGCGCCCAAATGCACCACTTCTACGACTTGCCGGGCGGCGCGGCCGCCGGTGCATCGGATGCGAAACTGCCCGACATGCAAGCCGGGTGGGAGCAGATGTGCTCGAACGTCATGGCCGGGCTTTCAGGTTTGAACATGGTGTATGAGTCCGCAGGCATGCATGCCTCGCTGCTGGGATTCTGCCATGAAAGCCTGATCCTCAGCGATGATTTAATCGGGCAAGCGCAACGCTGTGTTCGCGGCATCGAAGTGACGGACGAAACGCTGGCACTGGATCAGATGGCCGAAGTCTGTATCGGCGGACCCGGTCATTATCTGGGAACCGATGCAACGCTGAGCCGCATGCAGGCGGACTATGTCTACCCGACTTTTGGCGACCGGTCGTCTCCGAAGGAATGGGTTGAAATTGGCAAACCCGATTTGATCGAAAAGGCGGTGAAGCGGAAGGAAGAGATCCTCTCGACGCCGTCTCCGGCCAGATTCGATCCGCTTTTGGACGCCGAACTGCGCGGTAGATTCAACATTTACTTGCCCGCGTAACCCATTGAAATATGGCGGCCCGTGGGGGTGCGGGCCGCCGATGCCTTCGCGGGATTAACCGTTGCTGGGCGGTAGCAACCCTGCTTCCTGCGCGATGGCAATTTCATCTGCGTCCAGCGACCCGTCGCCGTTGGCGTCCATCGCCGAGAAACCATCGGCGTCAACCTCGGGCAGAACGGCCTGAACTTCTTCTATGGTCAGAACTCCATCGCCATTGGTGTCCGCCGAGGACTGCGCAGCAGCCATCGCCGGCAGGCCCAATACGAATGCGGAAATGATTGCCAAGTTTTGCGGTTTCATTGTGATGCCTCCTAAGTGGTATTTGTGTGTGTGTTTTCGTCCGGACAGGCACCACAGACACCAAATCGAAGAACGTCGTCACCCCAACCCGGCAACACGTCCTGTTTCGCGCCATTCTCCGCGTGTTTGTCCGAGTCGCGTCTGCAATCAACCGCTGGGCGAAATGTACAATCCACGTTTCGGCGGTTCTTGCCCGATGCGCCTGTGCCGTTCCGGCAAGGCCCTGCCTAAATCACCGACTCGGGGGGGCAAAAAGAAAGGGGACCGAAGCCCCCTGTCAGTTTCGCCATCCAGGCTCCATTCGTTGACCGCCCGGTGTTTTGTTTGCCTGCGGCCTGGACGTCGCATGGGACGAGCGCACCCGTCCCGTGAGAGAGTGGGAAAGAGCAAATATTCCGCCCCACCCTGTTCCCGGTCGACACGGGCATGTCGACCGAGTGGACCAAGGCGTATTTGGTAAGTCTCAACGCCTTGCTCCGTGTTCGTCGGGATCGGACATCCGAGGGGAAACCCTGATCCCTACACCCCGCCTGACGGGGCGTTTTCCTTAGCTACACCCGCTGGTTGCCCCGCAGGTGTTGCACTTCATGCAGGTGCCATTGCGCACCAGCGTGTAATTTCCGCATTCGCCGCAAGGATCGCCCTCGTACCCCTGCATCTTGGCCTTGGTCCGTGCGTCCATGCCCGTGGCAACGGCAGTTTCCGCAACCGGAACTTCGAATTGCGCGGCCGGTTCTGCCATGCCGTTCACTTCGGGTTGGCCGCCGTTGAACACCACCAGATCCTGCGGCAGACGTTTGCGCAGATAACCGGTCGAGCTTATTTGTTTCAACACCTCCAAGGACTTGGACGCGGCGCTGTCACTGATTTCGGATACGTTGGACAGACCATCTTCCTCGCCCCGGCCCAGATCATCAAATGTGGCACCTTCGGGTTTCACATGGGCCAGATCGGTGCGGTCCAGATAAGACACGGCCAGTTCGCGGAAGATGTAATCCAGGATCGACGTCGCGTTCTTGATCGAGTCGTTGCCCTGCACCATTCCCGCCGGTTCGAACTTGGTGAAGGTAAAGGCGTCGACGAATTCTTCCAGCGGCACACCGTATTGCAGGCCAACCGACACTGCGATGGCAAAGTTGTTCATCATCGCCCGGAAGCCAGCGCCTTCCTTATGCATGTCGATGAAGATTTCGCCCAGCTTGCCGTCTTCGAACTCACCTGTCCGCAGATAGACCTTGTGGCCACCGACGATCGCTTTCTGGGTATACCCCTTGCGGCGATGCGGCAGTTTCTCACGATGGCTGCGGATGATTTCCTTGACGACGACCTTCTCGATGACCTTTTCGGCGAGAACGACGGCTTTTTCATGGGCCGTGCCGCTCTCCAGCACCTCTGCCGCCTCGTCGTCGTCCTCGACCAGCGCTGCCGCCAGAGGCTGCGACAGTTTCGAGCCGTCACGGTATAGCGCATTGGCCTTCACACCGAGCGACCAGCTGAGCTCATAAGCCTTCTGGCAATCCTCGATGGTCGCGTCATTCGGCATGTTGATCGTTTTGCTGATCGCACCCGAGATGAAGCTTTGGGCCGCAGCCATCATGGTGATGTGGCTATCAACGCCAAGGAAACGCTTACCTTTCTTGCCGCACGGGTTGGCGCAGTCGAAGATCGAATAATGCTCTTCCTTCAAGTGCGGCGCGCCTTCCAGCGTCATGGTGCCGCAGACATGGTCGTTGGCCGCGTCGATATCCGCCTTGGTAAAGCCCAGATGGCGCAGCAGATCGAAGGTCGGATCATTTAGCTTGGTCGCCGGGATGCCCAGAACGCCGGTGCAGAAATCCTCGCCCAGTGTCCACTGGTTGAAGACGAACCGGATATCAAAGGCGCTTTCCAGTGCAGCATCCACCTTGGCCAGCTCATTTGGGCCAAACCCGTGACCGGTCAGCGAGGTGTGGTTGATCCCCGGCGCGTTGCCGATGGTGCCGTGGCCAACCGCGTAACCCACGATCTCTTCAATTTGAGACGAGGAATAGCCCTGCTTTTCCAGCGCCGACGGCACCGAGCGGTTGATGATTTTGAAGTAACCACCACCCGCAAGCTTCTTGAACTTCACCAGTGCAAAGTCCGGCTCGATCCCGGTCGTGTCGCAATCCATCACCAGACCAATGGTCCCAGTGGGCGCGATCACCGTGGCTTGCGCGTTACGGTATCCGTTCTTTTCGCCAAGGCTCAGCGCCTCGTCCCAAGCCGACATCGCCAGATCGACCAGACGCTTGTCCGGGCAATTGCCGTGGTCCAGAGGCACCGGCTTCACGGCCAGTTTCTCATACCCATCGGTCACACCTTGCGAGGCACGGCGGTGGTTGCGGATGACACGCAGCATGTTGTCTGCGTTGCGCTCGTAGCCCTTGAAGGGTCCAAGCTCTCCGGCAATCTCGGCCGAGGTGGCATAGGCCACGCCGGTCATGATCGCGGTCAGTGCGCCACAGATCGCCCGACCCTCATCCGAGTCGTAGCTGTAACCCATGTTCATCAGCAGACCGCCGATGTTGGCATAGCCCAGACCCAAGGTGCGGAAATCATAGGACAGTTGCGCGATTTCTTTGGATGGGAACTGCGCCATCGTGACTGAGATTTCCAGCGTCAGGGTCCACAGGCGCGAGGCGTGCATGTAGTCTTCCGCCTGGAACTCACCATCCTTGAGGAAGGTCAGCAGGTTCATCGACGCCAGGTTACAGGCCGTGTCATCGAGGAACATGTATTCCGAGCAAGGGTTCGAGCCGCGGATTGCCCCGTCTTCGGGGCAAGTGTGCCATTCATTAACGGTGTCATGGAACTGGATACCCGGATCAGCACAGGCCCATGCCGCATGGCCGACTTTCTCCCACAGATAGCGCGCCTTGACGGTCTTGGAAACCTTGCCATCCGTCCGGTTGATCAGTTCCCAATCCGCATCTTTTTCAACTGCGGTCAGGAATGCGTTGGTCACACGGATCGAGTTGTTCGAGTTCTGGCCCGAGACCGAGCTGTAGGCTTCCGAATCCCAATCCGTATCGTAGGTCGGGAACTCGATGCTGTCGTGGCCCTGCTTTGCATAATCAAGCACGCGCTTGATATAAGTCTCGGGGATCGCAACCTTTTTGGCCTCGCGAACCGCTTTCTTCAAGCTGTCATTCTTGTTGGGATCATACGCATCGTCCCGCGCACCATCCCATGAGCGGATGGCCTCGAAAATGCCGTTCAGCATCTTCTCGTGCATCTTCGATCCGGCAACGATCGAGGCCACCTTCTGCTCTTCGATCACCTTCCATTCGATGAATTTCTCGATGTCCGGGTGATCGGCATCGACGATTACCATCTTTGCTGCTCGACGGGTTGTCCCGCCTGATTTGATCGCGCCAGCGGCGCGGTCGCCGATCTTGAGAAAGCCCATGAGGCC
The DNA here is from genome assembly GCF_059611125.1 of Ruegeria sp. CDSB029. Classification (NCBI taxonomy): domain Bacteria; kingdom Pseudomonadati; phylum Pseudomonadota; class Alphaproteobacteria; order Rhodobacterales; family Roseobacteraceae; genus Ruegeria; species Ruegeria sp. CDSB029. Next base: position 90,936 of record NZ_JBXWOX010000013.1, read on the forward strand.
CGAGGACTTGCCGCCACCTGACAGTGCTTCGCCTTCTGCGCGCAAGTGGCTGAAATTGGTCCCGGTACCCGAGCCGTATTTAAACAGGCGCGCCTCGCGCACCCATAGATCCATGATGCCGCCTTCGTTCACTAGATCATCATCAACGGACTGGATGAAGCATGCGTGCGGCTGCGGATGTTCGTAAGCGGATTTCGACTTGGTCAGCTTGCCGGTTTTGTAGTCGACATAGTGGTGACCCTGCGCAGGACCGTCGATTCCGTAAGCCCAGTGCAGACCGGTGTTGAACCACTGCGGGCTGTTCGGCGCGGCGCGCTGTGTCGCCAGCATATAACGCATCTCGTCAAAGTAAGCGCGCGCATCTTCCTCGGTCGAGAAATAGCCACCTTTCCAGCCCCAATAAGCCCAGGCTCCTGCAAGGCGGTCAAAAACCTGCTTCGAAGACGTCTCGCCATCAAATTCTGCGCCATCGGCGGGGACCGAACGCCACAGGAATTCGGGGACGTCTTTTTCCTTAACTTTCTTCAGCTTGGACGGGACGCCTGCTTTGCGGAAATACTTTTGCGCAATGACGTCGCTGGCAACCTGGCTCCAGCGCGTGGGCACTTCGATGTTGTCCAGGCGAAAAACGATGGTGCCATCCGGGTTTCGGATCTCAGACGTTGCTGAGACAAAGTCCAGTTCCGCATAAGCGTCCTGCCCCGGTTTCGTAAATTTCCTGTCAATCTTCATGTCCGCACGCCCTAGATTCAATCAACTTGTCTTTCAGCGTCAGGTCCTCAGACGCGGACCGATCGCCATGCCGTATAAAATTGGGCGCAATTGACCAGCCGCTGCATTCCGCAGCGCAAAACCGATCAAACGGTTGCACGTTACTATGATGTGCTTTCCGACCCTCGCCCTGTGCCTTATACTGGTTTTGGTACCAGATTTTGTGGCATCCCTTCCGGCCCATACAACTTGGCGTATCCACCCATAGATCGTCAACGCCATTTTTAGGTCATTTTTGATATCTTTTGTGTTGACCCATTTCTGACAACTTGCTTCGGGACACCCTGTTCTGATTCCTCCACAGTTTCATCCACCAAGTCCACCCAGCGATTCCAAAAACCCGTAGGTAAATTAACTGTGTTTCCCCGCACAGTTATCGGAATTTGATAATCTAACGCTAAGGTGTCTACGTTGGCGTAGAATCACGAAGCGGTCATTTTGGACCGCGGCGCTGGGTAGACCGCCGGGCGCGATCACTCAAAGGGGAACGGACAGATGTCGTTGTTACGTTTAATTCCGATTCTGGCCCTGATCGTGGCCTGTACACCACAAGATGTGCCCCCACCGGCTCGCAGCGCTCAATTCGACAGCTACCCAAAAAAACTGTTCGACACGTTCGAGATCAGCTGCGACGGCCCGGGGGAGCGCTTTGAAAAAAAAGGGAATCGGGTATTTGAATGCACCGAGTTTCTGCCCCCGGACACAACCGCGTTTCTGATTCTCAACTATGACGGATACCCTCAGGACCTGCCCAAAAGCGTGATGCGGCTAACAACGACCAAGAACAACTCGGGCTACCGCGTCGATGCCGAGCTGTATTTCAACGTCCCACGCAAAAGCGGCCCGTCGGTCAAAGTACCAGTGGAAAGCGAAACGCTGGATAAGGCGCTTGGCGCGCTTTACCAAGCGTTGGGTGGATCGCCAACATAAGTGGAAGAAGTGGTCGGGGCGGCAGGATTCGAACCTACGACCCCCTGTACCCAAAACAGGTGCGCTACCAGACTGCGCCACGCCCCGAACCGTGCGCCTTCCTAACCATGCCAATCTGATTTGAAAAGCCCTAACAGGACCAAATTGCAGGACCTTGCGAAAAAATTTCGTGTCGCATGACGGTTCCGGGCTTAATTGAGTAGCGCGCGGCGAGTCCCGCGTTGATTTCGAAAACCGCAAAGACGGAATCGCCACCTTCGATTGGTGTCAGATCACCGGGAATCGCACCTTGATGAACATGCGTCACGGTCCCAGCCCTATCGATAAAAATGATGTCCAAGGGAATCAGTGTGTTCTTCATCCAGAACACCACCGGTTGCGGCGGGTCAAAAACGAACAGCATGCCCGAACGGTTTGGCAGCGACTCGCGGAACATCAGTCCACGCGACCGATCCTGCGGGCTAATCGCCAATTCGATATTGAATCGGATCTGCGCCGAGTCGTTCTTGATGTCGATCTGATCAGGCTTGCACGCAGCCCAGGTCATTCCGGACCAAAGCAACAAAATCGCTAATAGACCCGGAAGAAACTTTGGCATGAATCACTCAGTCGTCCAAAGCAGCTTCCCAGGCCAATACCTGAGCCGCCATACGTCCACGCTTGCCACTAATGACACGCATCGCGAGGGCCTCGCCCGGCTGCAGATCCGACAGGCCAGAGCGGCGCAGCACTTCGATATGCAGGAACACGTCTTCACCGCGGCCAAAAACATTGGCAAACCCAAAGCCTTTGCCTTTGTCGAACCATTTGACTCGCGCGGCCTCTAGCGGGGCAGCGGCGATCTCAACAGGATCAAGCTCGGCAAAATCAGCCAGCATCATCGTGTCCGTCCGGGCGGGCGGATCGACACTGATGACCTCAACCGCCTGAACACCACGGTCCGTGCGATGGGTCATGATTTCTATGCCCGCACCATCCGCGACCGAACTTTGGCCGAAATTGCGCAACACATTGACGTGCAACAAAATATCCGGACCGCCCTCATCAGACACAACAAATCCGAATCCCTTTGCAGGGTCGAACCATTTCACGTGTCCACGGACGCGGTACATGTTGTTCAGATCTTCTGGCACGGCGTTCCCATCGCGAAAATTGTCATTTCGTTAAGGGTCCGATGTGTATGGGAATGGCGCGCAAATTCAAGCTGAAAAAACCTTTTGTTTTCGGCCTCTTGCATTTCACGATACGCGAACGTCATGGATTCAACCTCTGTATCTGCCAGTCGGAACCCACTTGATCCCGCTGCCATCGGAACCTGTCGTGCAACCGAAAGGCCCCATCGGCCCAGAATTCGATTTCGGTTGGCACCAGCCGATAGCCGCCCCAGAACGGCGGGCGTGGCGGGTTCGGGCCCAACTTGGCTGTTACCTTGGCCACCTCGGCCATCAGAACCGAGCGACTGCTGAGAGGCTGAGACTGCTTGGACGCCCAGGCCCCCAATCGGCTTTTTAGCGAGCGGGACGCATAATACTCATCTGCCTGCGGCCCGCTTTCTCTGGTTATTGTACCACGAACTCGGATTTGCCGCCGCAGAGATTTCCAATACATCACAAACGCAGCTTTTCCGGCGCTGTCCAACTCGGCCGCCTTGGCACTTTCGTAGTTGGTGTAGAACACAAAAGCCGCCGGTTCGATCTCTTTCAGAAGAACCATGCGCACATTCGGCATGCCGTCCGAATCGACGGTCGCCAAAGCGATCGCATCCGGATCGTTCGGTTCATTCTCTTTGGCCTCAGCCAGCCACCGCCCCGCTATTTCAAACGGATCGGTGCCGGCAAATATGCCGCTACGTTCGCTCATTCCCATCCCCTGGAAACTAATAAAGTCCACCCTAGGGCGAGAACCCGCCACGGGCAAGAGCGCGCGGCCTTGATGCAGCGCACCCAATGGCATAAACCATCCCAACATAACGCGAAGACAGGCGGAGAACCAAACATGTCAAATCAGTTGATGGCCGGCAAACGCGGCCTCATCATGGGACTGGCCAATGATAAATCAATCGCATGGGGAATAGCCCGTGCTTTGTCCGAATCCGGCGCGGAGCTGGCTTTTTCATATCAAGGCGACGCACTTAAGAAACGCGTTGATCCACTGGCGGCACAGCTTGGCAGCGAAATTGTTCTGCCCTGCGACGTCAGTGACGAAGAATCGATTGATGCGCTCTTCACATCTTTGGAAGCGAAATGGGGCAAGCTGGACTTTGTTGTTCACGCCATCGGTTTTTCGGACAAGAACGAACTGCGGGGCCGCTACGTCGACACGTCGCGTGCGAACTTCAAACTGACCATGGACGTGTCGGTCTATTCCTTCACCGCCGTGATGCAACGGGCCGAGAAGATGATGTCCGAGGGCGGCAGCGCAATTACTCTGACCTATTATGGTGCTGAGCAGGTGATGCCGCACTATAACGTGATGGGTGTCGCCAAAGCCGCGCTTGAGGCTTCGGTCAAATACCTGGCCGAGGATCTGGGCAAGGACGGTATCCGCGTGAATTCGATCTCGGCCGGTCCGATCAAGACGCTGGCCGCCAGCGGTATCGGCGACTTCCGCTATATTATGAAATGGAACGAGTATAACTCGCCCCTGCGTCGCAACGTGACCATCGACGATGTCGGCAAATCAGCTCTGTATCTTCTGTCTGACCTCAGCAGCGGCGTGACCGGTGAAAACCTGCATGTGGATTCGGGTTATCACATTGTCGGCATGAAAGCCGTCGACGCACCTGACGTCGAAAAGGGATAAAGACATGAGCGCCAAGGATCGCCTGCCCCACGAAAAAGGGTTTCACATCAGCTGGGATCAGATTCACCGTGATTCCCGCGCCTTGGCCTGGCGTTTGGACGGGCAAGGCCCGGATGACGGCGCATGGCGCGCAGTTGTGGCCATCACCCGTGGTGGTATGGCACCTGCGATGATCGTCAGCCGCGAGCTGGACATTCGCACCGTCGACACAGTCAGCGTGCGCTCGTACCACCATCAGGACCAAGGCGAAGCCGAGGTGTTGAAAGCCCCCGATGCCCAGCTGATGCGCGACGGCGAAGGTATTCTGATTATCGACGATCTGGTCGACAGCGGCAAAACGCTGGAGCTGGTGCGCGCAATGTACCCCAAAGCGCATTTCGCGACAGTTTACGCCAAGCCCAAGGGTCGTCCGATGGTGGACACGTTCATCACAGAGGTCAGCCAGGACACCTGGATCTTTTTCCCTTGGGATATGGCCCTGCAATATGTCGAGCCCTACCGCGGGACCGACTAAAAGAACCCTCTCAACCCACAAAGAGTGAGGCAAAGCCTTACAAAGGACAGGCCCGTCATGACCCAGTCCCGTACCACCGCGACATTTGCCCCTCCGGTCATGGAGGCGCGGCGCTGGTTGGAGGGGGTGGAGTTTCCTGATGACCGTCCCCTGATCAACGTCAGCCAGGCGGCCCCGGTCGATCCACCGCCCCTGGCGTTGCGCGAAGCGATTGCCAGCTTTGCCGTGACCGAAGACAGCGCCCATCTTTACGGGCCGGTTCTGGGCAATCCTGCCTTGCGATCTGAACTCGCCCGTCAGATCGGGACTCAATATGACGCGCAGGTGTCCAGCGATCAGGTCGCAATCACCTCGGGCTGCAATCAGGCATTTGCGGCTGCGATCACAGCAATCACCGATCAGGATGCCGAGGTGATTGTTCCGACGCCCTGGTACTTTAATCACAAGATGTGGCTGGACATGGCAGGCGTCCGAACCGTGGATCTGCCAACCGATCACGCTCTGCTGCCCGATCCGGACGCAGCCCTTGCCCTGATTACTGACAAAACACGCGCTATCGTTCTGGTGACCCCGAACAATCCCGGCGGAGTGGAATACCCTGCCCCTTTGGTGCGCGCATTCTTTGATCTTGCGCAGGAGGTCGGCATCCGGCTGATCGTGGACGAAACATATCGGGACTTCGACAGCCGCAGCGGCCCACCGCATGACCTGTTCGCCCAGCCTGCCTGGGATCAAACCCTGATCCACCTCTATTCCTTTTCCAAAGCATACAGGCTGACCGGCCACCGTGTCGGCGCGATTGCGACCGGCACTGACCTGCTATCCGAGATTGAAAAGTTTTTGGACACGGTCGCCATCTGCCCAAGCCAGATTGGCCAGCACGCAGCCCTTTGGGGAATGCAGAACCTGTCGCAATGGCTGGCAGGTGAACGGGATGAGATCCTCGACCGCCGCGCCGCAATTGCCGAGCTGTTGCCAAGCCTGACGGACAAGGGTTGGCGGCTGCTGGGTCTGGGCGCTTATTTCGCCTATTTCGAACACCCGTTCGATATCCCATCGAACGAACTGGCCCAACGACTGGTCCCCGAGGCCGGCATCCTGCTGCTGCCCGGCACAATGTTCATGCCCGAAAATGATGCGGCCGGAAAACGTCAGGTTCGTATCGCATTTGCCAATCTGGACCGCGCCGGATTGGGGCAATTGTTCGAACGGCTGGCTGCTCTGTCCTTCTGAGCTTGCTCCCCGACGGTGCGCGTCGTATTCAGGGCCGCAACCGACGGGGCAGTTACCTGCCGACAAAAGCACGAAGAGGGCACAATGGCCGCAGGCGTAAAAAAGTTATCAAAGACCTTTGTCTGGATTCTCATGGGCCTTTTGATGCTCGGACTTGCAGGGTTTGGCGCAACCAGCCTCTCTGGCACCGTGCGTTCGGTGGCCCAGGTCGGGAACGAGGATATCTCGGTTGATGACTATGTCCGCGAGCTGCAGCGCGAGATCCGCGCGGTTGAACAACAGACAGGCCAGCCTTTGCAAATGTCGCAGGCCATTGAGTTTGGTCTGGATCGTCTTGCCTTGTCGCGCCTGACGGCTTTAGCAGCGCTGGACAATGAGGTCGGTTTGTTGGGTATCTCGATCGGTGATGAGAACCTGCAGGAAGAAATTGTTGCGATTCCAGCTTTTCAGGGCGTCAACGGTACATTTGACCGCGACGCGTATCAGTTCCAACTGGAACAGGTCGGCATGTCCGATACCGAGTTCGAATCGGACCTGCGCAAGGAAACATCCCGCACAATCGTGCAGAGTGCCGTGGTTAGCGGTGTGAAGATGCCCGAAACCCTCACGCAGGTGTTGACCGACTACGTTGGTGCCCGCCGCAGCTTCACCGTCGCAACTTTGGCTCCTGACGCCCTGCCCGCACCTGTTGCCGCCCCGACCGACGAGCAGGTCCAAACGTTTTATGATGAGAACACTGAGCTGTTCACCCTGCCTCGCACCAAAAAGCTGACTTATGCGATCCTGTCACCCGAAATGCTGCTCGACGACGTGGAAGTCGACGAGGATTCGGTAAAGCGTTTGTACGAACAGCGCGCGGCTGAATTCCAACAGCCCGAGCGTCGCCTAGTTGAACGCCTGACCTTTCCGGATCAAGAAGCAGCACAAACGGCCATGGCTCAGCTAGAGGTCGGCGGTGCAACCTTCGAACAACTGGTGCGGGATCGCCAGCTTGAGCTCAGCGATATCGATCTTGGCGACGTCACCCGCGAGGATCTGGGCGAAGCCGCCGATGGTGTCTTTGCTGCCGATCTGGACGCTGTTGTCGGCCCGCTGCCTTCCACCTTCGGACCGGCGCTGTTCCGCATCAATGGCTCGCTTGCCGAAAACAACACGTCGTTTGAAGATGCCGCCCCTGCCCTGCGCGAGGAATTGGCAGCCGATCGCGCCCGCCGCCAGATCGAGGCGCAGGCCGAGGACATCAATGACCTGCTGGCCGGCGGCGCGACTTTGGAAGAACTGACGTCCGAGACCGAAATGGAGCTGGGCCAGATCGACTGGACCGCGCAAACCGGTGAAGGCGTCGCCGCCTATGACGAGTTCCGTAGTGCAGCCGAAGCCGTGCAGGACGGCGATTTTCCCGAGGTAGCGTTTCTTGAAGATGGCTCGATCTTTGCCCTGCGCCTGAATGAGGTCCTTGAACCCCGGCCGGAACCGATTGAGTCTGCACGTGACCGCGTTGTTGCCGCCTGGACCCAGGCCGAAACCAACAAGGCGTTGGAAGAACAGGCAAATGCTGTTCTGGAGCAGGTGCAGACCGATGGTGACTTTACGGCTACCGGATTGCCGTTCCGGGTAGAAAACGCCCTGACCCGCACGGCCTTTTTGCAAGATGTACCTGCAGATTTCATGACTCAGGTCTTTGAAATGGAGCAAGGTGGCCTGCGCGTCATTCCCGGTGCCGGAACCGCGTTTATCGTGCGTCTGGATGAACTGTTGCCGCCTGCCGAAACAGATGAACTGCGTCAGGTGCAAGCGGCCCTTACCGCCCAGTTGGATCAGGCTTTGGCCCAGAACATCTTTGATGCGTTTGTCCGCGATGCACAGGTCCGTGCCCGTCCCGTCGTGGATCAGCAGGCCCTGAATGCTGTTCAGGCGAGCTATTAAAAGAGACTGAATATGGCGTTGACCCCCGACTTCGACAGCTTCGCCCGCGCCTATGAGGCAGGCGAGAATCAGGTTGTCTACACCCGCTTAGCCGCTGATCTGGACACGCCGGTTTCCTTGATGCTCAAGCTGACAGGCGCGCAGAAAGACGCGTTCATGTTGGAATCGGTTACCGGTGGTGAGGTTCGTGGCCGCTATTCGATCATCGGGATGAAGCCGGACCTGATCTGGCGGTGCCAAGGCGAGACCTCCGAGCTGAACCGCTCGGCGCGGTTCGACCCCGATGCGTTCTCACCCCAAACCGGCAACCCGATGGATAACCTGCGAGCGCTGCTGGCGGAAAGTAAGATCGACCTGCCGGACGACCTGCCCCAGGCCGCTGCCGGGCTGTTCGGCTATCTCGGCTATGACATGGTGCGGCTGGTGGAATACCTGCCCGACGTGAACCCCGATCCGCTTGGCCTGCCTGATGCCATCATGCTCAGACCCTCGGTCATTGCAGTGCTGGACGGCGTTAAGGGCGAGGTTACGGTTGTGTCACCTGCATGGGTCAGCGAGGGCCAGTCGGCCAAGGCTGCTTATGCACAGGCCGCAGAACGTGTCATGGACGCGGTGCGCGATCTGGAACGCGCCATGCCCGCCGAGACGCGCGATCTTGGCGATGCGTCCGAGGTCGCGGCACCGGCGTCGAATTTCACCAAATCCGGCTATTTAGAAGCGGTCGAAAAGGCCAAGGAATACATCCGCGCGGGCGACATCTTTCAGGTTGTTCCGGCACAGCGCTGGACTCAGGACTTTCCGCAACCTCCCTTCGCGCTCTATCGTTCGCTTCGGCGCACGAACCCGTCGCCCTTCATGTTCTATTTCAACTTTGGCGGCTTTCAGGTCGTGGGCGCCAGCCCCGAGATTCTGGTCCGCGTTTTCGGAGATGAGGTCACGATCCGCCCCATCGCCGGCACTCGGCCACGCGGCGCGACCCCCGAAGAGGACAAGGCCAACGAGGTTGATCTGCTGGCCGACAAGAAAGAGTTGGCAGAACATCTGATGCTGCTGGATCTGGGCCGTAACGACACCGGGCGCGTGGCAAAGATCGGCACTGTGCGCCCTACCGAAGAGTTCATCATCGAACGCTACAGCCACGTGATGCACATCGTATCCAACGTGGTTGGTGAGTTGGCCGAGGACAAAGACGCGCTGGATGCCTTCTTTGCGGGAATGCCTGCGGGCACCGTTTCAGGCGCGCCAAAGGTTCGCGCTATGGAGATCATTGACGAGCTCGAGCCCGAAAAGCGCGGCGTTTATGGCGGTGGTGTGGGGTATTTCAGTGCTGGCGGCGACATGGATATGTGTATCGCCCTGCGTACGGCCATCGTGAAAGACCAGAAGCTCTATATTCAGGCAGGCGGAGGCGTGGTCTATGACAGCGACCCCGAGGCCGAATTCATGGAAACCGTTCACAAATCGAACGCCATTCGGCGTGCGGCTGCAGACGCGGCCCGGTTTACTGGCTCTGGCAACTCTTAAAGAATAGCGGCTGACCTCATGGTCAGCCGTTTTTCATTATCAGCCTTACTGAGCTTCTTGCGTCATGACCGCTGAAATCGGGGCCATGGCCACGCGGCCACCGCGATCTTCCAGTCCCCATAGCAACAGGGCCGAGATCGTGTCCGGGCGCAGCCGTCCCAACATGACAACAGTTCCCTGCTGACCAGCCCGGAACGCCGCCTGATCCAAGAAACGTCGCATGATCGTTGGGTCCTGACGGGCACCGTCGATGTCGCGAAAGATGACCCCGGAAGGGATGCCATTGCGAGCGGCCAGTTTCTGGACGGTGTTCAGGCCATTGTCCTGGGTGATAAGCCCGCGCCCGGTATCACCGGCAATTGCAGCCACCTGATCGGCCAGTTTGCGATTACCCTGAATTCCAGTTCCCACGCCTTCCAGAATACCAACGGTTTCCGGCAGAGTGTCCAGCCACACAGCCATCGAAACCTCAGCATCTTGTGCGCTGGCCGCCTTGGGCAAATCGGCAAGGGCCAGAACCTCGAAACCCGCTGCGCGATGGCGGGCCATTTTTTCGGCCGCATCAGGGTCAGACGGGCTGACAGCAAAGCTGAGCGGATACGGGAAATCCTTCAACGCCTCGGCTCCAAAGGCCCCTTCATCATCAATCAGAATGATCGACATTAGCGGTTTGGCTTCGGGGTTTTCGAACTTGGCGGCATAGGCATCAATTGGCTTACCGGGCAGAAGTATCGCGGGTTGCTCATCTTCGGAGACCGGCGCGTCATCGCGTTCAGTCAGCGGGACGACTCGTTTGCCAACGGTCAAACCGTCGGTATCCGTTTCTTCACCGCCGATCTGCGGGACCGCCGCGATCCGGGGCAGCTTCTTAAGCTGCGGGTCTTCTTCCCCTTCTACGGCAATCGGGTTGTTCTCAAGTGGATCGACCTCAGGCGTCTGCGGTTCGATTGCCGTGGGTTCGGGCTTCGGCTCGGGTTCATTTTCTGTTTCGATGATTGCCGGCAATGCCTCTGCGACTTCAGGCTGGGTCTCAGCAACTTCGGGCTGCACCTGTTCTACTTCCGGCTCGGGCAGTATTTCCAGAACCTCCGGCGCAGGCTGCGGCTCAACCTCAACGATGGTTTCTTCTTCCTTGAGTGCAACCGGCGGCTCGGGCGCGGTTTCCGAGATGATCGGCTCACCTTCGGTACTGGGCAATGGCTGCAATTGCGCAGGCGACTGCGGCACAACCGGTGCCTCGTTTGATATGGTTACCTCAGCCGTGTCAGGTATTTCGACCCCTTCGACCTGCGTGACAGCCTCACTGATCGTCGGCTCAGAGTCTGGCACAGTCTCCACGTCCGCCAGTCCGGCAAGATTGTCCGTTTGATCCCTGGAAGCATCGGATGCCACCGGCGGCGCGGTCACCAGATCGGCATCTGCCACCGTCTCGGCCGCTTCGGTGCTGACCTCGGGGGCCGCCGCCGGTGCAGGCTCGGGCGCCTCGGCGTTCACAACCGGTTTTCGGGTCAACGGGGTATTCAGGGATAGTACCGCACCAAGCAGACCAACAACGACCGCCCCTGCGATCATCCCGCCTAGAAATCCGCCCATCTTAACTGCCTCTCGCCTTCATCCTGCTTCGATCGCCTCAACGCCGTTTACCGCGCCTTTGGCCTGCGATTGCGCCCTGAACAGGATGTCCTCTTGACGCTGCCCCGCAAGCCTGAGCATGTATGTCCCGACATTATACCGTGGCCAGGGGCTGTATCGCCAGTCCGAAATGCCCAAGCCGAGACAAGTGCCCAAATGCTGCTGCTGATCGACAACTACGACTCGTTTACCTACAACCTGGTACATTATTTAGGCGAACTTGGCGCCGAAATGGTCATTCGGCGGAATGACGCCTTGGATGTGCAAGAAGCCATGGCGATGAACCCGGCGGGGATCCTTCTCAGCCCCGGTCCATGTGACCCGGATCAGGCAGGGATTTGCCTGGCGTTGACTGAAGCGGCAGCTGAAACAAAGACGCCGCTGTTGGGCGTCTGTCTTGGCCATCAGACGATTGGACAGGTGTTTGGCGGCAACGTTGTCCGCTGCCACGAAATCGTTCATGGCAAGATGGGAATGATGCATCACACTGGGAAAGGTGTTTTCGCGGGCCTGCCCACCCCGTTTGAGGCGACCCGTTATCACTCGCTGATTGTGAATCGTGACACCCTGCCCGACACGCTTGAGATCACAGCAGAACTGGAAGACGGCACCATCATGGGCCTGCAACACAAAGAATTGCCCATTCACGGCGTCCAGTTCCACCCGGAATCAATCGCCTCCGAGCATGGCCACGCTCTGCTCAAGAATTTCCTGTCCGAGATGAAAGTTCCTGCATGAGCGACGCTCTGAAACCACTGATCGGAGCCGCAGCCGATCGGCCCCTGACGCGTGCCGAGGCTGAACAGGCCTTTGGTATTCTGTTTGACGGCGAAGCCACGCCCAGCCAGATTGGCGGCCTGCTGATGGCGATGCGCACACGTGGTGAAACGGTAGACGAATATGCAGCCGCTGCCGCCGTGATGCGCGCGAAATGCAATGCGGTCAAGGCCCCGGCGGGCGCGATGGATATCGTCGGCACCGGTGGCGACGGCAAAGGCACACTGAACATTTCGACCGCCACGGCGTTTGTCGTTGCCGGCGCGGGCGTAACTGTCGCCAAACACGGCAACCGAAACCTGAGCTCCAAATCAGGCGCTGCAGATGCGCTGGGACAATTGGGAATCAACGTTATGGTTGGCCCGCAAACCGTTGAAAAGGCTCTGCAAGAAGTCGGCATTGGCTTTATGATGGCCCCCATGCACCATCCTGCGATTGCGCATGTCATGCCCAGCCGGCAAGAGCTTGGGACGCGTACGATTTTCAACATTCTTGGCCCGTTGACCAACCCCGCTGGTGTTCGGCGTCAACTGACCGGTGCGTTCAGTCGCGACTTGATCCGCCCAATGGCGGAAACGTTGGGACTGCTCGGCGCTGAACACGCCTGGTTGGTGCACGGATCGGATGGCACAGATGAGTTGACGATCACCGGTGTAAGCTGGGTCGCTGCGCTGGAAGACAGCGTTGTGAAAGAGGTTGAACTGCATCCCGAAGACGCAGGTCTGCCAGTTCATCCCTTCGAAGACATCATTGGCGGAACGCCCGAAGAAAACGCCGTTGCGTTCCGCGCCTTGCTGGACGGCGCGCCCTCGGCCTACCGGGACGCGGTGCTATTAAACTCTGCCGCAGCCCTTGTGGTTGCGGGCGCTGCCGATGACCTGAAAGACGGCGCCGCAAAGGCGCGGGAAAGCATCGACAGCGGAAAAGCCAAAGACAAAATCGCGGCGCTGGCCCGAATTACGCAGGAGGCCGCATGACCGAGACGGTTCTGGATAAGATCAAAGCCTATAAACTTGAGGAAATTGCGGCAGACAAAGCGCAGAAGTCGCTGGAAACGCTGGAAAACGAGGCCGGCAATGCGCCCGAGGTCCGCGGCTTTGCCGATGCGCTTCGAACAGCGGCGCGTCGGGGGTATGGCCTGATAGCCGAAGTCAAGAAAGCCAGCCCATCCAAAGGTTTGATCCGCCCGGATTTCGACCCGCCCGCGCTGGCCAAAGCCTACGAAGAAGGTGGAGCCGCATGTCTCTCGGTGCTGACAGACACACCCAGTTTTCAGGGGGCAAAGGAATACCTGACCGAAGCCCGGGCTGCCACGGAGCTTCCGGCGCTGCGCAAGGATTTCATTTACGACCCCTATCAAGTGGTCGAGGCGCGTGCTTTGGGTGCGGATTGCATCTTGATCATCATGGCATCGGTCGACGACGCGCAAGCCGCTGAACTGGAACAGACTGCATTCGACTGGGGTATGGATGTCCTAATCGAAGTTCACGACCAGAACGAGTTGGAACGTGCAGCAGAGCTGAAAAGCTCACTGATTGGGATAAACAATCGTAATCTCAAGACCTTCGAGACATCTCTTGATACCACACGGCATCTGTCCAAGCTTGTGCCAGCGGGCCGGACGATCGTCTGCGAAAGCGGTCTGAGCACGCCTGAAGATCTGGCCGACATCGCACGTTACGGCGCGCGCAGCTTCCTGATCGGTGAAAGCCTGATGCGTCAGGACGACGTGGCAGCAGCCACCCGCCACCTTCTCGCAAGCCCTCTGATCCCCGGAGTCATGTGATGCCCTTGACCCATTTTGATGCTCAGGGACAGGCCCATATGGTCGATGTCTCGGACAAGGAAGTCACCGACCGCGTCGCCGTGGCGGCTGGTCACATCAAAATGGCGCAGGACACCTTTGATCTGATTTCCGAAGGCCGCGCTAAGAAAGGTGATGTTCTGGGCGTGGCACGTCTTGCGGGCATCATGGGCGCAAAGAAAACGCCTGATCTGATCCCTTTGTGTCACCCGCTTCCAGTCACCAAAGTTGCAGTCGAACTGACGCTGGATCCCGACTTGCCCGGCGTGCTGGTCGAAGCCACAGTCAAAACATCGGGCCAGACCGGTGTCGAGATGGAGGCGCTGACCGCCGTGTCCACGGCTGCGCTAACGGTCTATGACATGACCAAGGCCGTGGATAAGGCGATGGAAATTGGCGGTATCCGTGTATTGCTGAAAGATGGCGGTAAATCAGGGCGTTACGAAGCAAAATGATCACCGTCGAAGAGGCCCGCGCGCTGTTGTTTGAACTGGTCTCGCCCCTTCCAGCCGAGACCGTTGCTTTGTCCGACGCCGCAGGTCGTGTTCTGGCTCAGGATATCGAGGCCACCCGCGACCAGCCGCCATTTGAAGCGTCCTCGATGGACGGCTACGCGCTGAAATCGACCGAGGTCGAGCTGCACGCCATGTTCAAGGTCATCGGCGAGTCGGCAGCTGGCAACCGCTACACCGGTCGCGTCGGGCCCGGACAGGCGGTGCGCATATTCACTGGTGCCCCGGTTCCCGAAGGTGCTGATTTCGTTGTCATACAAGAAGATACCGAACGTCGCGGCGACCTGATCACAATCTCGGACCTGCCCGGCCCAAAATCGAATATCAGACCTGCGGGCGTCGATTTCAAAGCAGGCACAAAGATCTCGGCCCCACGTCAGTTGCGCGCCGAGGACATCGCGCTGATGGCGGCGATGAATATTGCGACCGTACCAGTGACTCGAAAGCCTGTTATTGCGCTGATCTCCACCGGTGATGAATTGGTGATGCCGGGCGAAACCCCGGGCCCCGATCAGATCATCGCATCCAATACGTTTGGCTTGAAAGCACTGCTGGAGGGCGCTGGCGCGCACGTCCGCATCCTTCCGGTCGCGCGCGATACGGTGTCATCGCTTGAAACTGCCTTCGGACTGGCCGAAGGAGCGGATCTGGTTGTGACCATCGGCGGCGCATCGGTTGGAGACTACGATCTGGTGTCAGATGTCTCAACCGGGCTGGGAATGGAGCAATCTTTCTACAAGATCCGAATGCGTCCCGGCAAACCCCTGATGGCGGGTCGATTGGGACAAACGGCAATGGTCGGCTTGCCCGGAAATCCTGTTAGTGCAATGGTTTGCGGCTATCTCTTCCTGTTGCCAATGGTGCGTCGGATGTTGGGTGTCGAACAGGTACTGCCCCCATTGCGAACCGCAAGGCTTGCTGAACCGCTCGGCGAAAACGGTCCGCGTGAGCATTACATGCGGGCTATGCTGGATGAAACCGGCATTCGCGCATGTTCCGATCAGGACAGTTCACTGCTCAGCGTTTTGGCGCAGGCAAACGCTCTGTTGGTGAGGATTCCGCATGACCCCGCCCGACCTGCCGGGGATGAGGTTCAATACCTGCCGATCTAAATCCCGCTCAAATCCGTTGACACAAAACGTGAACATGCGTAGAACAAAAGAAAACGCATGACCGACGAGGTGTGAGCAATGTTGACCAAGAAGCAGTTGGATTTGTTGGAATTCATTCACAAACGCGTTCAGGCGGATGGTGTTCCGCCCAGTTTCGATGAAATGAAGGCCGCGCTGGACCTCAGGTCCAAATCTGGCATCCACAGATTGATTACGGCTCTAGAGGAACGTGGGTTCATTCGGCGTCTGGCGCACCGTGCGCGGGCCATTGAAATCGTCAAACTGCCGGAAAGCCTGGGTGGAGAACCCACAGTGGCCTTCAAGCCGCGTGTGATAGAAGGCGACAAGCCGTCCGGCCCCCGCCCCGCGAATTTTGAGCCGGTGACCGTGGATGCGATGGAATTGCCAGTGATGGGCCGCATCGCCGCCGGCGTCCCGATTGAGGCGATCAGCCATGTCTCGCACCGCGTCGCCGTGCCCGGTTCAATGGTATCCGGCAAGGGTGAGCATTACGCACTGGAAGTGCGCGGCGACTCGATGATTGACGCAGGGATCAACGATGGAGATGTAGTGGTAATCCGGGAAACCTCGGTTGCCGATAACGGCGATATCGTTGTTGCTCTTGTCGAAGATCAGGAAGCCACATTGAAGCGGTTCTTCCGCCGAGGTCAGGCGATTGCGCTTGAGGCCGCGAACCCCGCCTATGAAACCCGCGTTCTGCCGGAAGATAAGGTCAAGGTGCAGGGTCGTCTGGTTGGGCTGATCCGCAGCTACTAAAACTGCTTGGTATCCCGGTTCCCGGATGTGTTCGGGGACCAGAGCCTGTCGCCCATCGCCTCTTTAGACGTTGTGATCTTGCCGCCCGACAGGGACAGGCTTCCCGTTGCCAGCAGCCGTTTCGGATCGAAGACTTCACAGCCGCCGGACAGTTGCAGCGCCACGGCAGAAATCACGATCTGATCGGTATTGCAGGCACTGAACCCGCGCGCCGCGCGTTTGCCTGTAACGTGCAACACCTCTTTGCCCTGCCAGTCATACCGTTGAATGGTGCCGGAATCATGCGGCCAACGGCTGGCCGCCTGCAACTGATCTGCCCCGTCCCCATCATTTTCCAGCCAGACGGTTGCGACAAACCCGCTTCCCTTTTTCTTACTCAAGGCGCGTCCTTGTTCAGTCATTACGCCAACAAGACCGCCACTATCCGCAACCAGTATTTCAGGGCGATTTCCCTGCCCCCATAACATCAACGCCACGGCCATTGGTGCCACCCCAACCCATCGGGCCCGTCCTTGCCACAGCGCAAGCCACAGGCCGCTAAGCGCAATTAGCGGCAGGACAGGGGTCGGCGGGCTGACAACATATCCTTGCGCGCCGTCAAATCCCGATACCCATTGCGAAACCGCAAGAATCCACTCTAAACCCAGCCCCATCAGTGCCAGCGGCACTATCTCAAAGCCGAATGGCGACAGCAGTGCTGCCACCACGGCCGAAGGGACGACAACCATGCCCATGACCGGCACCGACAGCATGTTGGCCAGAAGACCATAGTGAGACAATGTGTTGAAATGCGCCGCACCAATTGGCGCGGTTGCAAATCCCGCGATAGCTGAGGACATCAGTAGGCCCGCAACAGGTTTCAGCCACTTTGGCCCCGGCATCGGTCCAATGTCACGCAACGCTCCGAACACCGCCACAAGCGCTGTCGTTGCGGCAAAAGACATTTGAAACCCCGGGCTAAGTAAGGATTCGGGGCGCAGACTGAGTACAATAAGTGCGGCGACCGCAACGGCCCGTAGGGAAATCGCGCGTCTGTCGATCAGTATGGCCATCAACATGACACTCGCCATGACAAAGGCGCGTTCCGTGGCGACATTCCCCCCAGACAGTAACAAGTAGATCGTGGCCGCGACCATCGCACAGACAGCCGCCAGTTTGCGCACAGGCAATCTGAGAGCCAGCGCAGGAATGGTAGAAAACAAAAGCCTGCACATCAAGTAGACGAACCCGGTCAGCAGGCCCATGTGGAGGCCCGAAATCGCCAACAGATGCGCCAGGTTGGATGCGCGCAGTGACTTTAGCGTTTCTTGCCCCATACCGCTGCGATCACCCGTTGTGACGGCGGCCGCAAACCCGCCAATCTCACCCGGCAGGATCGTGCGGACATGGTGGGAAATCACCATTCGCCATGCCGTAATGCGGATGCCTTCGGGCTGCGGGGGCGCAGCGATCAGCACCGGAACTCGGGTGTATCCCACGGCCCCCAGCCGTTGAAACCACGCGTGTCGCCGAAAGTCGAATCCTCCCGGTTCCACCGGACCTTGAGGGGGCGACAAATGGGCAGTGGTCATGATCCTTTGGCCGGGCGCCAGCGAACGTGCGCCTCCGTGCAAGGAAAGCCGGACGCGCTGCGGCCGCCGGTCACCGGGCACATCCCCTATACGCACCCGATCCAGCGTAATCCGCAGCGCATCCGACGCAGAGCGATCCATGGCTACAACCCGCCCCTCGACCGGGCCGTAATAACGCCAGGACAGGACCGGCTCTGCCACCGTGTGGGCGCGCCCGCCCGCCAGGATAAACCCGGCAGCGATCAGCGCCCCCCCTGTTGTCAACGCAGCCCAGCCAGACGGAAGCCAGCGCACCAAGCCTAAGCAAATCGCGATCACGGCAACGAGGCCTGCATAGATCATCCACCCCGGTTCAAACCGCAGGCTGAAATACAGACCAATACCGACTGCCAAACACACCGGAGACCACTGAAACAAATACCCTGTCTGGTTCAGTAATGCGGTCTCGACCCGTGCCAGAACACGCATGGTTGCCCCCGTCCTTCCGGCTCGTTAGACAGGCGCCAAACTATGCCCGACACGGTTACCAAAAGGTTAATCCACACAATGTCCGATCAGGTCGTCACTCGTTTCGCTCCGTCCCCAACCGGCTTTCTGCATATCGGCGGGGCACGCACCGCATTGTTCAACTGGCTTTATGCACGTGGACGTGGTGGCAAGTTCCTGTTGCGGATCGAAGACACCGACCGCGAACGTTCGACGCCCGAAGCAACCGCCGCAATCTTGCAAGGCATGGAGTGGCTGGGTCTGGATCACGACGGCGATGTGATCAGCCAGTTCGAGCGTGCCGAACGTCACGCCGAGGTAGCGCATCAGTTGCTGGCTGAGGGCAAGGCTTACAAGTGCTTTTCAACGCAGGACGAGATAACGGCCTTCCGCGAACAAGCGCGGGCCGAGGGGAAATCGACCCTGTTCCGCAGCCCTTGGCGCGATGCAGACGCGTCCTCCCATCCGGACGCTCCGTTTGCGATCCGCATCAAGGCGCCTCAGGACGGCACGACGGTAATCCGCGATCAGGTTCAGGGTGACGTGACCATTCGCAACGATCAGTTGGACGACATGATCCTGCTGCGGTCGGACGGCACTCCGGTCTATATGCTGGCAGTTGTGGTCGACGATCACGATATGGGCGTGACCCATGTAATCCGTGGCGACGACCACCTGAACAACGCCGCGCGGCAGATGATGATCTATGAGGCGATGGGCTGGGACGTCCCGGTCTGGGCGCATATCCCCCTGATCCACGGGCCGGATGGTAAAAAGCTGTCCAAACGCCATGGCGCTTTGGGTGCGCAGGAATATCAGGCCATGGGTTACCCCGCAGCTGGAATGCGCAATTATTTGGCGCGTTTGGGCTGGAGCCATGGCGATGATGAATTCTTTACTGACGAACAGGCAAAGGAGTGGTTCGATCTGGATGGAATCGGCAAAAGCCCTGCCCGTTTCGACCTGAAAAAGCTGGAAAATCTGTGTGGACAGCATATCGCCATCGCGGCTGATGCTGCATTGCGGCAAGAGATCGAAGCCTATTTAGCGGCGGCGAAATTGCCTGACCTCACGGAAACACAATCCGGTGATCTGGAACGTGCGATGTATTGCCTCAAGGATCGTGCGCGCATTTTCCCGGAACTTCTTGAAAAAGCTCACTTTGTCTTAACATCTCGCCCAATTGAGCCGGATGAAAAGGCCGCAAAAGCACTGGCCTCAGTATCCGATGGTATACTGAACGAATTGACGCCGCACGTGCAAAATGCTAGCTGGACGCGAAACGAACTGGAGCAAACCCTAAATTCGTTTGCAGAAGCGAAAGAGGTTAAGTTCGGCAAACTGGCGGGCCCGTTGCGGGCCGTGTTGGCAGGTCGGGCAGTGACGCCTTCAGTTTTTGACATGATGCTTGTGCTGGGGAAGGAAGAAACCCTGGCCCGGCTTTCTGACGCAGCGACGTAAACCCAATCTTCATATTTGGGTAACGCTGCTCCGCTAACACCCGGACTGCGCGCCCGCGCGCAGCCGTTGCCCGCAAGGTCGGACAGCGATTCGACATGCGTAAGAATGAGGAAGGGACACTATGACCGACAGCAATAAAACAGCCACTCTGACAGTCCATGGTGAAACGTACGAGTTGCCGGTTCATTCTCCGACCGCTGGACCTGACGTCATCGACATCCGTAAGCTGTACAGCGATGCCGGAGTGTTCACCTACGACCCTGGTTTTACGTCGACCGCAAGCTGTGACAGTACCATTACCTATATTGACGGCGAAAAAGGTGAGCTGTTGCACCGTGGCTATCCGATCGACCAGCTGGCCGGAAAATCGCATTTCCTAGAGGTATGCTATCTGCTGCTGTACGGAGAGCTGCCGCAAGCCAAAGACCTTGAGCAGTTCGAAACCACCATCACGCGCCACACAATGCTGCATGAGCAGATGCAATATTTCTATCGCGGCTTCCGTCGGGATGCGCACCCAATGGCGATCATGGTGGGTGTCGTTGGCGCAATGTCGGCGTTCTATCACGACTCGACCGACGTATCCGACCCGCATCAGCGTGAGGTCGCCTCGCACCGTTTGATCGCCAAGATGCCGACCATCGCGGCCTGGGCCTATAAGTACCACATCGGCCAGCCTTTCGTTTATCCGCGCAACGATCTCGACTATGCGTCCAATTTCCTGCGCATGTGCTTTGCCGTGCCGGCAGAAGAATATGAGGTCAATCCGATCCTCAGCCGTGCGATGGACCGGATTCTGACTTTGCACGCGGACCACGAACAGAATGCTTCGACTTCGACCGTACGTCTGGCGTCATCCTCGGGCGCAAACCCGTTCGCGTGTATCGCGGCTGGTGTTGCTTGCCTTTGGGGCCCTGCTCATGGCGGTGCGAACCAAGCATGTTTGGAAATGCTGGAAGAGATCGGTTCCGTCGATCGCATTCCGGAGTACATCGACCGCGCCAAGGACAAGAACGATCCGTTCCGCCTGATGGGCTTTGGCCACCGTGTCTACAAGAACTTCGACCCGCGCGCGACGGTTATGAAGCAATCGGCCGACGAAGTACTGGACCTGCTTGGCGTCGAGAACAATCCCAAGCTGCAGGTTGCCAAGGCGCTGGAGAAGCAGGCGCTGGAAGATCCGTACTTTGCCGAAAAGAAACTGTTCCCGAACGTGGACTTCTACTCGGGCATCATCCTCGAGGCGATGGGTTTCCCCACTTCAATGTTCACACCGATCTTCGCACTGTCGCGCACTGTTGGCTGGGTCAGCCAGTGGAAAGAGATGATCGCAGATCCTCAGAACAAGATCGGTCGTCCACGTCAGCTGTATCTCGGCGAAACGACCCGCGATTACGTAGACATCGAAAACCGCTGATTACCGGTGGCAAATTCGAAACGCCTCGGACCTCCGTCCGGGGCGTTTTTCGTTTCAGAAAAGGGTCAATTGATCCCCTGCCTGCGCGGGCCTGGAAAACAGGTCACACCGTAACGGTGCTGTTTTTGTGGCCAACCCCAATCGTTTGACTGCCAATGCAAACCGCTTGGCAACTATACCAGCATACTCACCTTCACCCCGCATGCGGTGCCCCCAGCGCGGATCATAGTCACGACCACCGTGCATCTCGCGTAGCTTGGACATGACCTTTTCGGCCCGCGCCGGCTCATGCTGCTGCAACCAGGATTGCCACAGCTCAGATACTTCGCGCGGAAGGCGCAGCATGATCCAGCTTGCTGCATCTGCCCCGGCATCGGCCCCGGCGTCCAGCATGGTTTCCAATTCATGATCCGTCAGACCCGGTATCAAAGGCGATGTCATGACGCGCACCGGCACACCTGCATCGGCCAATCGTCGGATCGTCGCCAGCCGTCTTACAGGGGATGGCGCGCGCGGTTCCATCCGCCGAGATAGGCCAGGGTCCAAAGTAGTCAACGAAACACCGACCCGAACCAGCCCAAGTTTCGCCATGGAGGCAAGAATATCCAAATCCCGTTCGATCATCGCGCCTTTGGTCACGATCGCGACAGGATGCTGGAACTCTCGCAAGACCTGAAGGCAAGCCCGCGTTATCTTGTGCTGTTTCTCGATCGGTTGATACGGGTCGGTATTCGTTCCCATCGCAATGGTCGCTACTTTGTACCGGGCCGAGGACAGTTCTTTCCTCAGAACCTCGGCCGCGTTTGGCCGGGCGATCAACCGGGTTTCAAAATCCAATCCCGGCGACAACCCTAGATAGGCATGGGTCGGACGGGCAAAACAGTACACGCACCCATGCTCGCACCCGCGATACGGGTTAATCGAGCGGTCGAACGGCAGATCGGGCGATCGGTTGTAGGTGACCACACTGCGCGCTACCTCTTCTCGGACTTCAGTTCTGAGCGTCGGAAGCTCCTCTTCCATCTCCCAGCCGTCATCGCAGGCTTCGGTCGCAAAGCGTTCGAATCTGCCTGATTCATTGCTGGCCACGCCGCGGGCCTTTATGTTGAGTGCAGGCATATTTGTTCCTGTTACGTTCTCATTCGGGAATCAATAAACCCTGTATCGCCATGCGACAAGGAAAACTGCGCGAACCGCCCTTTTAGCCCCCGATGTTGGGCGCCTGGTTTTTCCCCGTTTGTGAACAGAATGCAGGATGTTGTTGCAGATAATTCCATCGTGATCGCAAACAATTTGACGTATAGGTCGGTCCCGGAACCGCCAAGGTCGCAATCGTAACAGTCTAACTGCGACGAAATGGCCAAAACGGAAAAAATGCCACCACGGGCCGATGGCCCGCCCAGCACAGGGAAATGCCCCATGTCCGATGAAGAAGACATCGTCCTGTCCGAACTCAACGACGACGAACTTGTCGAACAGATGTTCGACGATCTTTATGACGGCCTGAAAGAAGAGATCGAAGAAGGTGTGAACATCCTGCTTGAACGCGGATGGACACCATATGACATCCTGACCAAAGCTCTGGTCGGTGGCATGACCATCGTGGGCCACGATTTCCGGGACGGCATCCTGTTCGTTCCCGAAGTTTTGCTGGCCGCTAACGCGATGAAAGGTGGCATGACGATCCTTAAACCACTGCTGGCCGAAACCGGCGCGCCGCGCGTTGGCAAGATGGTGATCGGGACCGTTAAAGGCGACATCCACGACATCGGCAAGAACCTGGTGTCGATGATGATGGAAGGCGCTGGTTTCGAAGTTGTCGATATCGGCATCAACAACCCGGTCGAAAACTACCTGGAAGCCCTGGATTCCGAACAGCCTGACATTCTGGGCATGTCTGCCTTGCTGACCACTACGATGCCCTACATGAAAGTGGTCATCGACACGCTGATCGAACAGGGACGGCGTGAAGATTACATCGTACTCGTTGGCGGCGCCCCTCTGAACGAGGAATTCGGCAAGGCCATCGGCGCAGACGCTTATTGCCGTGACGCGGCGGTTGCGGTGGAAACTGCCAAAGACTTTGTGTCCCGCAAGCATAACCAACTGGCCAGCTAATTCAGGTGACACGAAAATGATCAAGGCCGCCCTTTCCGGGGCGGCTTTTTTGTCTTCAACTGCTTGATAAGCAGTACAGGTTTTATTACCTGTCAATTGTGATAGTGCGAATCTGTTGTGACGCACGTGTTGTTAACGAGTACATATAGGGTGGGTTATGCCTACGACGTTTAATGCTATTTTTCTTGGTAATCTTGCAATCATCGACCCGACTGAGGGTAACAACACTGCTGAAAACGCGGGCGCTTTGGTTGGACAAACTTTTGGTGGTCCGGGTGATCCATTACTTGACGACGCTGTCGTTTGGACACCGGTAGGAAACCCTGGTGGAACCTACGAAAACAACGCCAACTCTGACGTGGATTTTTTTGCAATTGATGGCGCTGCGACCATTTTCGATGCAGCTGTCGCCTACAATGCGACAATTACGTAGGTCGACGGCACAACGGCAGACATAACGGCAGTCATCGCGCAAGACACGCTCGGGAACACTTTTCTGGTTCCAGAATTCTCAGCCAACAGCGATCAGGCCGCATTGGAATTTGCGGGCATCAGGTCACTAACGCTCAACAGTATAAACACCGCCACAACTACGGGTTTGAACGCTGACCGTGAATCCTGGGACATCGCCAGATGTTTCGCAACCGGCACTCTGATCGAAACGGAACGTGGCCTGGTCGAGGTCGAGAATTTGCGCGTGGGTGACAAAATTACGACGCTGGATCATGGGTTGCAAACGCTGCGTTGGATTGGCTCTCAGACCGCGCGTGCCGCAGGCGTGTTCACGCCTGTGCTGATCAAGGCGGGTGCGCTTGGCAATGATCGCGATCTCTTGCTCTCGCAGCAGCACAGGATGCTGATCAGCGACTGGCGTGTTGAACTGCATACGGGCCACGCTGAGGCGCTGGCGCCTGCCAAGCATTTGGTGAATGGCCGCGATATCGTGATGAAGCCCGGCGGTCTTGTGACCTATTATCACCTGATGTTCGATCAGCACGAACTGATCTGGGCCGAAGGGTGCCTAAGCGAGAGCTTTCACCCTGGAATCCAGGCGTGGAACAGTTTTGAGGATGACACACAGCAAGAGATCCTGTCGCTGTTTCCGGAACTGGCCAGCCACGGGATCACCGCCTATGGTCCCCCTGCCCGCCCATCGCTTCAATCTTTTGAAACGCGTGCGTCGGTGGCCTGACACGGGATGTCGGAAGCGGACTTGCCTTGATCCGGCATTCATTCTTTGATGCTGCAATCCTTCAGGGAATTGACGATGCAGCAGAACACCACACCGGATGACGCAAGCCTGACGACAAAAGGCTATACCGAAGACACTCGGCAAGGCGGCATACTGCTATTGGCATGCGGTGCGCTGGCGCGCGAAATCCTGCATCTGAAAAAGCGCAACGGCTGGGATCATATGACCCTGACCTGCCTGCCCGCCATACTGCACGTTCACCCCGAACGGATTACACAGGCTGTCGAAGAAGCTGTTGCCAAGCACCGCGGTAACTTTGATCAGATCTTCGTCGTCTATGCCGACTGTGGTACCGGCGGGCTGTTGCAGAAGGCCTGCAAAGAGATGGGCATCGAGATGATCAAAGGCCCGCACTGCTATTCCTTTTTCGAAGGAAATCAAGCCTTTGAAGACCATGGCGATGATGAAACAACAGCCTTCTACCTGACGGATTTTCTGGCCCGCCAGTTCGATGCCTTTGTGTGGAAACCGCTTGGCCTGGACCGTCACCCCCAACTGCGGGACATGTATTTCGGGAACTATACCAAGCTTGTCTATCAAGCCCAGACAGACGATCCGGACCTGACGGCACGCGCTCAGGAATGCGCCGAACGCATGGGTTTGACGTTTGAACGCCGGTTCACCGGCTATGGCGATCTGGAAACCACCCTGACCGAGTGGGCCGCCCGCAAGCCGACCGCCTGATCGTCAGGCGTTCTCTTGCGCGACTTCGCGGATACGCTCAATCATTGACCGCAAGCCGTTAGAGCGTTGTGCGGACAGGTGATCATTCAGCCCAAGGCGCGCCAACTCGCCGCCCGCGTCGACCTTTGGGACTTCGCCAACAGGCAAGCCATTATACAAAGACCGCAACACCGCAATCAGCCCGCGCACGATCAACGCGTCGCTGTCGCCGTCGAACCGGAAAACGCCACCCTCGATCGTGGGCTGCAGCCACACCTGACTGGCACAACCGTGCACCTTTGTGGCGGGCACTTTGAACGCATCGTCCAGCGGCTCCATCGCTTTGCCCTGATCTATGACATGGCGATACCGGTCTTCCCAGTCATCCAGAAACTCAAAATCCTCGACGATTTCCTCAAAGGCAGGCGTTGCCATTTCGCAGCGGTCCTTTTTTTTGCGATCACATTTGTGACCTATGCCTCTGTTGGGCACCTGTCCAGCCCCGGTGTGGGTTTTCAATCTTTGGAATTTACGATAACCCATTGCTGAAAATACTTCTCTGGGCTTTGGGACCATGAAAAAATCAACACCTCTTCTATTGGTCGGCACGCTTACACTGGCCGCCTGCAGCGGCTGGAGCGAGTCGCGCGTGAACCCGACCAATTGGTTCGGGTCCAGTACACCCGCCCCTACTGAAGTATCCGTAAACGAAGCCGATGCTCTGGTGCCCCAGGGGCGCGACGGCCCGGGCCTGTTTTCGCGACCCGAAAAGGAAGTGATCGGCTTTGCCATAACCAAGGTAGATGAGCTGCGCATCGATCCCACGTCTACCGGGGCAATCGTCTATGTCAAAGGTACGGCCGCAAGACAGGGCGCCTATAATGCGCGCCTTGTCCCCGTGGAAAGCGAAGAAAACAAAAAGAACGGCATTCTGGAATACACGTTCGAAGTCAGCTACCCAAGCTACGCGACCAATCAGGGCTCTGAAAAATCGCGTGAGGTCAATGGTGCCACGACGCTTGGCCGGGCTGAGCTGCGAAACACCCGTTTGGTTCGCGTTCGTGGTGAACAGAATGCACTAGAGTCCCGGCGGCGTTAACCGCCGCTAAAGCGACACGACTTGTACGGATTGCCCCTTGGCGGCCAGAGCGATCTTGCCGTCACACAGTTTCAGGGCATCCTCGCCAAACACCTCAAATCGCCAGCCTGACATCGAAGGCAGCTTGCGCTCGCCCGCAGCCAACTGGTCCAGTTCGGAACTTGTTGCGATCAGCTTCGCCGCCACGCCCGAGCTTTCGGTTTTGGACTTGAGCAAAACGCGCAGCAAATCGGCGAGCGCCGGGTTGATCTTTAGCTTGTCACGGCTGTTATCAACGCGCGGCATTTGATCGGCAGGGCAATTCACCCCCTGTTTCACCGCCGCCAGAATACCATCGGCAATCGCGCCTTTGCGCGCCTCGCGCAGCAGCAGGCGAGAACCACCAAGGTCCGACGGAGATTTTGGCTTGGTCGAGGCAAGCTCGATCAAGGCATCATCCTTAAACACCCGGCTGCGCGGAACGTTGTTCTCCTGCGCATAAGCTTCGCGAAACTGCGCCAACTCGCGCACGACAGCCAGGAACTTGGCCGAATTCGTCCGGGTTTTTACCCGCTTCCATGCATCTTCCGGACGGATATCGTAGGTTCCGGGCTGGGTCAGGGTGCGCAACTCTTCGGACACCCAATGGCTGCGCTGCGACTTGTTCAACTGGGCCGCCAGATATTCGTAGATCTGCCGCAAATGCGTGACATCCGCCAAGGCATAGGTCTTTTGCGCATCTGTCAGTGGCCGACGTGACCAATCGGTAAAACGCGAGGTTTTGTCGACCCCTTCCTTGCAGATTTTGCGCACCAAAGTCTCGTATCCCACCTGCTCTCCAAAGCCACAGACCATCGCGGCGACCTGAGTGTCGAACAGAGGTTGCGGGAATACGGACGCCTCGACCCAGAAAATCTCAAGATCCTGTCGCGCGGCGTGAAACACTTTGACCACGCTTTCGTCGCGAAACAGGTCGTAAAGCGGGTCCAGCGACAAGCCGTCGGCTAATGGGTCGACGAGAACGGCGCTGTCCTCATTGTCGGATGGAACTGCAAGCTGCACCAAACAGAGTTTCGAATAGTAAGTCCGTTCGCGCAGAAACTCGGTATCTACGGTGACATAGTCATATTCCGCCGCGGCCTTGCAGAATTCGGCCAGCTCTTGCGTCGTCGTCAGGGTTTTCATGCGCGGTGCTGTTCTTGCTCTTGTTCTGTGCGGCTGATTGTCTGTTTCATTCCGTACCCAGCCGTATTGCGGACCATAGGATGAATTTGACGCGCGTGTAAATCATCCCGAGACGTTCAGGGCAGCAACACCGGAGTCCGATCCCCACTGGCGTAACGGCGCAACACTGCGGGGTAGAGTTTGTGTTCCCACACCAGCACCCGGGCGGCCAATGCCTCGGACGTATCACCCGGTTCAATATCTACTCGCGCTTGCCCAAGGATCGGACCGTCATCCAAGGCTGCGGTGACTTCGTGAACCGAACATCCATGTTCAGCATCCCCGGCTTCAATAGCGCGCGCATGGGTGTTGAGACCCTTGTATTTCGGCAGAAGCGAAGGGTGGATATTCAGCATCCGTCCCTGAAAGCGTGACACGAAATCGCCTGTCAGAACACGCATGAAGCCAGCCAGACAAACGATATCGGGTCGCGCTTCTTCCAGCGGTTTCAGCAACTCGGCCTCAAACGCGGCACGGTCGCCCTTGAACGGGCGGTGATCCACCGAAGCCGTCGGAATGCTCCGCTCTGCCGCCTTTGTCAGGCCACCCGCATTCGCATCATTGGACAGAACCAGACAAGGCCGCGCAGGGTGATCGTCGGTCATGCTGTCGACCAGCGACACCATATTCGAGCCACCCCCCGAGATCAGAATTGCGACGCGCTTATGGCTCACAACAGGGTGCCCGAATAGGCCATGCCCGCTGTCCCGGTCACAGTGCCAATCCGCGCAACCGTTTCGCCCGCATCGGCCAGCAACGCCGCCAAATCATCCGCGCGATCCGCTTCACACGCGACGATCATGCCAATGCCGCAGTTGAAGGTCTTCAACATCTCAGCCTCAACAATCCCACCGGTTTCCGCCATCCAGCGGAATACAGGCGGCAAATCCCATGCATTCAGGTCAATCTCGGCACCCAACCCCTCGGGCAGCACACGGGGCAGGTTTTCTGTAAGGCCGCCGCCGGTGATATGGGCCAGCGCATGCACGCCCCCTGCTCGGATCGCCTGCAGAGCTGGCTTCACATACAGACGTGTGGGTGTCAGCAGAGCTTCACCCAGCGATCCTTCACTGAACGGTGAGGCGGCATCCCAGCCCAGACCCGAAATCTCTACCAGTTTGCGCACAAGGGAGTACCCGTTGGAATGCACACCGTTCGAGGCCAACCCCAACAGCACGTCGCCCGCCTGAACGCCGGCCGGCAGATGAGCCCCACGTTCCATCGCGCCAACCGAGAACCCGGCCAGATCGAAATCGCCATCCGGGTACATGCCGGGCATTTCCGCGGTTTCACCGCCGATCAAGGCGCATCCGGATTGGACACAGCCTTCGGCAATGCCTTCGATGATCCGCGCCGCCGTATCCGTATCCAGCTTGCCGGTCGCAAAATAATCCAGGAAAAACAGCGGCTCAGCGCCCTGGCAGATCAGGTCATTGACGCACATGGCCACAAGATCGATGCCCACGCCGTCGACAACGCCGGTATCAATGGCGATGCGCAGCTTGGTGCCCACCCCATCGGTGGCCCCAACCAGAATCGGGTCCTGATATCCGGCATCCTTTAGATCGAACAGAGCGCCAAAGCCGCCCAGCCCGCTCATCACGCCTGAGCGGTTGGTGCGTTTCGCGGCCGGCTTGATCCGGTCGACCAAAGCATTCCCCGCATCGATATCAACGCCCGCATCGGCATAGGTGATTCCGTTCTTGCCCGTCGTCATGGCCAGCCCCTTATGAATGGTTCCCGCGCCGGTTATTCGATTGTGCGACTTGTTGCAACGGTCAGGCTTGACGCGGCTGTTCACCGTGGTACTCAAAGCGCTCAGGCGGGCCTGTAGCTCAATTGGTTAGAGCAGAGCGCTCATAACGCTTTGGTTGCGGGTTCAAGTCCTGCCGGGCCTACCACCGTCTACTTGTTCATTGTTATCAGTTACAGATGCTTGCCAGACCAGCAATGCACGGTGTTTCTGCTGTCCAGTTCAAACATAAGATTCATTCTTCTAAATCTGCAGGGTTGCCCAGTAACTCTGAGCCTTATTCAAGCCCCTAGAGTTCGGAGTCCCGCTCAAGCGGAAGTGCCATTTGGTACATTCAAGACAATATGACACATACGCATACTATACTTTTGGATACATCACCTATTCGAATGGGTTTTTGGCTATCCCATTTCCATTTAGCGAAACTTGTAAATTCATGTTTTTATGATCTTGCACGTCCCATACATGTGCATCCCAGCCTCCGACTAGCACCCAGTAGGAGGAAATTGACCGGCTTCGCGACCCCTCCGCTCACTCGGACCGCGAAGCTGGTTTTTTTTGTGCCCTTTTTAGTTTGAAAAAAAAGCTTCCAAATACAAAGCGCACCGGCAAACCTCCAATTGAAGTTCAGGCCTACCTTGGAGGTTCACCGAAGTATCCACCAAAGTATCCAACCATCGCACCCAATACGCCAACTACGATGACAATCGAGATTAATGCACCACTGCTTTTTGAGTAATATCCAAGCGTCAAAAGCCCGACGACAAATATACCAACCAAGAAATACAATACAGTGTTGTCCATACCTAAACCTATGCCGCAAAAGACGTTCTGCAACGTTACGATAGAAATGCGCCTCAAGTCTAATGGGGGAGATACACCCCGTTAAACACCAGGGTAGCCACTCGTTCCCGCTCCAAAAAAACCCGCGTTGTTCGGAGGGAAACCGTTACAAACAACGCGGGAGGCAGTTGGGGTAGTGAAGGCGATACGGAGCGGGTCAAGAATTGGACCAAAAAACCCCGGGTAAAGCCGTTCGGTCTAATACGAGGCAGCAACTTTACGCTTCAGGATCTGTCGCTTCAGCCTTTTGGAAAACTGCCAAGGTGACAAACAACCCGCCGATCAGCAGCAAATGGCCCGATGCGGTTACACCGAAAACAAAATAGCTGCCAACCATCAGCGAGAAGATTGCGCTCCACATCCATGCCAACATCTGCATCAGCATGTGTGCTGTGGATAGAGAGTATTTTTTTAGTGGGTTTTTTGTTTCATCCATTACCGATACCCACGATGATTTCACGTCGAAACTATTGGTCATGACTTCCTCCCATTCTAAAGGTTGTACGGGGTGATCGGTGCTTTAGACCAAAGAAAAATTTTGCGCGCCGCTTATGGCAGCGACACAAAACGTAAATTCCGATCCCACCAAAATCACCTCCCAACAATGATATCTGCGCAAAGGCCACCCAGCCTTTCACTTTTGCCAAGCCGCAGGACACCGCCATGTGCGCGGGCAATATCCGCAACAATCGCCAACCCAAGACCAACGCCACTACCCTGATTCTGGTTGCGTGCGGGATCAAGACGCGAGAACGGTTTTACAGCCTCAGTGCGCTGCTCTACCGGAATGCCCGGTCCGTCATCTTCGACCCGGATGCGCGTGGTTTTGGGCGTCAGTGACAGGCTGACTTCGGCCCGGTTGCCATATCGCACCGCATTGCCAATCAGGTTCTCGACCGCGCGGCGCATGGCCATCGGGCGCAGCATCGCCGTGCCGTCACCTTCGACTGAGACCAATTCGGCCTGATGACCTGCCCGTCGCGCGTCTTCGACAATCTGGCGCAACAACGCCGCGGGCTCGATTGCCTCGGCGGGACCCTCAGCGGCGCCGCGAGAGAAATCGAGGAACGCATCCAACAGCAATTGCATCTCGTCTACGTCCTGCTGCATCGGTGCTGCCTCATCCTCAGGCAACATGGACAGGCCCAGTTTCAGGCGCGTCAGCGGTGTTCTCAGGTCGTGACTGACCCCCGACAGCATCATCGTGCGCTGTTCCATCTGGCGCTCGATTCTTGCCCGCATTTCCAGAAACGCACTACCGGCTGCACGCACTTCTATTGCACCGCCCGGCGAATAGGGTACCACCCTGCCCCGGCCAAAGGCCTGCGCGGCGTCAGCAAGCCGGGTGATGGGCCGCAGTTGATTGCGCATATAGAGGAATGAGATCGTGGTCATGACCACGGCAAAAAACACCATAGTCACAATCAACTGATGCGGCGCCGTGGGTGACAAGCGGCGGCGATCTATCGTCAACTGCAGAAGCCCCAGATCGGTTTCCAGATACAACCGTGCCTCGTCACCCGAAGGCAAGGCCACAGAAACCAGATCGGGCAGTCGCATCTGCAAATTTGCCTCGACCTGGGGTGCGATGAAGTCGTACCACCGCCGCTTGTCGGTCAAAGGATCCTGATCGGGGTCGACAAAGCGGGCCTTCATCTCAAGCGCAACCAAATCCGGGCGAATGGCTGCCAATGCCTGCTGCCGGGTCTCGGCCCCCTGCATTGTTTCAAGCACCAGAGTCACTTCGCGCGCCGCGGATCGAGTCATCTGTGCGGTGACGTCCTCAAGATGTTTTTGCAAAAAGGCAATCCCAACCACCAACAGCAGAACGATAACCGGAAGAACCAGAATCAGTGCTGCTCGGGCATAAAGGCTGCGCGGCATATAGTGTTTGAGCCATCGACTGGACATGCGCTAAACCTAACGGGCTGATCCTCCAAGAGAAAGAGCTCAGAATGCAGGTGCCCGACGATTTCAACCCGCCACCAGGTCAAGCAACCGAAATACAAACTGGCCTGCGGCGGATTCTGGCACCAAACCCGTCTCCGATGACTTATCGCGGTACGAATACGTATCTATTGGGAGAGCTCGATCTGGCGGTCATCGACCCCGGCCCCCTGAGCGACGCGCATCTTGAGGCGATTCTGAACGCCATGCAGCCGGGTCAACGGATAAGCCACATCATCGTCACCCACAGCCATCTCGACCACTCGCCGCTTGCGGCACCTTTGGCAGAACGGACCGGAGCGCCGATTTTGGCCTTTGGCGGGCCACAAGCCGGACGCAGCGCAGTCATGACCGAATTGGCGCAACAAGGTCTGGTCGGCGGCGGTGAAGGGATAGATACCGCGTTCCGGCCGGACATCGAAGTGGCGGATGGTGAGATGATCGAGGGTGAAGACTGGCAGCTTGAGATCATCCATACACCCGGTCATCTGGGAAACCATATCGCCCTGGGATGGGGCAATGTCTGCTTTACAGCCGATCACGTCATGGGCTGGGCAAGTTCGCTGGTCTCCCCTCCGGACGGGGATCTGACGGATTTCATGCAAGCCTGCCAAAGGTTGCGCGCCCGGGACTGGACCGTGTTTCACGCCGGCCATGGTGCACCGATCACCGATCCTGGCGAACGTTTGGACTGGCTGATCAAACACCGCCTCACGCGCGAAGCTCAGATACTGGCGGCGCTTGCGGATCAGCCCGGAACCGCCCGCCAACTTGCCGAGCGCATTTACACCGATACACCTATCGCGCTGCTGCCAGCCGCCGAGCGTAACGTGTTTGCGCATCTAATTGATCTATATGGCAAATCAAAAGTCTCCACACCTGATGCGCTATCGGGAAATGCCAATTATTTCAGAACCGCGTGACTTGTCCAAATTTTTTTCCGATTGATGCAGTTCTCCTCTGGACGGGCAAAAAACGGGTTGTTATACGCCCCTCAGTTCCGGCGTAGCTCAGCGGTAGAGCAGTTGACTGTTAATCAATTGGTCGTAGGTTCGATCCCTACCGCCGGAGCCA